>JAPKYR010000077.1 GCA_026394215.1 bacterium
CGATCGCGCAGGAATTCAGAAGGATGCTGAGAGAGACCAATCTCGGATATCCGATAGAACAGGCTCTTGATGGGCTTGCCGAACGAGTGCCGTCCGAAGACCTCGACCTTGTCGTCACGGTCATTAAGATTCAGCGCCAGATCGGCGGCAACCTTGCAGAGGTTCTCGATAAAATCGTCCATACGATTCGCGACAGGATAAAAATTAAAGGCGAAATCAATACCCTTACGGCTCAGGGCAAACTCCAGGGAATCATTCTGACCCTTATGCCGCCCGCGATGGCTATCGGGATATACATGATGAACCCTGAGTTTATGATGCCATTATTTACCACACTGTTAGGAAAACTGATGCTGGGCGCGGCTTTTATCCTCCAGGCGATTGGCGGATTCTTTATCAAGAAAATTGTGGATATTAAGGTCTAGTTGGGAGGCCGAAATGTTTATTGTAATTGCATTATTTATTCTTGGATTCGCTATAACGATGGGATTTGCTTTCTCGAACAAGGAAGCAGGGCAGAAAACGTTCGAGGAACGCCTTCGCGAAATGTCGCGCAATCCGCAATCGGTTGATCTAACCGAGCTTGAACTCTCGAAACCTTTTTCCGAAAGGATTATCCAGCCGATAATCGAGAAGTTCTCTGAGCTGATTACAAAAATCACCCCGGCTGAGGTAACGAAGGAAACCAAGCGAAAGATTCAGCAGTCCGGTCTCAGGATCAAAGCCAGTACATTCGTGACAATGCAGATTCTGCTCGCTGTGGGTCTTCCCGGTATGATGAGCGCCGTGGGAGTTATGAGCAAAGCCGGGGGGCTGAAGGGTGTCGGGATATTGGTTTTCAGCGGCTTAATCGGTTATTTCATGCCGGATATGTGGCTTAAGGGACGTGTCGGGGCGAGGAAATCCGAAATACAGCGAAAGCTTCCGGACGCGCTTGACCTGCTGACCGTATCGGTCGAGGCTGGGTTGGGATTCGACATGGCTTTGAGTAAGGTCGTCGAGAAAATGAAGGGACCTTTGGCGGAAGAGTTCGGCAGAGTGCTTCACGAGGTCAGGATGGGTAAACCACGGCGTGATGCAATGAAGGCAATGGCTACGAGGATCGATTCGCCGGATGTCAGCCAGTTTATTTCCGCTCTCGTCCAGGCCGATAAACTTGGCGTGAGTATCGCGAACGTGCTCCGCGTGCAATCCGACCAGATGCGCCTGAGGCGAAAACAACGTGCCGAGGAGACCGCCATGAAAGCTCCGCTCAAGATGAGTTTCGTGCTGGTTTTCTTTGTGTTGCCGGCGTTGATGATCGTCCTGCTTGGTCCAGCGGTACTATCAGTTATTGAGCAATTGGGGAAAAACGATTCTATATAAGATAAACAGATCCGCCGGGAGTATTGGAGATGGCTGATTTACAGAATGACTTGATCCTCACCTCTGAAAATGGCGAGTCGGTCAAATGCAGACTCGCAGGTACATTTTTAACAAGGTTTATCGGATTCATGGGACAGAAACCGCCGCAGAACCGGAATGGGCTTTTGATCCGGCCATGCAATTCCATTCATATGTTCTTCATGCGATTCGCGATAGACGTGGTTTTCCTTGACAAGGAATTCAATATCGTAAAACTTGTCAGGAACCTCATGCCCGGTAAAATTGTCGGGGCTGTTTCGGATGCGCACCAGGTGCTTGAGGTCAGGGCCGGCGACCTTCCCGATTCTTTTTCCGAGGGAGCCCGATTAACGGCATCGTCCACCTGAATTAATTCAATGTATATATAATTTGTGGTACTATCATCGCGTGAGATATTTAGTCTGCACGGCGATATTCGTTATGGCAATCTTGTTGCTGCCTCAGCATAAAGCCTTTGCCGAAGGCGGGGTGCATATTGTCGTGATGGAGCAGAAAGGCGTTTCCGACTGGGATATTTCCGAATTCATCGATAATTCATTGATTGGGCCTGTAGATACCGGGATTCGCGATGTGCCTTCGTATATTTTTGTAAAAGATGGGATGGAAGGGGCGCTATCGGTCGAATCTGTGGACTCGCGTCCCCTGGTTGTTTTTGCCAGTGGGCAATTGGCAAATGTTGAGGATCGAATCAACCAGTATTACATGGATCAGGTCGGATGGCGCCTTCAGAATGACTCGGAAAAGGAAATACTCGGCGGATTATTCCAGATCCCGATGTGGCTGTTTGTGGCGGCCAGCGAGGTATCGACCAGCCAGATCGAGGCAGGATGGCATGAAACTATTAATGACGCGCGCCGATATCAGTTTCCTGCCGCGAATTATGCCGGTACGGGCGATTTCGAGGGTTGGGATGTCCTGAATACCGCAGAGTATGGATTTTATTTAAATGAGTCAGGCGAACCGGGTGAAGGGAACGGTGTGGCGATTTTTTATCATTACAGGGGCGATCTGAAAAATTTAGAGATCACCGTTCCGGAGTCGGCGCATCTGTCGGTTGTCTACCTTATGGGCGAATACGAGCTGATCCTCCCGGAAGTCAGCTCCATGGCAGTCGAGCCATGGGAAATACTTGGTCCACCGGACGAAATCCCGGAAGAAGGCTACCATGTTGCCGGGCTGATTTCGTCGATTCGGTTAAGCGATGGAACCGGTATTCTTGAAAGGGGAATTTTCATGCCGGTGAGAGGAGGAAATCCCGGACAGGGATCGTGGCAATTTGTATGGCAGTCGGGAATTTCAAAAGGAACGGACAACAGATACAGACCGGGGATATTTTTATCCATTATTATATGCTGGCTTGTGTTTGGTGTTTCGGTACTGATAGGGAACTGGATTTACAGTTTCAATGACTTGGGAAGTTCAGTATTGCTTGTCAGGATGCTTGCTTATTATCCGTTATTTTTGATGGTAAGCCTCCTTGCTTCCGGATTCTGGGGTCTTGGATTTATCCCGTCGGCTGTCCTGATGGCGCGATTTCTTGCGCCGGAAGGAAGGAGGCTGCGGGCAGCATCGGTAATAATGGCGTCGAGTTTTATAGTTATGTTCGTTTCATGGGGATTAATTAAGTGAAAACTATTTAAGATTAGAGGTATTTCTGGTAAGATTTGTAATTCGGCGGATGATGTATATGGCGATAAAGGACAAATCAACCGGGGACGAAATTGCTTCTGAAGAGAATACAGGTGCGGGATTTCAAGAAAACGATAATCTTTCCGGCGGGGAAAAGCCGGAAGGGTTTGTTGAGAAGGAAGTCTCTAAGGAGACTGTTTTAGAATCAACAGCAGTGAAACCCGCGCAGAAGCCTGTAAGAAAATCGGCTCACGCGAAAGCCGCGCGCAAAATCAAGCGTCTGGATCGGTCAGTAGGGATGGAAATGCCGTCCGACCGCTACCGTGCTTTCCTGGGGACCGGTGCGATTCCGCCGGTCAGCGAGAAGAAGCATTTTGTCGCGACGCTGAATAACCTCGATAACCTTCGCGTCACAGTCCTGGAGGGCGATTCGGACAAGGCCAGCGAAAATGTGCTGGTTGGCGAGGTCGGGCTGAGTAATATTACGCTTCGGGAGGATGGCAGGGCGGAGGTTGAAATTGATTTCACACTCGACGAAAAGGGCATGCTTTCAGTAAGCCTTACCGATAGAATTTCGAATACAGAGGGGTATGGGAAGTTTGTTCTGCCGCAGTTTATGGCTGAACTGACTGACCGTATCGAACTCAAGGGCTTGCCTGTAGAACAGATGTCCCGAAAAATAGACCTTCTCGAACAACAGATATCGGTTTTAAAGGGAGAACTCGAAGTCCGCAGGGTAGAGCAATAATTCTCGGTTCAGGATGATACTGGACTAAGGAGGATTACGGCGTGACTCGCGAGAACCCGATTGTGCCCAATCAGGACCATTCCGGGAATATCCCTGTTTCCATCCCAGAGGTTGGAGAATCTCTGAATGGCATGAGAGTCGCTGAAAAAATCGGCATTATCTCCGATTACCGTATGAAGGAAGAAATGCCCGTTGCGGAACTGGCGCAGCAGGTTGAGAAACTCCTTGACCAAATCTCCGGGATTTTCAGTGAAGGAAAAAAGCTGCGTCTTGAACGCGTGGAGCTTATTGTCGGGCTCGAGAAGCTTCACAAGCAGAACCTTGATTTCAAGAAGGGACGGTTAAAGAAGGAATCGAGGGTCGCGACATTGAAATCGAGATGTACCGCGGTGAAGATGGAAATTTCAAATGAGGGTCCATCGGAAGTAGAGCGGCTGAAGAAACGGAAGTCCGAACTTGAAAGCGATATTGCGATGTTTCAGGAGACTTTTGAGGTTCATCGCAGGGATCGGTCGAGAACCCTTACTATGCTCCAGAATAAGAATTCGATGCTTCAGGATATATATACAGAAAAAGTGCTGGAAAAAATAATCGCGGTCAGGAATACGGGCGAAGAAAATAGTAAGGTGGCGGATCTGAGAGGGCTAACAGCTGAACTTTTAGGAAGGCTGCTTGTACTGGAAAGGGAAGAATCGTACCTGTTTGGTATCTATATCAGGTCACTTAACGGTGAAATATTCTGAAAGTGGTGATTTTAGCCATTTTCGGGTTGTGAAATTCAGTCTGAAAAATGGTATATTCAGCACCACATGATTTATTGTGTGGAGGTTTCCTGAATGACGAACGACCGGGTCACCGAGCTCGAAAAAGAGGTCAGGGAGCTTAACCTGAAACTGGAGATTGAGCGCCAGAAAGTCAGGAAGCTTGAGCAAGAGAACCAGAAACTCAAGGACAAGATGTCTCGCCAGGTACGTAACGAGCGTCCCCTTCGTGTTGCTGCCGCTCCCATGCCCTCAACACCTTCACCTGGTGGGAATCCCACTCAGGAAGAACGCGTGCCGGAAGGAGGGGGAGTATCCGAAGGCGAGATAGAAGAGCTGAGGGAAAAACTCCGAAAGCTCTCCACTCGGAAAGATTCCAGCGAGCAGGAAAAATGGGATCAATCCAAGGAAGTAATCGAGCACAAAGAAACCCTTCAGCGGTTAAGGGTTAAGAAGATCAATATCAAGAAAGATATTGACGAACTGAATGAGCGTCTCGACAGGAAAGAGAACCAGAACTTCAAAAGCCGCCTTGAGATAACCGATCTGAAAAAAGAAGAGCGGAAGTTCAAGAACGCTTCAAATTTCGTACAGTCGGAACGCGAGAAGCTTGAAGTCGAGAAGGCGAGGCTTGAAGCGTCCATAGAAACCGAGAAGGAAAAATTGCGGGTTGAGAAACGCGCGCGCGACAAGGTGCAGTTCGCAGTGAACCGCGCCGTGAAAATTAAAGCGGAATACGAATCCCATTTTATGGCAAAGTTTTATAATAGATAAACGGATAACTGTTCGGGGCTGCTCCCCGATGGGTAAACGGTCATGGATCAACGCCAACTTGATAAAGAACGCATTAGATTGACAAGAGAGATTGCCATGCTCGAGTCGCAGTTACAGTCTGCGATAAGGGGCAAGGAAGAAAAGCTCGAGGAAAACAAGACCATACGCGAGGAAATCGCGAAGCTTGAAGAAGAGAACGTCGGGCTTGAAAAAGAAACTCAGCGTCTCGACGGGGAGATCGGCAAACTTGATGAGGAATTCAAGCAGGCACAGCTCGACGCAGGGCGTCTTCGCCGCGAGATAAAAATCAGCCAGGAGCATGCCGACAACGAGAATAAACTTGCAGCTGAGCTTCGTGCCGATATCGCTAAACTTGAAAACCAGTTAGGTGATTTCCAGAGGCAGGTAAAACGTGAGATCGACGACCGCCGGACCCTTGAAGCCAAGCTGCGCAAGACAAATGCGGTTATCGACTCGATGAAGGATCACCCGGCGGCGAGATTTTTTGTAACAAAAAGGCTTGAAAAACTCGACTGGTACCAGCGTCAGGAAGAACCTCTTACCGGATTTGATGATGAACCGGGAGGTTTTGAACCGGCCACCGATGGTGCGATAGTAGAAGTCACCGCAGAAGCTGAAGTGCAGACAGAAGCTCCCGCGGAAAAAGAAAAATCAGGCGATGAAGGCGGTATCGACTTCAGCATCGATTAGTAACAAATAAACTTGATCGACAAACGGCGATTCAATCGCCGTTTTTTTATTCTTTCATGAAGTAATTTATGAAGTAATTTATTGTGAGGGGATTTCTGTGGATAGGACTATATCCGGTCCCTCTTTCACGAAGATGGCTTTTTCTATAGGTTCTCTTATCCGCCTCTTGACGTCCTTGATCCCCAGAATAACCCCTGGAAAAATGGATTTTCTTGCTTCGATACGCCCTTCTCCGGAAGTGTGAAGCTCTTTCTGTAAACCGGCAATCATTTCGGTTGCTTTCTCGATATTGTCTTTCAATTTGGCGGTTTTTTCGAGAAGTCCCTGGAACATTTCTTCGCGTTCAGGAGAAAGCGGATTACGGTCGCGATGGGATTTAAGCACAGCAAGATTTTTCATGGAACTTTCAAACTCAAATTTATTCTGTCTAATCTCAGTATTCAATATTTCAAGTCGTTTTCTGGTCCGTGGGGAAGCTCCAACTTCAATAATAGTAGTAATCGCCATTTCAGATCCAAGATAACTTGCCCGTACTAAACTACCGGCGTTTATAGTACCCCCGAAAATACTCCCCTTTGCGTGAGTGGCTTCAACCGTTACGCCTGCGGATGTTTCGGAATGAATCAACGCCTCGTCGACGATAACAGACCCGCCGGCTTCGACAATGCATCTTTCTATAAATCTGGCGATTATATTTCCGCCAGCCTCGATTCTGCTTTTCCCAAGCCCCTTGATTCCGCGTTTTACGAAAATGTTGCCTCCAGCCTTGAGATCAGCGCCTTCGACGGTGTCGTTGCAGGTTATATCGCCTTCCGCCGTAATTGAAAATCCTGGATTAACAATCCCCTTAGCGACTACATTTCCGTTGAAGTTAATATTACCGGTGGAGAAATCGACATCATCCACAACCAGCACGTCATCGACTACTACCTTTCCAGCCTGGAGTTTGGGAGAACCGGATTTGGCGGCAACAAGGATATTTGGGTCAGTGTCGGATATCTTAGTATTTTTTCCCTTCGGAATTTGTGGGTCTTTTCCCGAAACAGCTTTGATGGATTTCCCGACGACATCTATTCCATCTACACCGTGTGTTGCGGGAATTTTACGAAGCAGAGGGGTATTTTCATTGACATTTTCGAAGAGGTTCAGGTCGCGGAAATCCGCGGTGCCATCGTCCCTGATAGTAGGCCCGAAATTTTTATGGTATGCGTTGAACAGGTACTCGATTCTGCCATCTTCGCCATTCACGGCTTCCTGTGCCCCTGCGATTCTAACCTTCGAGACCGAAATATTTTCTTCGAGGATTTTCCTGACCTTGTCCTCTAAAATGCCGAACTCAACCTTTGCAGCCTTGATTACCGCAATTGTTTCATCAAAGGACAGTTTATTTCCGCCATACGGCTCAGTATATGAGAGATAGGCAGTGCGACGGTCTTCGGAGATTTCCACCTTTACGATAGCATTTCTTCGCTCGGCTACATTGAAAACCGTTTTCGAGGGAGTCTTCAGGTAAATTCCGATGTTTCGTTTAAGAACATCGCGATAGGTGTAGTAGTTGCCGCATCCCGCTATACCAAGCTCATCGAGGATATCCGATTCACTGATCAATTTACCATTGTTAATAGGAGAATATAGATTCACCTTGGCACAGTTGTTCAACTCGTCGATTGTTATCCAGGCTGCGCCACTTAACCTGAACGGCTCGGTTTCCGAGACAACTAATGTTGTCTCGACACCCTCTCCCAGGGCTTTTATTACCGCATCCTTATCGAATTCCTCGATTTCACAAAGTGCAAGCGCTTCGGTAATTTGTTCAAGGGTTACAATATCCTTCCCATATTCAATAAGGGCAAGGTTCAATTTTCCCTTGTCGGCATAAAGTTTGAAGCGCTTGATCATCCGCCGGTCCTTACCGTTGAATCTCCACGAGCATTATTTAAATTTCCGGCACTGCACATATATAATCATCATTAGTATCAATCCGCATGGCAATGACTTGACCCGATGAAAACCGGTAATTCCCAGCGGTTAAACGGATACGTATGTAATTGTCGCTCAGTGCTGTTACGACTCCCGATTTGCGCTCCGGATTCTCGATAAGAAACGGCCTGACCTTGCCGGCCTGTGATTTACGGAAATCGAGTCTTTTTGTTTTATCCAAGATTTTCAGGGCTTCAAGACGTTCCGTAACAGCCTTTCCGGTCGGTTTTCCGGGCATTAGGGCGGCTCGCGTTCCTTTGCGTGGGGAATATGTAAAAATGTGAAGGTAGGTAAGGGGGGTATCTTTAAGGAAATTTAATGTATTTATAAATGATTCATCGTCCTCACCGGGAAACCCGATCATAATGTCCGTGCCGAGGGCAGTGTCCGGATTGGTCTCAATCGCGGCTTCGAGGAGTTTCAGGTAATCGGAGGGAGAATGATTCCGCCCCATGAGATCGAGGATTTTCCGGTCGCCTGATTGGAGCGGCAGGTGAAGATGTGGGCAGATTTTCGGATGGCTGATTATTCGTTTGATAATGTCCGGGGTGAGGTCCATCGGTTCCAGCGAGCTGAACCGGAACCGGACGTCGATTGTGATTCCATCGAGGATATCAAGGAGGGAGGCAATATCCGTCCCGAAATCGTATCCCCATCGCCCGAGGTGTACCCCTGTCAGGACGATCTCGTGGAATCCTGCATCGAAAAGGTTGTGGATATCGTCCTTAATTAATTCAGGACGCCTTGAGCGCTCGGGTCCACGGGCTTTCGGAACAATACAGTACGCGCAGCCTCGGCTGCAGCCGTCCTGGATTTTCAGAAATGGACGCGAACGATGTCCGTGGAGCGGGGTAGGGCCGTCAACCCCGCTGGTGGGAGTTTTTATTGCCTGACCTGGAAAGCTTGCATTTTCCTGGAGGTATTTTTCAATTTCGTCGCGAGCATTGAGTCCGATGACGAGGTCGACTTCGGGCATTTCCGACCAGATACCGGTATCAACCTGCGCCGCGCATCCTGTGACCAGGATTGTGGCATTCTCATGTTTTCGTCTTATTCTCCGGATTATTTTCCGTGCATCGGCTTCCGCACGCGATGTGACCGCGCAGGTGTTGACGATGGCGATATCGCAGGGATCGGTCCACGGATCGACGACGACAGCGTCCTGAGGCAGGCTTGAAATCATACGGGCTGAGTCGGCCTGGTTCGCGCGGCATCCGATCGTGATAATCGCGACTTTCAGGCGTTTTATTTTCTGTAATTCCGGGGTCAATACCGCTAGCCGTCCGTAAATTTTCTGGATTCCTCGCGCATGCTGTTGACAAACTGCTCGTGTCGCCGGCGATATTCGCTTCTTGTTATACGTCCCGACTTGAAATCGTTAAAAAGAACCCGCTCCTGTTCCCGATAGCCCTTGCCGAGTTCTTGAAGGCCGCGCTGGACACGGTTCAGGTAATAATTTATATAGACTCCGAGCAGCACGATTCCGATGACAATGACCAGAATTACTGGCATCGGACCATGTGTTAGCCATGCAGGAAATATCAGAAATTCTGACAGGATTATAGTATTCGGAGGCAGCATCAGTTTTCACGAATTACCTTTTTAAATTTTCCTTAGCTATCAATAAAGCTGCGCGGAGATTCAGCGCGCACCAGGCGAATCCTCTCAGAAACGACGGGCTGGGCGAGACATTTTTCGCGATATATAAATAAGCCGAATCATGAAACCATCGTATGGTTTTTGAACGGTTTTTTTTCGCGCTCGATCCGGGGACATGCACAATATACGATCCCGGAAAGAAGACTGTCCTGAAGCCTGTTTTTTTAGCCCTGAAACAGAGATCAGCATCCTCCCAGTACATGAAATAGTCCTCATCGAAACCACCGATCTTTGTCCAGCAATCGCGACGAATCAACATTATCGTGCCTGCGACCCAGTCGACATCATACGGCTCGGTTTTTTCGGGATCGACAAGAAGGTTCTTTCCCGCGACTCCGCCTTTTCCTGCTTTCCCGAAATTTTGTGCAAGTTTACCGAGGAATGTCGAGCGTCCGAAAAGCCCGGTAGATGCGTCGGGGAAACCTCTCGCCGATTGTTCGAGACCGCCTTCATGGGTAAATATCTTCAATCCGAGAATTCCGACATCGGGATTACCGTCGAGATATTTAACTCCTTTAGCGAAACTTTCTTCCCTGATCTCGCAGTCGGGGTTGATTGGGATCAGAATGCGTCCGGAAGCCTTCGCCGCGCCCTTATTATTGCCTGCCGCGAATCCGATATTTTTTTCGAGCGGGATGAGTGTGATGTCGGGATGCGCCTGTCCAATTTTCCCGACCGAATCGTCAGCGGAGTTATTATCGACAACGATTATTTCGTATGGGAGGGGAGGTGGGAATTTTTTTATAGTATCAATAAGGCGAACGACAAGATCGGAAGTTTTGTAATTGACTGTGATGAAGGATAATTCGGGATTGGCCATGGATATATCTGAATTCCGGGTTAATCTTCCGCCATCTCACGTAATCTCAATGCCCGAGACAGGAAATCGATATGATGGTTGAACAGCTCGTCGTCAAGTGTACACAGCGCCTGACGGTGGCTCCATGCGTAATTTACAGATTCAAGTTCGATTGCGGTAGTCGGTCCGGGAATTGGCTCATCGAGCGATTCCAGCGCTTGAAGTTCATTGCAGAGGATTGTCAGCCCACTCAGGAGATTGACATAGGACTCCATCGCGTACGGGTAGATTTCTATTTTGTACAGCCCGGTTTCAGGATCGAGATAGACTCCCCCGTCGAGGGGTTCAAGGTGCTGATGGTTCTGTGCTTCCGCATTGGGCACATATTCGCCATCGTCCGCGTCGATATAATTCTGGGAATATTCAAAGCGGACCCGGTCGATCACCTGAAAATCGCCAAGGCTGAATTCCTCTCGAAGTGAGAATTTGTCGAACATAATATTAAGCAACTCATATTTTTCGTGACCAATACCGGTGAGAGGGGGCAATCCGGCAAAATCGCAGTTCGCGCGACGCCACTGGTAATCGGAATCGTACTCCCATTGGTAGCCTATCGGGCGGTAGTTGGACGTGCGGCCGTTCTCATCCGTGTCCCATTCGCAGTGCATGACATTGATTTCTTTGACTCCTGACAAAACCTGGCCGTCCTCCGATAATGACAGCGTGAACCTGTGGCGTTCATCGTCGATGTGGATGAATCGCCTGCAGGCTTCAAGTTCGGAATCGGGGACATCGAGATAGCATTCCTCGATGGTCGGATCGTTATAGTGTGTGACATATACCAGGACGGTTCCATTGAACGAAGCAGTCATGTTTTTCTGGTAATACGGGAAATACATCCGGACATCCGTTCCCGACAGCGTAACTTCAACGATATTGCCGGACTGGGTAATCCATGTGCCGGTTAAATCGGGAACTGCCCCGGGTGGTTCCGCGGTTGTATCCTGGGCGTGTACCCCGGTCCCCAGAATCATAAGTAATAAGAGGGTTGAATATATTGTGAATTTTGTCATTATGCTACCCCGACCTGTCCTTAATTAACCTTTATAATACTAAAGAGACGCTCAGGAAACCAGACCCGTCGGATTTTTCGGGACTTTTTGTACCCATCCGGAATTCCGGGACTATATTGTAGGACATGCTTTCCAGCTTGTTAATTTTGTGGTGCAGTATGCGATAAGTTGGTAGATAACAGGCTGGAAAGCCTGTCCTACATCGTTTTATTTTTATATCGTAAGAGCTTATGCTCCCGCATCAAGCATCTCTAATGCTTCCGATTCCGTGAGTATCGCGACTCCGAGTTGCTGAGCCTTGTCGAATTTGCTGCCCGGATTTTCCCCGACGATAACATAGCCGGTTTTTTTCGAGACGCTACCAGATACTTTCGCGCCTGCATTATTCAGCTTGTCTGTCATTTCTTCACGCGTGAATTGCTGAAGGGCGCCGGTCAGTACGACGGTTTTTCCCGCGAATGGTCCGGACATGTCTGCGACTTTGGTTTCCTTCACCTCGTGTGTTTCATCGAATGCCTGCAATCCGGCTTTTTTTAGCTCTGCAATAAGATTTTCGCCGTGAGGGTCGCGGAAAAATGAATGGATATTTTTTGCGAGAATTGGACCGATCCCGGGTATTGTGGATAGGGTCTCTTCATCTGCTTCAGCGATTTTATTAAAACTCCCAAGCTCATTTACGAGAAGTTTCGCGACCTCGGCTCCTACGCCGGGGATTGAAATACCGTGGATGAGTCGCCAGAGAGGTTGTTTCAAAGAGCCTTCAATTTCCGCCGCGAGATTATCAGCTGATTTTTCTCCGAATCCGGGCATCATGGTGATGTAGTTATAATCGAGACGATAAAGGTCGGGGATGTCGCTAATTAAGCCATCGTCCAGAAATCGCTCAATAATTTTCGGACCCAGTCCCTCGATACGCATCACGCCCTTGCTGACAAAATGCTCGATTCGTCTGAGCAAAACCGCCCTGCAGTCTTTTGATACGCAGCGGTAATTCACTCCGTCCGGATCGTGCACGACCTCAGAATCGCAGATCGGACATTTTTCCGGCATAACGAATTTTGGACGGTTCATGTGAGCGGGTTTATCGGCATCGATGACCTTTATCACTTTTGGAATCACGTCGCCGCCCTTAGCGATTATCACACGGTCGCCAATGCGAATGTCTTTCCGGTTGATTTCATCCATGTTGTAAAGGCTTGCGTGAGTCACAGTGGAGCCGTCGAGGAGTATAGGTTCGAAAGTCGCGACAGGAGTGAGAGTGCCTGTACGTCCGACACTTGCCTTGATGTCGAGAATTGTCGTGGTGCCCTCTCGCGGGGGATATTTGTAAGCTATCGCGAAACGTGGTGCGCGCGCGACAAATCCGGCGATCTCCTGCATGCGGAAATCATCTACTTTGACAACCATGCCGTCGATCCCGTAATCGAGTTTGTCCCTTTGTTCATGCTGATCGTCCGCGATTTTTATTACTTCTTCGATTCCGTTTGCCATTCCCTTAAAAGGTGTGGCTTTGAATCCGATTTCGGTAAGTTTATCGAGAGCTTCGTGATGGAATCGTAGCCCGAGTTCATCGTAGTTGCGGATCGAATGCATGAAGCAGTCGAGCGGACGGGTGGCGGTGATTTTGCTGTCGAGCTGTCGAAGGCTTCCGGCAGCGGTATTCCGGGGATTGGCGTATGTCCTTTCGCCCTTACCTTCCTGCTCGCGATTGAAATTTAGGAAGTCCTTCACACCTATAAAAACTTCTCCCTGGACAACGAGCGTGCGGTCGAAATCTATTTTCAGGGGGATCGATTTTATCGTCCTGACATTTGCCGTGACATCCTCGCCCTGCGTGCCGTCGCCGCGTGTCGCGGCCTGGACGAGCTGCCCTTTTTCATAAGTCATACTTACCGCGAGGCCGTCGATTTTGTGCTCGACCACATATAGGATTTTTTCCGAATCGGGAAGGTCGATAGCTTTTCGAAGCCGTTTTTCAAATTCCCGAAGCTCATCGTGCGTGGTCGTGTTCTGGAGAGAAAGCATCGGAAAGCGATGAATGACAGTTTTAAATTCATCGAGAGATTTTCCGCCGACACGAACGGTCGGGGAATTCGGCGTGATGAGGTCGGGATTTTCTTTTTCAATTTGTTCTAGACGTCGGAAAAGCGCGTCGTACTCGCCGTCTGAAATAACCGGATTGTCTTCCACATAATATCTTTGGGAGTGATACTCAATAACCTTGCGAAGGAGGTCGATCGAGGACTCGTCGAAATCCTCGGGCTTACGGTCGAGAGGAAGGCCATGTTTTTCGAAAAGTGAACCGGTCATTCTGAGTGGGATTTTATCATATTTCCTCACCCCCCAACCCCCCTCTCCAAATTTTGGA
>JAPKYR010000162.1 GCA_026394215.1 bacterium
TTTGCTCTCATCGCATATACTAACCGGGATCATATGCTATAATACACGTGAATCAAAGAGTTAAGGAGAATCTGGCGATGAAATACACACACCGCATTTTTATTCCATTACTGCTGATTTTACTGGCCTTCATCCTGTCAACCGCATCCTGCGGCTTTCTGAAAGGCGTCAAGGGTTCCATCTCCGGAACGGTATATATTGACGGTCGCCCGCAGGCGTTCGGCACAATTCAGGTCTTCAAATTGGATGATGCTGGAAATAGTACCTACGTAGCGCAGGACAGATGCACTGAGACCGGGCACTATATTATCCAGGGCCTTGATGCCGGCACATATTCAGTAACTTACCTGAACGCGAGGGGGAATCCCATCGGCGGAAACACAACAGTGGAAGTCCGGCTGGGCCGATTCGAGCCGTTGGATCTCAATCTGACCGTCCAGGGGATACCATCCACTGCCCCATGAACCGGGTGCATCCGCGAATTGATTCCGCTTTTGTGTTATCGAATGCAAGCCAACGGATCGGGGACTGGCAACTCGATTTTGCCGTTCGAAAATATGAGAGATGTAAGATTTTATTTTTTGGCACAATCGTGTTGCCGGTCCCCTTCACCTTACCCACAAAAATCAGTTCGCGGATGCTTCCCCATCAGTCCCCTGCACCGCTTCCGATGCTGTCAGCTTTACGCTGGCAAGCAACCTCCTGATATCCGGTTCCCGATATGCCAGATCTTCCGGCGTTCCGGACAGCGTGAGAATGCAGACATCCTTATCCTGAGGACTGTAATAAAGCTTTACGATGCGATCCTCATTATTCGGGTATAATACGAATTCCCTTGAATGAACTGCGCGAGTAATTGAATCCATACGCGCTGTCATTTCAGGATCGCGCCGCACCAGAAGAGTCGCGACATAGAACTCCCTGTCGCCGATTGTAATCGATGACCCGTCGAGCAAGTATCGGCTCACGCCCGGAAGCCAGTCTTCACTTATTATTGTATCGTTTGCGAAAATACTTAAAGACAGCCTTTCGCCCTGGACCTCAATTCCCGCCCCCTTGAAAACCCCGCAACTGATCTCCACATTATCGGCTTTTAAAATTAAAAACTCTCTCGGCGCCGGATATTCGGGATCGACCGCCTCAAAAGGGCCGGGATCGAGGACATAAAAAGAATATGCATCGCGGAAAATCGACTCTGGCTTTTCATCGGCCTGCCCTTTCGGACAACCGCAGATAAAGATAACTGAGGAAGTAATCAGAAACACAACGATTATGCTTTTCATTTGAGATATTGGGATTTTCCGCGTACGAATATTCATAATTTATCTTTATTTATTTCTATTTATCTTTATTTATTTTTATTAAATATCTCCGGCCATGTGAAAGTATGCCCCGGTAACAAGTGCGTTATGATACCATACTATCCTGTTGAAATTTAATGCATCAAAAGGAAAACGGGACACAAGTCAGGATTCAAAACACTATGGCGATGGTTCAAAACGATATTCTTCATCGAATCCGGATTTCAATCGACTGGCATCGCATTCTTTCTAATAACCGGGCAATGTTGGTTGGGGTTTCCGGTGGTCCCGACTCAATCGCGCTTGCCGACGTCCTCAACCGGCTTGGTGAAGAGCTGGATTTTACCGTTATCATCGCTCATTTCAACCATGGCCTCCGAAGCGATGAAGCTCCGCGCGATGAAGGATTCGTGCGCAGTTTCGCGCTTGAAAGAAATTTGCCGATTGAAATCGGGCATGGAGATGTGCTTGAGCTGTCCGAAGAATCCGGGTTGAGTATCGAAATGGCGGCGCGGAAATTGCGGTTTGAATTTTTCGAAAAAACCGCTTCGGAAAATAATTGTAATATCCTTGCGCTCGGGCATAACGCGAACGACCAGGCGGAAAATCTTATCCTCAGGCTTTTTCGCGGGTCGGGAGGACAGGGACTAGGCTCGCTCCAGCCTGTCCGCGAATTCGGGAAATTAACTACCGTTCGTCCGATGCTCGCTATATTCAGGCATGAAATTCTCTCATATCTCGAATGGCGCAACCTGGATTATCGTGTCGATTCGACGAATTTTGAAAATACCACCGACCGTGGAAAAATCCGGAATGCCATCCTGCCTGAAATTCTGGATGCGCTCGATAATATCGGATGGGGAAGCCCGATGGAAGCGCTTGCGCGGTCTGCGTCGCTCCTTGCCGAGGACGAATCCCTGTTTAACGACATCGTCGCGGGATTTTTCAGTGATATAAAATCGGACGAAAATAGCGTGACCCTGTCGCAATCCTCTCTCAACACGGTTCACCCGTCTATCCTCGGACGCCTTGTACTAAAATCGATCCGGAATCTTGATCCAGACATCCGCCCCGATAGAAATCATGTTGATCGAATCACAATGATGCTCATGGGAGTCCCGGTCGGGGGTGTGGATCTTCCGGGCGGGATAAGAGCTGAGATATCCGGCGAAAATGTAATCATCTACAGGCCGATGGAAATTACCTCTCCCGATCCTGTTTCACTTGATCTGAGCGAGCTTCCCGCCGTCGTCGATTTCGGCGATTATGTATTGATAATCGATGTTGAATCGATGGAAAATCCTGAAAAAATAATCGATTCACGAACCCTTATTGATTTCGATTCGTCACAAGGGAAGGTCCATCTTTCGATTCCGGAAGGGCTTAGGGGAATTACAATCCGAAGCGCCGATCCGGGCGACCGGATGGAGCCGCTTGGGATGGGCGGGCACACGAAAAAAATTCAGGATATATTTGTCGACACAAAAACTCCAAAATCCGCCCGAATTGTCGAACCGATAGTTATTTTTGAATTTGAAATAAAAGGGTCGGAATCATTTATCGCAGGCATCCCCGGACTGGGATTGATTTCCGAAAAGGTTAAAATTGAACCTGGTTCGGAAAGAATGATCTATATAAGTGTTAAGCGAAAATGACTGGCAGAATCTGTTAACGTATGTTAAACTTAAATGTCAGGTCAATTGGCATTATTAATCCCGACCGCATGAAAGCGGTCGATATTATTGAGTAAAAGCATCAAAAGTATTGAGGAAAGATTCAAGGCATTTTGCAAATGAAATCATCACGTTGGAATTCTTTATCAGTAATAGCCATCCTTTTAGCGCTGGCATTTCTCTACACGTTCTGGACGTCATCCGCCAAGGTTGAGGAAATCAAGTTCAGCAAATTCCTTCAGTCGATCGAGGGCATGACCGGTACGGGTTATTCCCAGATCAATAAAGTTGAGATCCGCGAGGACGAAGGAATAATTATGGGCGAGGCGGCTGCCGGACAGACTGAAATTCCGGCGCAGTTCAGAACCAGGTACCCGGTCGATTACACGGCGCGAATCATAGATCTGCTCGCGTCGCAGAATATCGAGATAGATGTTAAAAGCCCGCCGTTTATTCTGACCGCGCTCTCACCCCTTCTGCTTCTCCTGGTGCCGCTTGGATTATTCGGCCTTCTGTATTTCTTTCTTTACCGTCAGGCGCAATCCGCCGGCGGTCAGGCGTTCAGCTTCGGAAAATCCAGGGCCAAGATGCTCACCGATAATCGGCCGCAGGTGAAATTCAAGGACGTAGCCGGGGTCGATGAGGCGACAGAGGAACTCTCGGAAGTTGTCGAGTTTCTGAAGGAGCGGAAAAAATTTATCGCCCTGGGCGCGAGAATCCCCAAAGGTGTTTTACTTGTCGGCCCTCCGGGCTGCGGAAAGACACTCCTCGCGCGCGCTATCGCCGGCGAAGCGGGCGTCCCGTTCTTCCACATGAGCGGCTCCGACTTCGTCGAGATGTTCGTCGGCGTCGGCGCAAGCCGTGTAAGGGACCTGTTCGACCAGGCCAAGAAAAATGCGCCGTCGATAGTATTTGTCGATGAGATCGATGCCGTCGGACGTCAGCGCGGCGCTGGCTTAGGCGGCGGGCATGATGAAAGGGAACAGACCCTTAACGCCCTGCTTGTCGAGATGGACGGGTTCGATCCGAATGCCGGCGTAATCATGATCGCCGCGACCAACCGCCCGGATATCCTCGATCCCGCCCTGCTTCGCCCCGGCAGATTCGACCGCCATATCGTTGTTGACCGCCCTGACATCAAAGGTCGCGAAGAGATACTTGTCATACATACAAGGGAAATACCGCTTGCCGATGGCGTCGATCTTGGAATTATCGCAAGGCGTACTCCGGGATTCACCGGATCTGACCTCCGCAACCTTTGTAATGAGGCGGCAATTCTCGCTGCCCGTAAAAATGAGAAAAAAGTCCGGATGGATCACTTCGAGGAATCCATCGAACGTGTCGTTGCCGGACCTCAGCGACGGAGCCGGGTTATCAGCGAGGTCGAACAGGAAAGACTTGCTTATCATGAAGCAGGCCATGCGCTGGTTCCGTACTATGTCGGCGGACAGGATCCGGTTCACAAAATAAGCATTCTCCCTCGCGGTATGGCACTTGGTTATACTTTGCAGTTACCGCTTGAGGATCGCTATCTGACAACGGAGAAAGAAATAGTAGATAAGTTAAAGACCGCGCTTGGAGGCAGAGTTGCCGAAGAGATCATGTTCAGCGAAGTCTCGACCGGGGCTAGCGACGATCTGAACAAGGTAACCGACCTTGCGCGCCGGATGGTTACCGAGTTCGGCATGTCGAAGAAACTTGGACCGGTCACATTTGGACGGAAACATAGCCAGGTATTTCTTGGCCGCGATATTTATGAGGACAGGAATTATTCCGAGAAAACCGCGCAGGTGATAGACTCTGAAGTCCAGCGAATCGTGCACAACAGCCACAGTGAAGTCACCGCGATTATTACAGCGCACAAGGATAAATTAGTAAAAGTAGCTACGAGGCTTCTCGAAATACAGGACATGGACGGCAAGGAGCTGATTGCGATTCTTGAGGATCAGCCAAACCTCATCGACGCCGATACTCCATTGCTCGATCTCGCGAAGAAAAGTATGGAGCACCTGGAGGACGATAAAAAGCTGAAAATCTCCGATGCTGAAAGCCTGCCTCCGAGGAAATCGCCGCCGGCAATCGAACCCGCGTAATTTTTTGAATCGGAAAATTATGAATCCCGTCGAATGGCGGGATTTTTTATTCCCCCATATCCCTGAAACAAATTCTTTATCGTGTTATAATTTTTTTTAACAAGGATTACCGGAGGTTTTTGATGAGTAACAGGTTGCTGATTGTCATAATTTCAAGCCTGCTATTCCTGATTCTAATAGCTGGCTGTAATAAGGGATCAAGTCCGACTCTGCCCGACGCGAACGAGGACATATCGCAACAGCCGGTGAAATTGGACTTGGCGCAATTTCCTGAAGGCCGAACGGTTATTGGAGCATTCAACGCCGAAATAAATTTCGAAACCGGGGAAGCAACTGTCGAGCCGATGAGGACCGGCGCCAACCACTTCAGCATTTTCGGGTTATTGCAAAACCCGAATTTCTGTCCGGGCGGATGCTTCAAAAT
Source organism: bacterium (assembly GCA_026394215.1). Classification (GTDB taxonomy): domain Bacteria; phylum JAJVIF01; class JAJVIF01; order JAPKYR01; family JAPKYR01; genus JAPKYR01. The sequence continues at coordinate 5,492 of JAPKYR010000162.1, forward strand.
CCAGATTCTGGAAATCGACGAACCCAACGGGTATTTTAAACTCAAAACCACGGTGATAAACCCGACTTCGATTTCGGTCTGGGACCTTCGTACGATAATTTACGATAATCCTTTAAATAATCATAAAATCCTGAATCCGGACGATTACACAAAGCTCTGGGCGCCGCCCGGATATAGCGGCGTCTACCCGTTTATCGCATACGCAAAGAACGATGACGACCGGGAAATTACATCGACCTCATCCTTCAGCGAGATTGTCGAGTTTAAATTCAAGAGCATGCCCCCGAAGTGGATATTCCCGTTTGTAGTCGACTGCTCATTTCCATCAAATTGCCAGGAACCTTACATAATTCACGACCAGAACCAGATCGGAGAATTTTTCTCGGATCACGGATGCATCAAGATGTCCGTGAAAGTCGGACACCACCAGGGCCCGTCGCATATCGAATCTGTAACCGTAGACACTTCGCCTCTCACCGGCGGTCCGACCGACCTTGCGTACAATTTCGCGGACGATACCTGGGAAGCCCTGATCATCAATGAACTGCTGGTTGTCGCGCCGGGACCGTACGACATGCTTATCACAGCGACGGCAACCGGTACCGACATCAAGCTCTACGATTACTTCCACATTGATGTGCAACCGTCCGGAACTTCTGAAAATGTCAGCGGCACCATATCGGATATCATCGATGGAATCGGAATCCCGACAGCGATGCTGACAACATCGAATGGAGTCGATCTCTTCCAGCCGATTGCCGATTACTGCGGATTCTACGCTACTTCGGATATTCCGCAGGGAAGCCGGGTATTTTCGGTAACCAAGCCCGGTTACTACTCAAATCATGCGATGAGTGTTGTTTCCGATGAGGATATCATTTACAACATCGCTCTGGCGCCAAATCCCAATGATCCGCCGGATCCGCCGTTGATCGTCGTGAATGAAGATATGAGTATTGACCTCACAACCGGCGTTGTCGTAATCAACGGCACGATGTCCAACATGGATTGCTTCAGCAACCAGGTCGGAGTTTATATTCATCAGGGAAACGAATACATCATGGATGTGGATGACTTCGATGATTCATTCGAGACCGCGATATTATTGTCCTACGGAACGAATGTAATCTGCTTCAGGGCGACCAATGCAACCGCCACGGTTCTCAGCGACCCTATCGAGATTGAATACTATCCGGAATGGAACTTCAGGATCACACTGACATGGGATACCGACCAGACGGATATCGACCTCCATGTCTGGGAACCCGACTGGGGCCAGCATTGTTATTATATGACAGATTTCACTACCCACCTTGAGCTTGATGTCGATGATGTCTATGGTTACGGTCCTGAAAATATCACGCCGACCACGGACTCAGTTCCGGAAGGGGTATATCCCATCGCTGTCAACTATTATGCAGGCGATGATTACGAAGTCGACATCCCGACTACTGCTACTCTTACCCTAAGGTTAAATCTCGGCACTCCTTATGAGGAAATCAAGCAGTTTCAATACATGTTGACTATGGCGAACAACAACAGCGGATATCCGATAAACTCAGATACAGCATCGTGGTGGCGACCATGCGATCTGGTAATGGGGCCAGACGGAATCGCCGCATGGCAACCTCCTGACCCGACATATTACCTGCCTGAATGAGTTGCCGGGTATATTTTCAGCCGATATTATTATTGTATCGAAATCGTTTCTTCAAGAACGTGATATAATTAGTATTGTTTTCCGGCCAGGATTCCATGAAAATGAACCGGAAACCTTATTAATGTATCCGATATGGTGGTTTGCTGGATAGCGCACTAATAATTATGTCAAGGAGACTGACGTGAGATACCGTAATTACATCCCACTTTTGACATTGTTTCTAGCCGTTGGTTTTATTCTGATACCGACCGGCGCGGTAAGAGCCAACGATTATCCCGATACCCCTGAGGCAACCCAGGAAGTGACGCCTGGCGGAGATTATTCATTTCCTGAGGCCGAAGCTAGTTTGAATCCAAGCCACATATCAGACGCTATAGTGAGCCTCAATGTCACTAATGGCGACTTTGTCCAGGTCCTGATGATTCTTACTCAGCAGGCGGGCGTGAATTTCATTCTCGACGCATACTGGAATATGCTGCCATCGGGACATATTCGAGAGGGGTATCGACCGCCCGGAGGCCCCGATGCCAACGGCGGTGCTGGCGGATTTGGCGGCGGCGGATTTAACCCGACCGACTCAAGCGGCGGCGGAACCGTCACCATGAATATGTCGGAAACGCCTTTCGACGAAGTATTCGGTTATCTGATGCAGGCCTACAACCTCGACTACATGGTCATGCGGTCAACGCCCGACGCCGATCCGATCCTCTATATTGGCACCAGGGAACGTCTCGAAACGGAACTTGGACTTGGCGAAATAACAATGTACATGGTTCACTATATTGACGCGGACTCTGCACTTGATTTCCTCCGCCAGATGGACCTTCTCCCGACAACTTCCGGTTACGGGATATGGCGATATGACGGCGGCGGCGGAAATTCGGGCGGAAACAACGGCGGCGGTTCGGGTGGCGGCGGCACTGGTTCGGGTGGCGGTTTTGGCGGTAGAGGCGGCGGTGGATCCGGACACAGCGCGGGTCCCTTCGGCTACTGGTTCGATCCCACGCAATTCACAATCACCGGAATCGACCCTGACGACCTCGATGGCCGCGGAATTATCTGAGAGAAATAGTATATTTGAAAAGAAAACCAATCCCCCTTTGAAATGGGGGATTTTTTTTTAAGCATTCCATGACTTTACACCAATCCAACTTATGAAAATATTTTTGAGTAATTATACTATTGGTCTGAATCGTTGCATGCGACTCCGGAGCATGAACGTTCAAACAGATTTTCCATGCGCCAGAGTCGCATGCTACGGTCCTCTGGTCAATAATATTTTTGTAAGTGGAATTAGTCTTAAGCAGCAATAAACAAAACCAGACCCAACACCGCGCAATAAATCGCGAATCCCCACAGCTTCCCCTTCTCCACTAATCCCACAAGTAATGGGATTGCGGCCAATCCGGCTGCGAATGCGAAAATAAATCCCGCAAGCATCGGGCCCGGCGCGAATGCCAAACCTCCTGAAATTACATCCGGTATCTGCACAAGCGCCGCTATCGCGATGGTCGGTATGGAAAGAAGAAATGAATATCTGCACGCCTCGGATGGAGAAAGTCCGAGAAGCAAACCGGCAAGTATTGTCGATCCGCTCCGTGAAATTCCCGGTAATACTGCAACAGCCTGCGCAAGCCCGATTACCGCCGCCCCGATCCATGTTAATTTCCCAAGCCCGAAGCTGCCTTTTCTCAGGAACGGTAATATCCCCAGCGCCACAGCATTGATAAGAAGAGTAATTCGTACGCCATGAATATTTTCAAAGAGAGTTTCGAGCTGATTTTTGAACGGCAGGGCAATTCCTGTAACAAGAATGGTAATCGCGATAAATCCAACAAACCGCCATTTAGGGATCGGCGCAAGATTTTCAGGATCTCCTCCGATTGTTTTCGACGTAAAAATGTCCTTGAGGTCCTTCCTGTAAACCCAGATCACTGCAACCAATGTCGCAAGATGCAAAAAAAGATCGAATGATCCATCGGATATATCGATAATTTTCGACTGCGCACCAACGGGCACGACAAGTCCCGCGCTGCCCTGGATAAGAATCACGCCGGCTCCTGAATTGATGCTGAGTTCCTCCCCGCCTTCGAGCACAACGGGCTGATAAGAAGTCGCCGTCTCAAGATAACTCAGGCTGACTACAGGATCGGATTCGGAACCCGGCTGGGCATAAGCGATCATGCCTGAATAGACTATAGCGCCTGTAATCGCGATTATCGCCGGTATCCGGATTCTTAAAAAAATATTTTTCACTTTAATAACCTCTTGAATTTCTATTGCTCAACCGCGCTGATCCATAAACCAGCGCTGTTATAGACACATTGTTCGGTTATAAGCCCCTCGCCAAGGATTTCCACGCGTACGTCGAATTTATTCTGCTCCTCGACAATCTGAATATATCCCTCCGGGACGACGCTGTCCGGATTGTAATATTCCCGATTCTGAAAAGTCGCGACTCCCCTGTCGTCAACGGTCCATTCACCGAGTAACGTTATCGGGACCACCGATACAAGCCCGAATTCGCCTCGGATTCGGCATTTTTCCTGGTATTGTGAAATGTCGAGATCCCTCATGCCGGGCGAATTTCTCTGAAGGTAAATTTCAAGTTGATCGTTCGTAAGTAAACCGACAAATTTCCGGCCTTCAATTTTTTTTATTGCCAGCTTCTGTTCTTTCAGGAGCGGTATCAGCTCAAGTTCGATCCGGTCGATTCCGAGATGCGCGCCCCGCCATGTGTCGAGGTCGATCCTTAAAACATCCGCTTGAATAATAAGGTTGTAGACAATGACAGTCGGAGGCCATAGTTTGACGCTTACGTCATACCTGTAAATATCGTCCTGACTCGGACCGAAAGCGCCGATAAATTCGGTGGTAAGGGGTTTGTACATCAGTTCGCGGGCATGGTCGGCAAGAATCCACGCCGCCCCGTACGCAAGCGCCGCAAGGACAATCAAGGTAATCAGCAGGATTCTGAAGAAACGAACCATAGCCCTGTCCAAATGTTATCTCGATATAATCCTGAACGACCAGTCGATAATATCCGCCTCCGGAGGCGCCAGCTCCTCGCGCTCGTTGGCAATATCCTCCTGAGGATTATTTGTCTCATTCCATGTATCTGCGATACCGAAAAAATCTATCGAAATCCCACCGCTATAAAAGGAATCCGCCACTAAAGGATCGAATTCATATTCAAACTGGCTTTCCGAGTCGATAGCCTGGTTGCAGACAATCATATTAAGATTAAAAATTCCATTACCTATGGCGATTTTCGTCAGGTCGATTCTCAACGTGATCTGGTCGCCGGATATGCTTGTCCCTTCCATGAGTTCATTCAGGAAAGCCTGCTCGACCGGCGGCTGGTCGATCAAGTTGCTCCCGCCGGTACCCTCGCCACCATAGCCCCTATACAGGCCCAGATTGTGATTGGGGGGCTTTCCCCACATATAATAAACGGTCCAGTTCTTACCCCTGTCCACACCATCGAATATCGCCAGGGGCTTCTTGGCTGGATCGCCCGACAGGTTAAAAACAATGTAATAGAAAATATCTTCCCTCTTAGCGCCGCCCACCTGCATTCTAACCTGAATTACCCTCTGAGGCTCTGGCTCTTCACCTTCTTTGGAAATGTTCTCCCAGGCGCATCCAGAAATGGCGAAGGAAAGAATAATAACGAGAATTTGTATAAGTTTTTTGGCCATAGTTGTAATTTTACCCCGTAATTATCTTATTACTATCCTTTAATATCCAAATCCTCCAGCCCCAAATCCACTTCCTGAACCTTGCCATGTGTTAAACAGATCGGGACCAAACGATGACATATCTTCATTCGAGGTATAGCCCAGCTTGCCCTGTGGATATCCGGTGATCCCCCATGTAAAGCCCCAGAAATCGTCCTGGGTTCGATACTGGAACGCGAGATACGTGCAATTAAGCCGATGTGTCAGCTGGACATCACGGATCGCGCCGCCTGAGTGAGGGGACAGGTCGGTATTTATCGAGCCGTCCCAGTCTTCCCCCAGCACGAATGCCAGATTCGCGGTCATATTCTTTATCCGTCCGGGAGTTGCTATTGTCATACTCGACTGCAGCCGATACGACCGGTCATCGGTCATGTTATATGTTATCCTGAAATCGGTAAAATCCTTCCTGACCAGGTCGTAGCTTGTAGACAATGTGGCCGTCGAGGATCGGCCCGGAGTATAGTTAACCGATAGCTGCAGCGGCTGCATGCGATCCATGGTCCAAAGGTTATTCCGCGCGGCTCCGTACACTCTCCTCAGGACATAACTGGTTGACAACCTGATAGTATATAAGCGTCCATTCTGGTAATTAAGACTCCAGTTAAGGCGGTTATTCGGGGATCCCGGACGGTCCAGGCCTGCCAATGGAATGCGCCCCGAGGTGTCCGTACGCGCCCATCCCAACTGCCATTTTATTTTCGTCGCGATAGTCCAGTTCCATGTAACCTGCGTTGAATAAGTGTACCTTGCGTCGCCGGTCGATGATATCGCCTGCCAGTAATCCAGGTCGCTCTGAAGGGTGTGCGACGCATTAATATTATTAGTTCTCGAAAACCGGGTATCCATGCTCCCATAAAAACCGTTAACCTCTTTCTGCACGGGTCCGATGTAATAGAGCCCTCCAACCAGATTCAGTTGCTGCATCTGGAATCCAAACAGGTTGCGATACCTTGAAGGAAACGCTGTCGGCTGGAATGTGAGGGTTATTTCCGGCAGCCTGTCGGTATAGCCTCGCGAGATATCGTTTGTGTATGTATCGGCGTCCGGATCCCAGTGTGTATCGAATTTCGCAAGCCATGACCAGCCCTCGTTCTGCTGCCGAATCTCCATATTAGCCGTGAATTCCTCGTCGGCGGGAGTCGAGATGGTCTGCTTATTGACCTGATACTCCGCCCTGCCGCTCATGGTTATTGTATCAATAATATTTCTGTTATGCGTAAAGCTTATATCATAGCTGGAGTTCTGCGTGGAACCCGATGAAACGCGGCCCGTCAGGTTCAAACTCGTACGCGTGGTCGTTGTATTGTAATTTGAGTTGAATGTCGCATTGGAATTATTGCCCCGGATGCGTCCGATATTATATTTCGAGCTTGTAGTAAAGGTGAAATTGCCCGTAAAACGCGACCCGAACTTGATCGCTTGAGCCAGCCTTAAATCGTATTCATTCGCGTGATTCACCGTTCCGGTAGTGGTGTCCCTGAATGTCCCGTAAAGGAGGTTCCATGACACGCTGCCGTTACCCTGCCTCGGCAGGACATAGCTGTGATCAGCCCCGATCCTCCATCCTTTTCTGGAGTAATATTCCAGAATTAGCGCACCTATGATCAACTCTTCCGATAAATAGTTATACCTGGATTTTACCCAGAACCCGTTATATGAGTCCTTCCCCGCATTTATTACCCATGGCGTTTCTGCCGTCGAATATGCCCAGTACGGAAACCAGAGTACCGCTACATTAAACAGAAACAGGTAACCGTTTCGGAAAATTACCTTGTTGCCGGGAAGCACTTTTATCGCCCTGGCCTCGATGTGATACTCGCGGCGTTCGGTCGGGGTGCATGTCGTGACCCGTCCGTTGATCATTTTATAATCGTCGATATTCCCTTTCAGACGCTCAGCCTCGAACCACAACGGTTCGCTGATACTTTGCACAAGCAGGCTGCCGCGGGCGTTCCGCATATCGAAATCGTCGTTCGCGTAGTTGTACCAGATGGAGTCCGAGAAAATATCCCTGTCCTCGGTGACCAGCCTTACGTTCCCGGTTCCGAAAAACTCCTGCTTCTCGTCGTTCAGGCGCACCTCATCCGCGTAAATTATTGCCTTGCGGAAATGCACCTCGACATTCCCCTGCAGCAGGAGAATTTTTTCATCCTTTATTTCCTGCTGATAATCGCTTGAGAAAGTAACCTCCTCTTCCTCGGCATGTGCCGGAATCGGAAAGGCAAAGAGACAAGCAATCAAGCCTGAAACAAACAGCATGACGGCAGATGTCGATACAGCCCTGTAAGTAATTCTACGCACAGATATCCATGTCCCCTCAGCAAATTCGATAACAGGGACAACCCGGAGGTTCATCGATAAATTGGATAAAGAAATATTATATCCTTAAAGTCAGGACTGTGGGATTCCACCCCCACCATTATTATTCCACCCATCTAGCGCCGGACCTTGTTGAAAATATAAAAACCGAATGCCAGATAAATTACGTTCGTGGTCCACGCACTGATTAAAGGATACGGAATGATACCTTGTTTTCCAAGAGATTTGAAGATGGATATCAGGACGTAATAGACTAAAACGAGGATAATCGCGTAGAGCATGCCCATAAATGTCTCTTTTC
>JAPKYR010000107.1 GCA_026394215.1 bacterium
GGTTGGATTGAGAAAGTCGGACGGAAAACTATGGCACCAGAGATAGTGAAGATAAACAAAAAACTCAAAGGCGTTCAGACCCGTCTGCAGCTACGCACAATCTGCCGATGGGCTGCTAGAGGACTCGCGGTCGGCGCGCTGCTCGCGGTCATACTGATGATCGTGAGCAAATTCACGCCGATAGGGGTCGACATTATCCGCGCATCCATCTCGATAGTTGTCGCCGGACTGCTGATCGGAGCGGTCGCCGCGCTTTTCAAGCCGATAACATTATTCGATGCGGCATTATCCGCCGATATCAAGCTGGGAATTAAAGAACGTCTGACAAGCGCGATCGAATTCGCGAAGCATAAGGACGAAAATCCGCTCGTGCCAGCGCTCATTCAGGACGCCGAACGCCATGCAGGCAGGATCAAGCCCACCCGCGACTTCCCGATACGTTTTCCACGAGAGGCGTTTGTCGCGTTGTCGCTGATAATCCTTGCGGCGGGATTATATTTCCTGCCGCCGTGGCAGTACGTTTTCGCGTCGGATGAAAATCGTCAGGAATATGTGAATGTGGCAGCCGAGGCGGAGCGGGTGCGCGAGCTCGCGCAGGAAATCAGGATCGATCCTCCCGCGGAGAGGGCGGATGTCGCGGAGGAGGTCGCGAGCGAGCTTGAACAACTCGCGGAGGATATGGAATTCGGGACGCTCACCCGGAGGGAAGCTCTCGAACGTCTTGCAAATATTGAGGAAGCAATCAACCAGGTGTCGAATGAGCAGGGCTACGACCAGCTTCGCGAGCAGTTCGATAATGTCGCGGAACAATTGGCGCAGAATGAGAATCTGGCGGAAACGTCGGAAGCGCTGCAGAGTGGAGACGCGGCGGCTGCCCAGGAAGCGATGAACCAACTGGCCTCCGATATGGAAGCGGGACGTGTGCCGATAGAAAATTTCGACGATATCGCGAACACGCTCGATCAGGCATCGCAGTCGCTCGGGGATAATCCGGAAAATCAGGAATTGAGGAATGCTCTGGAGCAGGCTCGCAACGAAATACGTGCCGCGGCGAGCGAGGGCGGGGCAGGACAGACCGATCCCGCAGCGATGGCTCAGGCGCTTATCGATGCGATCGACGCTGCGATTTCCGAAATTCAGAATCTGGAAATTTCGGATGAAGTGAAGGATCGGGCGACGTCGATGCTGGAGGATATCCGTAACGATCTTCAGCAGGCGCTCGATTCGGGTTCCATATCGCAGCAGGATATAGACGAAGCGCAGCAGGGCATACAGGAAGTCAGGCAGATGCTTGAGGAAGCCGGCGTGGATTTAAGCGGCGGAAATCAGGATACGCGCACCGACCAGGAAATTGCGCAGGAATTGATTCAGGAAGCCCAGCGTCTCGAACAGGCGGCACAGAATTCCGATCAGTTATCGGAAGAGCAACGCCAGGAATTGCAGTCGACATGCCAGAGTGTCGCGCAGAATCTTCAGAATCAGGTTTCCCAGGGATCATGCTCGCAGCAATCGAATCAGGAAGCACGTCAGCAACTCGACGAAGTGCGCCAGCAGCTTGAGGAGAATGGCGCTTCGCAGGAGCAGATGGGAGAAAAAACCGACTGCCAGAGCGGACAGGGCAATAATTCTGGGCAGAGTGGACAACAGGGAAGTCAGAGCGGGCAGCAGGGATCGGGTATGAGCGGCTTGTTCAATATGCAGAGCAGTAACGGAAATCAGGGACAATCCGGACAGAGCGGTCAGATGGGACAGCAGTTGGGTGAAGCGGCGTCGGCATGCAGAAACGCGGGCCAATGCATGGGACAGTACGGCGAAAGCCTTAGTTCCTGCAACAGTTTTAGTCAAATGCAACAGGGAATAAACAATTCGAGATCGTCAATGTGCAATGGCAATAGAGATGGGGGACAGTCTAACAATGGGACTGGCGCACAGAGTTGGGGAGTCGGCACAACGAATGAAGCGGCGGGCAACTATCAGGTTCAATCTTTAAACATGAACGATCCATCGCAGAACCCCGATAATCAATCGGATGCAATGACGGATTATGAAGCGCTGTATTCGTCCAGATTCAAACCGGGGCAGTCGTACGATACGCAGGTCGAGGGAAAATTCACCGACCAGGGCGGGTCGTACATTTTCACCGAGGTTGTCGATCCGGAGACGGGCGAGACAAGCTATGTGCCTTATTTCGAGCTTGAACAAACGGACGTAACGGCGCTGATGGATTCGATGGAGGATCAGGACATCCCGCGATCGTATGCGGATTTCGTACGGTTCTATTTCGAGCAACTCGCGGATGGAAGCCAGAGTAGCGGGGATAGCGGAGAATAAGGAAAAATAATTTTAGTTAGAAAAAAAAAAGAAGTCGCGTGCGAAAAGCATGCGATTTTTCTTTACATTTCAGCCTTTTTAACAGGGATTTAGAGTATGAGATGTGCGGTGCCGTTTTATATATACAAGCCACCAGATTAAGAAACGTATCAGAACCACGCGCGTCAGCAAGTGGTCTACCAACAACACTTTATCACATATTAGAAAACAAATGATAAAGTGAACATGGTAGACCACTTGCTGACGCGCGTGGTTCTGATACGTTTCATCCTCGGTTTTAGATAATTAATTCCGGGGACTCACCATTCGTTTTTTAAAATATTTTCATGGCTCGAAATCTGCAAACCTTGTATGTACCATGATATAATAAAAGTAATCCTTGGAGGAGGCTGCCAATGCGAAACCAGCGTTACATGGGAATAGATTACGGCGAGAAGAGGATCGGACTCGCTCGAGCCGACGACGAACTCATGATGGCGGTTCCTCATCGGGTCTACGAGATGGGGGACGATTATGAAGAAGACGTTGAGTATCTAGCCGTGTATATCAAAAGCGAAGCGGACGCGATCGTTATCGGGCTTCCGTTGAACAAGGAAGGCAAGGAAGGGCAGATGTGCGTGAAGGTCAGGGAATTCGCCAGGGAACTTCAGTTTAAAGCCGATTTACCCGTACATTTCCAGGATGAGAGGTTTTCCACACGGGCGAACGAAGGGCTTCTCCAGGGGATGCGCACCGAGGATAGAAAAAAATTGATTGACGCATTGGCGGCGGCGGGTATACTTCAAACATGGCTTGATAAATCCAAAGCCAGAATTGAACTCGGCACTCCTCAACAAAAACCTGAGGAGCATTAAAAATCAGATCCGGATCGGCTATATAGTGAGCGCATTACCCGATTACAGATATAAATCCCTCTCCGATATACCAATCGAGGAATTCGCGTCCCGAGGTATAAAAGGGGCGTTGATCGATATCGACAACACTCTCATTCCGTACGGCGAGTACGAAAATATCCCGACTGAAAACAGGGAATGGCTGGATCGCGCGAAAAAAGCCGGTGTGCGGTGCCTTCTGTATTCGAACGCTACGCAGCGGAAGATATCGAAGCTGGAAAAAGTATCCGGTCTGCCGGGGGTCCCAAAGGCATACAAACCATCGGTAAAGGAAATACCAAAGGCGCTGAAAATTCTGGGGCTCAAACGGGAAGAGGTTGTCATGGTCGGCGACCAGTGGTGTACCGATATTCTCAGCGGCTATTTCGCGGGGATCAAGACAATTCTGGTCGAGCCGCTGACGATGAAGGACTGGTGGGGGACAAAAATCCTGAGAGCGATCGAGATGCTCGCTCTTTCCGATCGCAGGCCATGGCGCAAAACAAAGCCGAAATTCGATAAGTAGGGAGTTCTGATACGGTGTTGGGATTTATGCAGGGATAACCCGTTGTGCGCCCTTACAATCTTTGGACCTGGGTTTTCTGATAATGTCCTTGATCTCGGTCTCAATGCCGAGTTCCTTCATCAGGCGGGCTTTTTCGGGATCCCTCGGGCGGTGGGTTATCAGACGCGGGTCAATCGCTCTCAGAAGTGTCATGTTAAAAGCCGCCGAACCCTCGATCTCCTTTTGAATTACCGACCAGTTCAGAATGCGCATTCTTTCCCACCTTCCTTCATGAAACGGATAAGAGCCGCAGCAGCCTCATCGGTTCCGATATCGTTGAGAACAAGCGCGCGTCCGATGTCCTGCACAGGGCGATAGATCGACCAGAGATTGGCAGCCCCGATACGTTCGGCGACACGGGTCTCATCGATACGGTTTCTCTGGTGATACGAAATCAGAAATGCGTTCAGGAGATCGAGCGTCGATTTATGCTTCTTGTAGTTCATCAGCCGCTGCGCAAGACAGTCCTCGGGACTGATAAGAAGAAGCGGTATCTTGCCGTAGATAAGTTCGATCGCTTCCTCTCCAGGATAGAGATTCGTTGAATGCACCTCGACAAGAGCGGCTATAGACCGGTTGATAAAATGTTTCGCCCCGGACGGACGATTGAAACCAATTTTCTCAAGCGCATCGAGCGTGATATTCATATCGGGAGCGACCAGATCAAGGTCGCCCGTCGCGAAACGTATCCCGGTATAAAATTCGATAGCCCCGCCGCCGACAAGGATAGGCCTCTCGCCGCCCATGAGGGTTGTAGCCGAGGTGATCAGGCTAAGGAGAAAGATGTGACGTTCCGGAGACGGTTCCATGTCCGGATAATCGGCAAGTTTCTGCCTGATTT
>JAPKYR010000083.1 GCA_026394215.1 bacterium
TGTAGTTCGACATCTCAAGCACGAATTCGGCATCCTCGGTGATACCGCTGAAATTCGCCCTCAGGAAATATCGCGTCGGACTTGTCGACCTGGAAATCTCCTCGTAAAGATTTTTGAAAATCACGCGGTTAGTGCCGAAAAGCTGCGCATCGGCGACAAATTGATCCAGACCGTCAAATGTCCCATTTTTGTAAGTGTCCTTAAAAAGCGACAATTTCGTCAATTTCGATCCCGGCATAGTGCCCTTGATGTTGAACATAATTTCCGATATCCGTGTGATAAGGCTCGACGAGAAATCGAGACGCCCAAGGAGCTTATTATTGCCGCCCAGATGCACGAATCCGATATCGTATGTTGCGGTCTCAAGGTCAAGGAACGGCTGAACGTACTCGACACTTAGCGTATATGTGGTCGAATCGCCGTAACCATCGGGGGTGACCATGACATAATAGGTCTCTCCCTCCGTGCACGCGCATCCGGCTACCTCGAACGAATTTATCGCGTGATTCTTCCCCACTGACTGGTCGATAAGGAATTGCGGAGCGAGCGACGGATCGCTGTACAGGAAAAGATCAAGTGACTCGCCCCATGTCCAGATGTCGAGAAAGAAATTCAAATAGCCGTCCTGCGTAGCGGTGATTTTGTAAAGGTCTTCGGTATCCGCATAATTACCGGTCACCGCATGGATGCTGTCGATCATCTGGTAATCATCTACAGCGACATCGACAAATCCATTTTCATCTTCGGAATCGGCATATCTGTCGGCCCCGTAACATGCCCGGACAAGATTGACCCTGCCGTAACCGGTCTGAATGTCGAATCCGGGAACATCAAGGTCATCGGCGGTGTCCCTTATTCTGTCCCGAAGCCACTGATTATCGGAATCGGGATACATGCTTTTCAGGAGGGCGAATGCGCCCGCGACCATAGGAGTCGCGTTGGATGTACCACGGAAGAAATCATTATTGCTTCCGGTATAATATGAGTGAATGTTATCGCCTTTAAGCGTGATGTAAAATTCTCCGAAAGCCATAACCTCAAGCTGCGGACCGTAATTCGATCCCCAGCCGTATCCTCCGGCTCCAGTGATACGGACTTCATCTATCGGCTGCCAATTCCATGCCGGTCCGAAAGGAGTTGTCCCTCCCACGCAGACAACAGAGTCATAGGCTGCCGGGTAGTGAAGGTCCTGGTTGTCGTCGTTCGCGGCTGCGGCAACAAGCACAAGGCCGTCGTTCCATGCGTATTTCATCGAGTTATACATAATGGATGAATATTCCGTCGAGCTGAACGACATGCTGATTATGTCCGCTCCGTTACGCCGCGCGTACATCACACCGTTTAGAATCGCGGATAAATATGTATAACCGAATCCAATTCTTATCCCCATGATTTTGCAATTTGGAGCGATACCCGTACACCCTAACCCGTTATCTCGTTCCGCCGCGACTACACCCGAGCACGATGTCCCATGATAATAATAGTCACCATTGGTTTCCTTGATGTCTTTATCGTTATCCTGCATATCCCAGCCATAGATATCATCGATATAACCGTTGGCGTCATCATCGATACCATTGTCTGGAATTTCATCATCATTGATCCACATCTGATTGACGAGGTCCTCATGATCGTATGCGACCCCGGAATCCAGAACGCACACAACGACTGATGACGATTCCGACACGTCGTTCCAGACCACATTTGCGCCGATTTTCGATGGTCCGAACTGCTCGAATGCTGTCGAGCGCGGATCCTGATCGCTGTCGTTCGGGTTCTCCCATAACGGGTCGTTGGGAGTGTATGGAACGTCGCAAAAATCGAAACGGATATTCGGTTCCGCCATATCGACCATCGGAAGCGCCTGGAGTTCGGCGATTTTATCCGGCACTGAAGTCCTATCGGTAATTTTCAGGACGAAAACCTCAGACCATCCGCAATCGATCGTATCTTTAAGGGATAACCCATGCTGATCCAGAATGGAAACTGAATTCTCCTGCAAGGAAATACTGCCGCCCACTTCGCTGTCAACTACTGGTTTCAGTGTGACAAGTACTTCATCGGGAGCATATGGGGGGAGATCGTCATCCGGTCGGAGGTTATCATATGTGGAATTGTCGGCCTGGGTCATATCGAGTCCGGCTGAAAATAAATATCCGCTTGAGTCCGGATCATTCCCGCCCTCATTATTTGGTGGCGCGGCAGGATTTGAGCCGCTGCATGATGGCAATAGAAAGAATGCAAGTATCAAGGGTAACAGAAGATGTAAAACTGGCTTTTGGTAGGACATATTGAATGCTCCAGCATAGTAAAGAGATATTTTTAGCCCGGAAATCACTAATTAGATACGAGTTACATGGATTCCGTGACATGGTATTATCAAGTTTCTGAAATTCAGGATAATTTCAGGTACAGCCGGGTAAGATTACAATTACTCCCGCAATTAACCATGCGGTTATAAAAAATACCGAATGCAAAAGCTTCTGCATCGGGAGATCTCGAAAAATGAAAGGACTCATCACATTCAGGATAAGCATTATAATGCAAATTGATTGAGAATTGAAGCGGATTCCAAAAATCAGCCCCTGCAACTTTCCTGTGCCAATTCAGTCATATCGACATAACAAACTTCGGGGTGATGCAAAATGGCTGGACACTTAATTTTATCGATCTTATTCATGGCCCTCTATATCGGGCTTTTGTTCTGGGTCTTCAACGATGCTGAAGAAAATTTCAACGCCGGTTGTTTATGGGCAATTCTTGTTTTTTTCTTCAACCTCCCGGCTCTGGCGATCTATCTGATAATTTTCAAACCCACAGCTTCATTACCTGCTCGCGCCCATAAAGCGGTTGACCGTAACGAGGATTTCAGCATCCGCCAGCAATATATGACAAATAAACCGCGCAAAGGGCGGGACCCATCGCTCGATACGGGCGGAACTATGGCTGGATTTACTCCACCAGATTCCGATTTTTCCGATCCCGCGCTGGATGAGCTGATTGAGGCTGGAAAATTCTCCGACGCGAGGGATTACCTCGACGACATGCTGCGGGTCGCGAAGGAACTGAACGACCAGAAGGGATATTCCAACTACGCAAATTACAAATCGAAGATAGGACAGGCACAAAAAACCGTTTCGAAAAAATGGAAATACGACTCATCCGATTCGAATAACAATTTGAGGTTCTAGTCCGTAATTCGGACATCCCGTCCGCACCAGTTTCCATTCCCCCTTTCAGATACGTAAGTTAAATCGCCATTAATCGAGGTGCGAAATGATCCATAAAATCAGGCTGTTAGCCGCGATCATCCTGCCTTTGCTTCTCTTCTCGATAAACTGCAGCGATACCGGCTCGAAAACGTACCCGACGTATCCCTACGGCGGAGATTACAACTACGACGGTAATAATAATAATGACAACAACGATTATATCGTTGATTACAGCGGCGAGTGGGAAGGCTTCATGTGGGAGGATTTCCGCTCGGATTATATATCTCTGGGTAAAAAGAAAATCGCCATGCGTGTAAATTATAGAGATTCAACCTGGACATCCTCCGGCTGGAGCGACTGGTATAAAATCGATGTCCTTATCGACGGGAGACCGGCGGCATCTACGGTTGAGGAAATCCATAGCGGCGGCTATATACATCTGCAATCTAACGACAACAGTATAGACCTCGATATGCAGGGTTACTTCAGAAAATCGAACGCCGACGGAAATTTCATGCTCGACTGGGATGAAAAATTCAAGGACCAGTGGGATGGGGAAACTGTCAAATACCAGGTCTGGATTTCCGGCACATACGACCTTGGACACGTCAAGGGCGCTCAATGGGCACCTGCATGGGAGCTGTTCGACACTTACGGCGACGGAATCTGGGATCTTTCAGATGAAATATGGGAAGCCGCTACACTTGAAGGGCTTGCGCATCTTGATACGCTGACTGTCGAAGACATCAGAACTCCGGATTAATAAAATAAAAAAAAATCCCCGCAAGCGGGGATTTCATATATTTCGGCACCAAAATTAAGGTATTCGCAAATACCTTAATTTTATTTGTAGATTATTGGGCCTGGATCAGGTTATGATGGGTCCAGGTGGTGGAAGAAGACCGAGACTCTCAAGCCATTCATCCCAGTCGATGCCATCGAGCATTGTCCAGTATCCGAACAGCGCTCCAAAGTTGATGAAAGGATGCGTTACGCTTTCGAGCCACTCGTCCCAGTCGATGCCATCAAGAAGCGTGGTCGGTCCATCGGCTGTTTGAACTGCGTAATGATTCTCCATCGCCATTGACTTATTCGCAGCCGATACAACAAGGGGGCTGGAGAGTGTCAAAGCGAAGAGTAGAGCGATGATCAAGTATCGCATGGTTTTCCTCCTAATCGAGCCAGATCCATCGATCCGGTATGTCCCACACAGCAGGCGAAGACATGACCTGATCGCGGATTTCCAACTCGATTACGGCGCTTTTATTCTCAGTGTTCATTTAGTACTCCCGTAGAATCCTTTTCATCAAAATCTTCAACTCACATTCAAAGGAGCATAATAATTCCGATTAAAGGAGATTCGGTTAGGTTAGATTGTATCAAAAAAGATTAATTTACGCAATATTCTATTAATTAATCTTAAATCTTATTAACCAGGAGTAATTATCGTCAATATTGGGAGGTTGTTTAGTCTTTCCGAGCGGATTACAGGGAGATTGTTTTAAAGGCGATTAGATATAATAAGCCGCGCATTATGAATGTATTTTGCAGCACGTCATTATCTGAGCGCCAAGGGGACTGAAGAAGGGGACCGTCATCCGGCTTCCGGCGTTATTAAGTTGATGATTCCCGACATTGCTTATTCCGGAAGCCGTGTGACTGTCCCCGGTCCGGATTACCACCGCCAAATGGTTGAGTTGTAAATAAAGATTATAAGCTAAATAATCATACTGCAATAGAATTAAGAACGATCAATCTACGCTATGTTCAGGATTTTCATTTTGCACAGGCCGGCTATGTCTGATAATATCCTTAATTATTCCAACCAAAGGATGAAAATTATATGGACGCACGTCACGAGGAATTCATTCACATTATCAGGCTCGATCCGGGAGAGAAAATTATCGGGAGCCTCCTTGGATATCTTGAAGGAAGGCAGGCTGAAATTCCATCGGGCTTCATGAGCGGGATCGGTGCGGTATCAAGCTGCGAAATCGGCTGGTACTCCATTCCCGATGATAAATACCGGACAAGAATCATAAATGAAAACTGCGAGATTGTCGGGATCATCGGAAATATTACGTGGATCGACGGAAAACCGGTTGTACACGCGCATATTTCGCTTGGAAAGGAAGATTATTCGATTGTCGGCGGTCACCTTATGGAGGGAACTGTAAGTGTAACGGCCGAAATTTATATCCACAAAGCTCCGATTGCGGTTACGCGTAAGCAAAGCGACAGGTTCAAAAGCCTGAAACTAATGAGTTTCAATAATCCCTGAATACATTTTTCATCGGCATTCTGATAGAATATCCCCTGCCCGGACGGCACGTAGGATATGGCAAAAATAGAAAATCTAATTAAGGATTTACAAGATACTGACTGGCACAGGCGTGAAGTAGCCTGCAAGGAACTTGGAAAAATCCACAACGATAGCGTGGTTCCATTCCTTATTAACCTTCTTGACGACAACCACCCGCCGGTTCAGCAGGCCGCATGCGACGCGCTGGGTGACATCGGCGACAAACGCGCGGTCTTTCCCATGCTGGAACGGGTGGATTCCTACAAGCGTCTAAGGCGCGCGATCTGCCGCGCCTTTGGAAAATTGGGCGACCTAAGGGCTATAGACGCGCTTCTGGTCCATATGAACGATGATTCTCCATCCGTGCGTTTCGCGGCATACAAATCTCTAGGACAGCTTGGCGACAAACGCGCTTTCGATCCGCTGATCGAAAATCTCCGTCACGACGACTGGCATGTACGCGAAGCGATCTGCCAGGCTCTCGGGACACTCGGCGATAAACGCGCGGTCGATCCGATTATTCAAAGGCTGAATGATGACACTCGCGTCAGATGGGCTGCATGCAAGGCGCTTGGCATGCTTGGCGATGCAAAGGCAATAGAACCGCTGCTTCCCCTGCTTGATGACCCGGAGACGGGAATAAGGTCGGAAACTGTGCGCGCTTTAATGAAAATTGCAGATACTCGCGGTATTATGCCGATTCTCGCAAAATTGAATGACACTCAAGAAGAGGTCCAGGCTGCGGTAATAGATGCTCTTGTTTCGTTCGGGAAAGCAAGAGTTGTTTCAGCTATAACGGGCGACCTGAAAAATGATATCAAACCCGACTTCATAGGCCTTGACTACCTCGAACGGGCTATTGAGTCCAAAAATAAATCTATAGCAAAATTCGCCGCTCAACTGACGCAGGCGAGTATACATTTAATTAAACCGGATCCATCAACCTGTCTCTGTTCAACATGTTTTACGCGGTTTGAGCCGAAATACCATCAACTCAGCATCACAAATAAAATTAAATGCTATGTGTGCATGTCGTGCGGGAAGGCCGGAGGAATGCTGTTCGATGTAAACGAAATAATCGCGGTCCTTAATAAAGAGATGGAAGAGAATTTCATTCAGTTGCAGGGCGTCATACGCGTGAACTGGTTAAAAAATCGCATAATGTTCGATATGGACAGGATCGAGATTTCGTCCGTTTCCGATCAGGATGTTATAGAGCTGGTTGAAGTCATCAAGAGCGATTCCGATGAAATACGCGCTAAGAACCGGAAGAAAATACTCTGTTCAATTAAGGAAAATGTCAGCCTTGAACCGGCAACATTGGAGATGTTGAGGAGCGCAGTCGGGATTGTTGTTACCATGTGAATATATTGTCTATTTATAAGGGTCAATTCCGGATTCGATCGCGACATCGCATGCTATTTTCAGGTCATGGATATTCATTTTGACCTGAGCCGCATAGTCGGAATCGGCGCCCGGCTCTCCTTTTTCCCGCCTTCGATAAGCTGACCCGCCTGCAACAAGAGCATCAGCACCGGCAAGTACCATGTTACCAATATTGGAGACAGTAATTCCGCCATCGACCTCGATCAGCCCTTTCCACTCCCTTTCACGCGCCATATGCGCGAACCGGGCGACTTTAACGCCGGTGCCCTCGATATGTTTCTGATATGCAAACCCCGGATTGACTGCCATTATCAGGACATAATCCATAATCGGCAGCACTTCATAAAGCGTCTCCACACATGTGGCCGGGTTCAATGCTACACCGGCTTTCGCCCCGCCATCGCGTATCTGTGAAATCACCCTGTGCAGGTGCACGCAGGCTTCCTGATGAACTGAAATATATTCGATTCCGATTTCAAGTAGCGCAGGAATCCAGAGTTCGGGATCGGTTGTCATCAGATGCGCGTCGAAAGGCAGTTTTGAAGATGGTTTTATCAACTCGACAATGGGGGGACCATAAGTAAGGTTCGGCACGAAATGTCCATCCATGAGATCGAGATGAATCCAGTCGGCACCGGCCCCTTCAGCCATGCGTGCCGCATTAATCAGTGATTCCTGTTTTGTCGCAAGAATCGATGGTGCGATAATTACCATTTTTCATCCTTCCGGATTGTTCTATTTTAACCAGGTAATTAACCGGTTAAAACGTATCTTCACGAATCAATTGATTATCAAAATAAACCCTTATTGTGATCATACCGTATCCCGACACTAACTGCTCGACTGTTGCCGGTCCGGTATGATCGTTCGAATACACTTCCTTGGTCTCATATCTGTCCTGAACGGTAATTCTGAGACGTACAGTCCCTGCGGATGCAGGAATCTCAACCGAAACCGACGCTGATTTCTGCCCAAGCGACTCATAGGTTGATGGTACCGATAGTGTCAGCAGCACTTCCGTGCCCTGAGAAACCTGGCTTCCGGAAAGCGGATACTGGCTTGAAACGGTTATCTCCTGTACTCCCGGCAGATATGACCTCGACACCCTTCGAATCTGCAAATGCGCCTGGCTTATCAAGGTCAGGGCTTCCTCATACGGTAATCCTTCCAGGCTTGGCATATCCACAGCCCTGTTGAGCGGACCTGCCGATGTAACAAGCTCGACCGTTTCGCCGATCGCAATCGGCGCGCCGGGTTGCGGCCGCTGATTGATAATTGTACCGCTCTCCGCGACATCCGAGTATCTCGGCGTCAGAAAGTTGCTGTTTACCCCGATTGCATCGAGCTGAGTCTGCGCTTCGGCGCGTGCAAGTCCTATAACATTTGGCGTCGTGAGAGTTCTCGAACCAAGGGAGATGTCGACAAGGACATCGCGACCGACCTTTACGCGGGCTCCAGGCGCCGGAACCTGCTCTATTATGTCGTCTTTGACAACCGAATCCGAATATCCTTACGTCCGGATTTAGTTCCGCGATTTCCACGGTTGCTTCCGACAATGCGTCGCGGTCTTGCTTTTTCTCCGTTCGCAGGCAATGTTTTAGTCAAGATTCAATTTTAAAAACTTTTCGCCGACCTCAACCCGGTAGCCATTAAGAAAATCCCTTGATGATATTGGATTTTTCCCGGGCGGCTGGACATTAGTCAGGCATATCCCTTTATCCGAACATGCAACGACAGGTCCATTTTCAGATATCGTAAAAATCTCCCCCGGTTCAAAATTACCATTTAGTTGTGTAAAATTTGTATCTACTGAGAGAATTTTATAATTTTCGCCGCGGAAAATGCATTTTGCTCCGGGTTTCGGACAAAATGCCCTTATTAGGTTGCGCACTTCGAATGCGGTTTTAGCCCAATCGATCAGGATATCTTCTTTCTCAATTTTCGGAGCTTTCGTAACTTTGGATTCATCCTGACGTTCAGCATCAACTTCAGGACCATTCAGTTCGAAATCATCAAGCACATCTATCAGTAATTCAGCGCCCACCGGATATAATTTTTGACACAGGGTTCCGTGATCATCGTCCGGATCGATTTTCACTTCTTCCTGCCTGAGAATATCGCCCGCGTCAATTTTTTTATGAACATACTGGACAGTCACACCGGTTTTCTGATCTCCGGCAAGGAGCGCGTATCTTACCGGCGATGCCCCTCGCCACCTTGGCAGTAGCGACGGATGCAGGTTGATCGATTTATACTTAGGCGCATTATAAATTGAAGATGGGACATACTCTCCGTAACTTACTATGACGATTATTTCCGGTTCAGCTTCGAGAATTATCCCTTTCGCAACTTCATCTTTTATAGTCTCGGGTTGGATGCATGGGATTTTATATTCCCCGGCGACAAGTTTCACCAGCCCTGGGATTAATTTCCGGCACCTGCCCTTCGGACGGTCCGGTTGGGTTACTACTAGAACGATATCATGGCTGCTCTCAGCGATTTTCCTGAGCGCTATCTCTCCAAGCTCGTCTGTCCCGATAAAAACGACTCTCATCCATTTCCTCCCATCAAATTCATCAATTCGACAGGAACTTCATGTCCGATAACTTCAAGCAGCTTTATTCCAACTTCAAGCGGGACTTCAATTTCACGGATTTTTCTTTCTGCGAATGCGCCATGATAATCGCAGCCGCCGGTTACGAGGCAGCCTCGAAGCCGCGCGAATTCGCTCAATTCCTCGAAAACCAGCCCTGTCTGTTCGGGATAGTATAATTCGAACCCTCGCGCGCCCAGGTCGAGAATTTCCTCAAGCCATGAAAGGCTTGGAAAGCGGTATGGATGCGCGACTATCGGTACCGCGCCGACTTCGAGCATCATGTTTAACGGTTTCAAAAGTTGCGTCTCGTGATCGACCCATGCTTTCGCGCCGAACTTGAGATATTCATTGAAAATTCCAGCAGCTTCGACAAGGCTGGATATGTATCCACAGTTATAAATTTCCCTGATTATATGCGACGGCATCGGGGGATTTCCATTGCTTATCTCATATACTTTTTCCAGCGAGATGTTAAATCCGTTCTCTCGAAGCTTCCGTAATGTTTCCGACGCGCGTTCGCGAAGATATGAATGATGCTCCGACATGAATTTTATCACTCGTGAATCGTCGCGCGGAAGTCCATACCCAAGAAGATGTACTTCCTTATCATGGAAGATCGTCGAGAATTCGATTCCGACAATCGCTGTCAGCCCGACTTCCGATGCGGTACGAAGAAACTCATCGCATCCGCCCATTGTATCGTGGTCGGTCAGCGCTGCGATTTTTATTTCGTTAAGGTTTAGAGCCAGCGCAAGTTCATGCGGTGTGTGCGAACCGTCGGATGTTGTTGAATGCGTATGCAAATCTACAGACATAGTAATTCCTGAACGCTATGTTTCCATGGCGAGCATCATCATTGTACTTATTAAATAGACAGGTGGTCAAACTCCACGACAAATTACTAACTATCCGAATCCTTTAGGAATTTCCTGTTATTCCCCGCGATTACAATCGTCACTTCTCCCTTTATTTTTATATCCCTGAGTTCCTCAATGAGATCCGAAAGGTAGCCTCTGTGAATACGCTCGAATATCTTTGTCAGTTCGATACATACTGCCGTTTTTCGATCTCCCAGCGCTTCGAGGGCTGATAATAATGTTTCTACTACTCTCATGGGCGATTCGAAAAAAATAAGCGTATGCGAACTATCCTTCTCAGTTTCGAAAAACCTTAGCCTTTGACCGTCTTTTCGAGGCGGAAATCCAAGAAATGTGAAGGAGTCTGTCGGCAATCCGGATGACGCAAGCGCAACATCGACCGCTGACGCCCCCGGTATAACGATAACCTCGATACCTTTCTCGACAGCAGCCGAAATAAGCCGATATCCCGGATCTGAAAGCCCCGGATACCCGGCATCAGTGCAAAGAGCGACAGTATTCCCATTTTCCAGAAGTTTGATAATCCCCTGAACGGCGGTGACCTCATTTTTCTCACGGTAGGAAATCATTCTCGATGGTTGCCGGATTTCGAATTTTGAGAGGAGTATTTTCGTCCTGCGCGTATCTTCACAAGCGAGCACGTCGACCTCACCGAGAATTTTCACAGCCCGAAATGAGAAATCATCGAGATTCCCTATGGGGGTAGCAACTATATATAATGCTGGTTTGTCGCTCATGTGGTGTTGATTCAGTGTCTATTATAGCTGAAATAACGCATCAAACCATGAAAATAAATGCTGAAAAGGGAAACAACTAAACTCATGTTATGCAATTTAAACACCAAAACGCCGGAAAGCGGGAATAAAAAATAAATTATTTTCTTGTGCAAACGAGTCTTGACGGGGCGGGAATAGTCGAGTATATAACTTATATTGCTTCTGCCAGGCCAATTTTGGAGGATGAAAGAATGGAGATTAGGTTTCAGCCGTTTTTTCCGGGAAAATTGACAAGTGGCAGAGCTCTATAATGGTGAGGTTAAACACCTTACCGATTTTTTTTTGTAGTTAACATGCATCTTTTGAAGAAAACAGCATCTAATATAATAGCAGGCGGCTTCGCCAAACCGTCGGATTTTGATAACTTCATGCTACGGTGGTGATTATTTTTATGCCAGAACGGCAAACAATCGTGCCGCAGAAAGTATGTAAACACGACTTATACAAAGACCTCTTAAGTCGTGGCAGAGAAAACGGGTGGCTCACCAGAAAGGAGGTGCGCGATACTGTCAATCAGTGTCAGAAAGTAAATCGCGAAGAATTAGACGCCATCTATCGTTCTATTGAACGAAAACGCATCAGTCTTCTGTTACGCCGACCGTCGAATGGAAATGCGGGAAACAACACAATAAAATCCCGAAAAAAACACCCAACGGCCGATGTAGCCAAGACTCCGCTTTTAACGGATGCTCTAATCAGGCGAAAAACTGAAACCAGGCGCCCACTGGATTCAGACGTCAAGTTCTCCCACGATATCAAGATCGACGACTCGGTCAAGATATACCTGAGGGAGATCGGCTGGGTTCCGCTTCTCAATTCCAACGAAGAGGTAACTCTCGCAAAAATAATCGACGGCGATGAGTTCTCGGACCATGAAAAGGAAACCGCCAGGAAAAAACTGACTACTGCCAACCTGAGACTTGTAGTCTCAATTGCCAAGAAGTACAAGACACAGGGGCTTAGTTTTCTGGATCTTGTCCAGGAAGGCAATCTTGGACTTATGAGGGCGGTCCAGAAATTTGACCACACAAAGGGTTTCAAATTCTCCACGTACGCCACATGGTGGATTCGCCAGGCCATAACAAGGGCGCTAGCCGACCAGGAGGATATTATCAGGAAACCCGTGCACATTGTTGAGAAGATCAACAAACTCAAGAAGGCATCGAGCGAAATTTCCCAGAAGAAGGGGACGGAACCTACGCCAAATGAGCTTGGCAGCAAGATGAATATGCTGCCTGCGAAAGTACTGGAAATTCGCAAGATTGCCCAGAGACCGATCTCGCTGGAGACGCCTATCGGAGAGGATGAAAACTCTCAGCTCCAGCACTTCCTCGAGGATCATCACATCCCGAATCCCGACAATACCGCAATGAAGCTTCTTCTGAGAGAAGAGCTTGAAAAGGTGCTCTCTACACTTTCAGAACGGGAGCGGCGGGTTATTCGAAGGCGATTTGGATTCGATGACGGTCATTATTACACCCTTGAGGAAGTCGGACGCGAGTTCGGTGTAACGCGTGAGCGGATCAGGCAGATTGAAGCCAAAGCGCTAAGGAGACTGAAAAGTCAGAAGAGGAGTGTCAGAGTAAAGGATTTTCTTGACCTTTAAGAACGTATCAACCTTTGATCGGGGGATTGCCCTTTGATCGGGTTGGGTCTTCAAACAGGGTCGCAAAGCTTAAGGTGTAGGATCACATTTTATTTATCAGAAGTTATACCCCCCGGCGAAAGCCGGGGGCCCTTTTTTTAATGGGTGATTCAAATAAACGATGCTTACAGAGGCACGAGCGTCAGCGAGTGCATTGACATAGTTGAAAATTCTCTCCCCTAAAGGTAGCATGGGTTGTACGTAGAACTTTGGAGAAGTACGGCTTTATGTCCCATAAACCATATTCTTTATCAGTAAAAATTGCGATAAAAGATAACGATGGCCGTTACCTGTTTTTAAGGCGGTCCCAGACAAGCACCTGGAATCCCGGGCGATGGGAATTTCCCGGCGGCAAACTTCAACCGGGTGAGACGTTCCAGGAAGCGATACACAGGGAAGTCGGCGAGGAGACGGGTTTTGAAATCGAGCTTATCAGGATGCTTGGCGCGGTCGAGGACGAAACAAACGGCTTCAGAATCGTCCACCTGATAATGGAAGGCAAAATCGAATCGGGCGATGTGGTCATCAGCAGCGAGCATGACAAGTTTGAGTGGGTAAAATGGTCGGATATCGATAATTATCCGTTATGCAAATATATTCTGGATTTTAGCAGCTTTTACGATATCGGTCTATAAATTCATCTTTAAAAAAGGTGCATCAGGATGACCTCCGACAAATTGGATATCGCATGGATCAACGAGCAGGTCGCAAAATATGCGGAAGTCTATCCCCGTTACAGTAATTACGCGAAAACGCTCTATAAAATCCTGCGCGCTGCAATGGTAAGGATTTCCCCAACAGCCATCGTACAGGCAAGGGAAAAATCGATACCGAGTTTCACAGAAAAAATTATCCGTAAAAAATACAACCAGCCCGATCCTGTCAGATCTTTTACCGACCTGTGCGGCGCAAGGGTGATCGTGCAGACCCGCGATGAGATCGAAAAAGCCTGCGATTTTATCAAGACTAACTTCTGGATCGACTGGGATAACAGCGTCGATGTTTCCGAACGGCTCAAGTTCAATGAATTCGGATACAGATCGGTTCATTATGTCGTTCAACTGAATCCCGGAAATATTAAGGAACTCGGTTTCGGAATTGAAATTCCCGACTCGCTTCTTCCCGACGAAAAGACCCCCATGAAAGCCGAAATCCAGGTGAGAACGTCGCTTGAGAACACCTGGTCCGAATTCGAGCATGAGAAATCCTATAAAAGCGCGTTTCCGATCCCCGATATCTGGAGCAGAGAGCTTGCCGTTGTCGCTGCACTTCTCGAAAATGCCGACTCGATACTGACAAGGGTCGCGGGCGGGCTGAAAAAGTACGAATCGAACTTCGGCTCCTATATGAGTATCCATGAGCTCAGGCGCGAGATCGAGGTTCAGAAAATTATACTGAAGTACACACCCGATGATCATCTTGTTGCCCATAAGCTTGGAAAATTGTATATGGCGCTCGGAGAATGGCAGAATGCTGTCGATACTCTGACGAAATACCAGGATCAGGATTACCAGCCGATTATCAGGGATCTTGGCATTTCAGTTATTAAACTCAACAGCAAAAACAAGGCAAGCGACGAATATAAAGCCGGCCAGGATATATTATTAAAAGCCATAGATATGAAACAGGATGATACCGACGCTATCGCGTCCCTTGCGGGTTCATACAAGGGGCTTGATGATAAACGTGTCCTGAAGCTTTACAAACGCGCTTTCGAGATGGACCCCGGCGATCCGTATGTTCTTGGAAATTATCTTGAAACCGAAATCCGTGAACGTGTCGACGCGACTGTGGTCTCGATGATGGCGCAGTCGATGCAGTCGGCGATTGAAAGGTGCAATGAACAGGTTGCGGTCGGGGTGAATTATCCATGGGCGTTTTTTGACCTTGGAAAATTTTCGCTTCTGCTCGGACGTCCCTATATGAGCCTCCATGCCTATATGCGGGCGGTTCAGCTATCGACCGCCTCCTTTATGATTTCCACGTCCCTCAAATCGCTTGAATATCTTGGCCCGGCACTGAAGGATACTCCCGGCTACGACTGGGCGGTCAATCTCCTGAAGCTTGGCAGGGCGGCCAGGTTTATGGACGAGAGCTCAATTCGGGAACTTACCGATCTTGCGTCGAAAAATCATAAAAAGATTGAGGGTCCTGTCGTTATTGTTGTGGGTTCTACCGATTCAAACGACGAAAAGCAGGTTGAAAAATATCGGGCGCTTATTCTCGATGCTTTTCATGACTATAACGGAAATATTATCTGCGGTGGAACACTCGCCGGAATCAGCAAACTTGTCGGAGAAGTGCAGCGTAAATATCCGACAAAGGTTCATACGATCGGATATGTGCCCAAAAAATTGCCTTTCGGGACGGATCTCGATAAGCGCTACTCCGAGCACAGGACTACCGACGATATTCAGTTCACCCCCATGCAGCCAATAAAATACTGGGCGGATATACTGTATGCGGGAATAGATCCCACATCTGTCAAAGTCCTTGGCCTTGGCGGAGCTTCGCTATCGGCATTCGAATACAGGCTTGCGATGACGCTTGGCGCGACTGTCGCGATCCTGGATGAACAGAAATTGTCGAGGAAACTGAAGAACGACGATTATCTGGCTGCGGCATTGATGAAAATGGTGGCTCTGCCCATAGATCATTACACTCTTCGCGCATATGTCGGAACAGGTATCCCGGGTCTGCCGCCGGAAATTCGCAACGAGATCGCAAAATCTCTTCACAAGACATATGTCTCTAATTTCGCTCCATTTTTGCCCCAGAGCAATGAGTCGATGTACGACTGGGATGAGCTTGATGAAAAATTCAGGGAATCCAACCGACGGGCGGTCGATCATGTCAGCCAGAAACTGAGCGAGATCGGCTATGAGCTTGAGTACAAGGAAGAGGGAAATGTCGTGCCGATTGAATTCAGCAAAGAGGAAGTTGAGATACTCGCTGAAATGGAACATGGACGCTGGATAGTCGACAGGATGATAGATGGCTGGAAATACGGTCCTGAGAAGGATTACTCGAAAATGACAAACCCCTATCTTGTCAGGTGGGAGGGTTTGGATGAGTCCATTCGACAGATAGACAGGGAACTGGTCAGGGCAATGCCGGAATTTTTAGGGGAATTTAAAATTCAGATTGTAAAGAAATAGGGGGAATCAAGTAGTAGCATTTTACCTTTGTTATTACAATTCATAATTCAGAACGGTATCAGAACCACGCGCGTCAGTGAGTGGTTTTCAGAAGCGTATCAGAACCACGCGCGTAAGCAAGTGGTCTGCCATAGCCCATTAACTAATAAATTTGGTTTGACAGATGTAAAATTGTCCGAAAGTGCAATTGGTAGACCACTTGCTTACGCGCGTGGTTCTGATATATACCCCGATTCAATTCTCAAACCATTAGGTGCAGTTCCTGTGATTTGTACTCCAAATTAATCCTCAAGCCATTCGGCGCGATCCCTGTAATCGTGGAATACCTTCCTGTCAGTCCAGGAATCAAGCACTTTGCCTATCTCGAAGGAATACCAACCCTTCGCATAAAATCCCGGTATCAGCGGAAGACGCGGTTTGATTTGCAAACCTATCGACTCCGCAAGAATTGTCGATTCAGAAATTTCCTTTGCGACAAAATTCTCGATTGACGAACCTTCAAGCTCAACCGGGATGAGGCCAAAATCGCTGACCGAGGATCTGATTTTCTGATTGTCGATCCAGAGACGCGGCGTAGCAGAGGAACTACTTCGCGGGCATACAATCGATAACGCTTGAAGATATTTAACCGACAAACCCGAGCTGTCTTGCGGTATACCGGTTAACGTAACGACCTGCACATGGCCATATTTATCGGCAAGCTCGCCAATTTTTTTGACAATCGGCTGATAAATATTTAACTCAGGGAGGCTGTCGATAAAATTAATACGGAGGTCCAATGGCAGGCGATGCCGTCCGGCATTGTATATAAGCTCATAGAGGCGGGTTGGATCAAATTCCGGCTCACCGGATTTCCATGAAGCATCGACAGTCCCAAGCGCGCATGTCTCGAACAGGATTCTGAAGTCAGGGACATTATCGCCTTCAAGAAGTTCTACGACAGGCAGGACGTTGTGCCTGACCAACGCCTGGGAAATCCTTATTGCCATGCTGAAATCGATTTCCGACCCTCTGCGTATGATGCATGCAGGAATTTCTTTTTTCTTAAGCTCGCGCCCGAAATTCTCAGCGGTTTCAACAAGGCTGCCGCCGCCATTCTGGAATTCAACAACCGGTGCATATGTCAATTTTGCAGACATAGGATTTCTCCATTTCCATGCTCAATATATAGATACTTAAATCGAAATAAGGTTGCACTGTATGTCGATTTGATTAATCTTCCGATGATTTCGGTTTTCTGAAGAAAAGAAGCTGGACGATCAAGAGAATAACTGAGACGCTGAGGGTCACGACTGACAAAGTCACTCCAATAGTAAAACTGTCGGGTTTAAAGAAAAACCTGACAAGGTGGTTCCCTGCAGGAATTTCGATAGCGCGGAAATATCCGAAAGCCTTATATATTTTATTAACGGGCACGCCGTCGATTTCAGCCTTCCATCCGGGATAAAACGTATCGGCAAGGATAAGATAAGCCGGATCGGGAGAGGAAACATCGATCAGAACCTGCTCATCGGGAATCGCGCCGCCCCTCGCTCTTGAATTTGCATCCCCGCCTATCGGCCTGATATTTGCCATTGCCGTTCCAGATCTGCCATTTGGAAATGTCCTGACATTTGCCGGCAAAGGATTGAGAATTAATTCGTCTTTAGGGTCAATCTCGCCTTCTACAAACCTCCTTTCGATCTCCTGTGTATCGGCCAGCACCGATTCCGGTCGCGCGACCCATGCCCTCGGATATGCGTCGTTGTTCCTGTATATTTTCATCGATCCGTCATCGAGAAGCGTAAAATGCTCCGACTCGGTGAAC
>JAPKYR010000097.1 GCA_026394215.1 bacterium
GGGCAAGCGCTACCGGCGCTTCGTGCAGCAAGAGCTACGCGATCAGGTGAGTTCCGAGGAGGACATCGAAGAGGAAATCCGCGCTCTGCTTTGAGGCCCGCCATGCTTGCGCGCTGGGCCAAGGGCTGGTGGGGGTGATGGTTTCCCGGGCCATGGAGATAGACATGTCCAGACCCGGATAATGTTACAAAGAGATGCGGTGGGACATCCCCAGAATCCTCGCCCGGAAGGTGAAGGCGGTCGCACATGATACCCTCAGAGGCCGCGAGGATGGAATCGCGTTTCACAACGACTCTTTGAGACTGGTCGAGGCTTAGCTGGTGAATGCGACCGGGAGTTTGTGTGCTGAACCCGACAAGTCCGCCGCCGGATTCGCAGTGGTACACAATTATCGGGTTTGTCCCAGGAGGCGCGACAGTCTCTCTGATAGTCGCCCAGTAAGGTCCTTCTGGATTTGAATCGCTTCTGACAGCGCCCTTTACGAAGAGAAGTGAGCCTAAGCGTCCGAAAATCGATTCCTCTGGAGCGAGTTCGATAGCGATTGTCTGGATGGTGTCGCCGATGATGCGGTGTTTCACAAGGGTCTCCGTGAAAAAGGTGTTGAAATGATTTTAACGCCGGTTTGCAATTGCTGCAAGTCGCATAGGGCTACCGGCCATGCAAAACTGGGATGCATCCGGCAATTGATTTATTATCGGCATTAGGGATAATTGCCGAATAGAAAGGGATTGTTGAAAATTTACTGTTTCCTGTAATTATGTAGGACATGCTTTCCAGCTTGTTATGCTTTCCAGCTTGTTATGCTTTCCAGCTTGTTATTGAATGCCAGCAATCATAATGGTTTCAGTAACAAGCTGGAAAGCATGTCCTACATAAATTGAGTCGAAATCCACTTTTTCAATAGCCCTAAGAAAAACAGCGTACTGGCTGCTTTTCGATACGAATGTGTGAATGGCGGACGTCGCGAGCGCGGGGAAATCAACGCCGAATCCCGCGATATGGCAATTAAGCTCCTCAAAGACCGGGGATGGACGCCCACATCCGTAAATATGGTTGCGGAAAAGCAGAATTACAGCGCGCCTGGACTCGGCGGGGTTTCTGTGATTCGGCTCGCTGCGTTCACCCGGAAATTCGCGACTCTTGTGAAAACCGATCTCCCTGTCACGGAAATTTTCAGTATCCTTGCCGAGGGCGAGGAAGGGCATTTATTACCCGAAGCATCTATCCATGTCGCGAATCGGATCGCCAATGGCGTGAAGCTTGGCGAGGCGATGGCCGAACGTCCGCGCGTTTTTTCCAGGCTCTATATCCATATGGTCGAAGCGGGGATGAACTCGGGCACCCTTGATCTAGTCGCGCAGAATCTCGCGAAACTGTATGAATCGGAAAGCGCCCTTAGAAAACAATTATTCGGGAAACTTGCATACCCGGTCGCGCTGCTCGTATTTACTTTTGCAATCTCCCTTATCCTTAAAGGGATCGGGTTTATTCCGACGCCATTATTCATACTCATGATGACCTTCTGGGTGATTTTCGTGGCACTAGTCCTTCTTGGAAGGACAGCGCCGGGTTACAGGATTTACCGCGAAATCGGGTTCCTGATTCCGGGGATTGGAAAGATGATGCGCACAATTAATCTCGCGCGATTCTGCCGGGTTTTCGGACTTCAATTCGCTGCTGGTGTGCCTGTGCTGCAGGGGCTTGAGGTATCAAAAGAAGTTTTACAGGATACAAGATTCAGAAACGCTGTGGACCGCATGCAGAAACATATTGTGGATGGGATGAATCTCAGGGATTCGATGGTCGCGAGCGGGGTTTTCCCGGCCCAGATGGCCGGAATGATCAGGGCCGGGGAGAAGGCTGGCGGGGTCGAGGAGATGCTCGAAAAAATGGCGGAGTATTACGAGCAGGATATCGAAACGATGACCGCGGCAATGGTCACGATAATTTATTTCGTGGTTTACCTGCTTGTTGCCGGAACGGCATGCGTGATTATATTCGGCGCGTGGAGCCATTATTTTGGAATAATAAACAGTTTGATGGAATAGACCTGATCGGTAGTTCATTACTCAAAGCAGGTGTTCCTTCATCATTCTGAAAATCTTCGCGTAGACCTCTTCATCAGCGGTTTCGGGAAGGTTCAGATGGATATTGATGGTCACAATCCTGTCCTGACTCAGCCTTCCTGATTTCGCTTTCAGCCCGACATCCTGTAATTTAATTCCGAGATTTTTTGGGAGGATTTCCTCGATTGATTCGGCGGAAGATGTCTTAAACTGTGCCATACGGCAGAGGGCGTTGAAAGTATCCACCATTTTGCTGACCGTACCCTCGGCTGATTCTGTCTCGGCGCGAAAGAAATCCTTCAATTCGCTTGTCGATTTACTGCACGGATTTTCGTGGATTTCGAAAAGCGAATGATATGCGTCACGGATCGAATCACCGAGCACTTGCTCATGGTTAGCGCGGCGATATTCCTTCCACTTGTCTGTCGGATTTCCTCTCTCATTAATAAACCCGATAAATTTGAGCACGCCGAGAATTGTGCGGTCGTTACTCGAATTGAAGCCGATTTTCGGGAGCCATGCGCGATTGGCTTTTTCGGGGACCGAGACCGATCGGATTATTTCGAGGAATGAACGGATGCGTCCAGGGACAGTTGTGTACGGGTAGTCGGGCATTGTGCTTAGGCCTCCCATGCTCGCAAGAATTTTGCTGTGTCCGCAAGAGGTTATACCACATCTTGTTGAAATGGGGAATATTTAAGGAGATTAATTTTGATTAAGGAGAAAGGAACTTGCAGAATATAGGATGCCCCTACCCGTCCTTCCTGTTCCAGTCGTACGGAATATCGTTATCGTGCGGAAGTTCGCGAAGCTCGTCGGGTTCGGAATAATTATAGGTATTAGTTGGAAGGTTTATCAGCAGAGCCTCATGTTCGCTGATGGTTTTGAAGCCATGATGCACAAGTCGCGGGATTTTTACGAGTAGCGGGTTTTTATCGCCCATGAAAAATTCATTTACCACGCCTTTTGTTGGGGAATCCTCTCGTGGGTCGTACAGTACGACTTTCATCATGCCATGGACGACGCAGAAATGATCGTCCTGA
>JAPKYR010000030.1 GCA_026394215.1 bacterium
CCGGGTAATCCGGTCTGCATGAACTGTTCAAAGGTCAGATTTTCATGATTCACATTGAAACCGAAATGATTCCCGGCTTTGATAACCCCACTGCCCTCAGTTCCGAAAATATCCGTTCCGGCGACGTCGGCTGCATCATATAATGTCGCCTTAAGTCCCTCTTCTGTCAGAAGCATCACGATCGCCGCCGGGACGCATGAATAATCATTCGGCTGGAGGAGAATTCCGTCATCGGTCCATGAATCCTGATAATCCCGAAGGTCATTCATCGCCGACGATCTTGCGAAAATGCCGACGCCGATCCAGGCACACCCGAAGAGCACCAATGCGATACACCACAGGATCCATTGAGGAAATTTGCTGTTTACATGGAAACTTTTCAGGTTATTATCGATCAGATGCATAGTTCCGGATATCCTGGTCGGTTATTATTAATGTCGGGATTTCTTATATGTACGATACAAACGAAATCCAACTGGCTCACAATTAAAATGAGAATATTTGAAAATCCAGCCGTTGACTACTGAACCGCACACCGTCAAAGCATTTTTTGTAATCCCGGATAGCAGCTTCCCTCCGCTAACGCTCAGGGATAGCTGCTACCGGGATTACTGTCGGGATTTGCCATTGATGATTCTCACAAAGTGCGCGGCTTATGAGTTCTAAGGGTATAATAGACTCGTGCCTGCTTTTGTCACAGATGCTGTTGTAACCCAGACACGTCGATACGGCGAGGCCGACCGGCTTGTTACGCTTTTTACGCTTGAGCGGGGGAGACTTACTGCAA
The DNA here is from genome assembly GCA_026394215.1 of bacterium. GTDB lineage: Bacteria > JAJVIF01 > JAJVIF01 > JAPKYR01 > JAPKYR01 > JAPKYR01. Next base: position 788 of record JAPKYR010000030.1, read on the forward strand.
TTGCAAAAAGCTCGCGAAAACCCACAAGCCGCATCCGTGGCGCGACCGAGACGTTCGTTGTCGCAAAATTTGAAATCGCCGAGGGAAGGTCGCTCGATATCATCCGTTCCGCCGAAATAATCAACCCCAACCTCGGGCTTCGCGACTCATGGACACGTATCCAGCTCGCGGGGCATGTCGCGGAAATAGCCAATAAAATCACCGATGAACGTTTTCCGGACGCTGAATTCTATGAACTGATAATCGAAGCGCTTCAGAAAATAAGCGATGGCGATAACACGGCCGTTATTCGTTATAAGGGCAGGATCCTCAACAATATGGGGGTTTTTCCGGACCTCACAGGATGTTCCGGATGCGGGTCGGGAAAAGTCCGCGGCGATGTACATCTTGACGTCCATGGATCGGGTTTCCTTTGCGCGGATTGCGCGGACGAATCGCATGTGTTTCACCCCGTCGATATGGACGCGCTGTACATCCTCACAGCGGTCAGGGATGGGGCAGAACCCATAAAATCGTACGATAAGGCAACATGGGATCGGGCGGAAGATGTTTTGACGATACTCCTGCAATCATTCATGCAGCAAAATTTGAAAACGGCGTCCGCTGCAAGACATGCACGCTCGACCGAGAACGATCGGGAAAATATTTCGTCCACTGGAGACGACATTAATCCGGTACAAGAAAAAAGTGAACCGGAGATACAATAAATAAGTCACGAGATTGGGATTATATGAACGGGGACAGTCACACGGCTTCCGGAAAGAGTTATGTCAGGAATAATCAACTAAATAGCGCCGGAAGCCGGATGGCAGTCCCCTTTGTACGGAGAATAAATAATTCAGTCACGAGAATGTGGTTATAATATTAAAATGAAAAAGGGAATAACCGGCATACTATTTGTCGCGATCGCCATTGTGCTGGCGGTTTCCTCCTGCTCAAAGGATTCGAATCCGGCGCTTCCCGGCGCACCCGAACAGGATGTAATTACATTGGTCGATCGTAACGCGGAGATCCGCGTCGGGCTTTTATCGTTTACGCCACAAAAAAATATTTTTATCTCTTCAACAACCGGTTCTTCATTTAAATGTTACCTTGGCGATACCCTCGCTCCGTTCGTGGAGGAAATTTCCGGCAATATAATTAAATTTACCGGCCAGGAAGAAAAGATCGAATATTCGCTTACCGGATCGGACGATTCGATTGAACTCAACGGAAAAACCGTGCGGATCGAGCCGTCGGAGGGTAATCAGGGCGGCTATCTTATGGTCGGGCCGGGAAAGAACTCGATTCGTGCGTATCGCGGAAGGCTGACGCTGATACTTGAAGGGAAAAATATTTTAGTCGTTAATACACTTCCTCTCGAAGAATATCTACTTGGTGTTGTGCCTGCTGAGATGGATCCATCATGGCCGGAGGAAGCCCTGATTACTCAGGCGATTGTTTCGAGAACCTACGCGATTTTCAATCTGAAGCGTTATGATGGACGGGGGTTCGATATCGCGGACGATCAGCGGAGCCAGCGGTATGGCGGCATATCGGTGGAAACCGCAAAAACCACGGAAGTTGTGCAAAATTCAGTAAATAAAATTATCACCTTCAACAGTCGGCTCGCTTCTGTCGTTTTCCATGCCGAATCCGGTGGACAGACCGCGAGCAATCTCGACGTCTGGCCGCATTCGGGCGATATCCCATATCTCGCAGGCACGTCGGACGCACTGGGCGTGATGGATTTTTCGGCGGGCGGCCATTACGACAGTTGGTCGAACCTGGCGAGTTTTGAAGACCTCAGGGCGGCTCTGAATCAGGATGGCGAGACGTTTGTCGGGAGCTACCTCTCGAGCATAACAGTCCTTGGGAGAAGCGAAAACGGGCGGGTTCAATCAATCGACATACTGGGCGAAAAAAATCCGGTCGTCTCCGCAATGACATTTATAAATGTGTTGAACCAACGGATTCGCGAGGACTTTATTCCGTCGAATCAGTTCACGATATCGTTTGAGAACGGGAGTTACAGGTTCTCGGGATCGGGAAAGGGACACGGCGTTGGACTTAGCCAGTGGGGAACATATGTGCGGGCGTCTAACGATCAGGGTTATGAATTTATAATTCAACAGTATTTTCCGGGAACGGAGATTTCGGAAATCCCGACCGAAGGGATAGAGGTAGTCCACAATTCCGGAATCGATATGATTCGGTAAAAGTAAATTTGCCTTGGAACTCTATTGATGGGATATTGTATCAGAACCGCGCACGTCAGTGAGCGGTCTACCAACTCGAATCTCCCACCCAAATGCCAATAAAATAGAGTGGACATGGTAAACCACTTGCTAACGCGCGTGGTTCTGATACATTCAAAAAATTTATCCATATACGTAAAAATGATTAATACTTAGTCTTATTAGACGTATAATCTCCCCATGCCGATGATGTACCCCGATCTGAATCTCACGGAGCAGCTTCTCGATCGCGAGGAAGCGACCCTTTCAAAATGGGGTTATCGGTCGCGCGACTCGAAGGGCAGGAAATATCCCGAACTCCCCTGCCCCGTAAGGACCCCTTTTCAAAGAGACCGGGACCGGATTATCCATTCGAAATCATTCCGACGTCTGAAACATAAAACGCAGGTTTTTCTCGCCCCGACCGGCGACCATTTCCGCACACGTCTGACACATACGCTTGAGGTAACGCAGATCGCGAGGGGAATCGGGCGCGCACTCGGTTTGAACGAAGATCTGATCGAGGCTATCGCGCTCGGACATGACCTCGGCCATACTCCGTTCGGCCATGCGGGCGAAAAAGTCCTGGATATCTGGTGCAAAAAAAATGGCCTGGGATCCGGTTTCCAGCATCATATCCAGAGCGTGCGAGTAGTCGAAAAACTTGAAAATGACGGGAAAGGGCTGAACCTGACATTCGAGGTCATCGAGGGCATACGCAAGCACACAAAAGGTCCCGGCGATTACAACCTGTCGCTCGACACCGACGACTCGCTACATATGGAAGGCCGGATTGTGAAAATCGCCGACCGTATGGCGTACGTGAACCACGACCTGCAGGACGCTGTCATGGTGGGTTTGATTACCGCGGACGACATACCGCTTGAATTCATAAAGGTGGTCGGGACAGAAAGCCGCGAGCGTATCAACGCGATGGTGATGGATACAATTTACACGACACTTGATAAAGGACGGCTTGCGCTATCGCCGGTGATGGAGAATACAATTAACGGCCTGAAAGATTTTTTATTTGAGAACGTTTACAACCGAACCGAGGTAAGGTCGCATGACGACAGCATACACCGATGTCTTACCGGCCTTCTGGATATTTTTTATTCGGATCGGAAAGTTAACGAAAATTATATGGTGAAGTGGGTTGAGGATGACGGGGAACGAAAACGCCATATTGTCGATTATATCGCCGGGATGACCGATTTATATGCGATCGATGTAGCGCAGGAACTGATGCTACCCACACGCTGGCCGATTAAAATGAAATAATTTTCAAATAAATACAAACAAGAAGTATTGTTTATATTTGAAATACCAACCTAATCGGCAAAGTAATCGCCAGTTTCTGGTGACACAGATATAGCAGCAACGCTCCCGTCTCGGTTATGCACGACAACTTGTGCCTTGTATCCAAACGTGTAGTTAAGATCGCCCGGTTCTGTGCTGTAAAACTGAAGAGGCATACCTGTAACTGGATTCAACTGCCCTTCAAAAGGCCAGTATCCCGCATTTATTAAATCATCGATGCTTCCAGGTACAAAACCCTTCTCGTTATAGAACTTTTGGAAAGATACATAAGCCCAATTCAAATACAAGACCATTTTTCGGTTAGCTTCATCCAGTTCATTATCAGTGATTGTGTATAATGAAGAATCCAGATTAGCTTGCATTATATCCCCGCCGGGTACAGCACTAGTTACTTGAACAATTTGATCATCTAATTTTTCTATTGTAACTTCACCTGACCCGGGGAAACCCGGATTGAGGTTTAAAGGCTGCTCATTAACCGGATTTATCAAGTTTAACGGCAGCAAGCCCTCATCTCTCAATTCCAATATAGAAGAAGGCATAACATTGTTAGCTTTCCAATAATAATTTACCCCTAAAGTGATGATTTGGACGTTATATGAAAATCTGTAAAATAACGAACGGCCAAACTCGTCCGCCATTGCCGGTTTAACCAGCAAAATACAAAAACAAACAACAAGGAAGTATTTTAGAATTAACTTGGACATTTGCATTTCTCCTTTTTTTTATTAGTCCAATTCTGAGCAGTATGCTAAGAATACTTTACTGCTATGCCATACGAAATCACTGCTGCATTCGCATGCGCCAGGCAAGCAGTCGAGCCAGCTTTGCGATTTTGTCACCAAATTGTCATCGCATGGTAGGGATTTGTGGGTATAACGATAGTATTCAATGTAATTAGTACACGTTACTGTGCACATAGGGTGCCAATTGCAGATAACAAGGTTTAAAGACATAGATGATCCATCTAAATATTGATCCGCGCAGCACGGATCGGCTTGTGCCTGAAAACTAAGCGCCAGAAGAAAAATACAAAAAACAACTGAAATGGAAATTGCTCTCATATTGCCTCCTTTAAAAGTTATTTCCTACATATTGACACTATTTTTAATTTTGTCAAGCATTAATCATACTTTTCAAAAAATAATAATTAGGACGTATTATTAAATAGTAAACCAGTAAATAATAATTTGCAATCGGGAAATAAGATTCCCCTAAAATACCTCTGCGGAAAATTTCTGTATCTTCGCGCCGTGTTTCCATGCATCCGGTGGAAGCCCCGCTTTCAGACATGTCTGTGACAGGAAAGCATGAAGGCCAAGATTGTGCTCTGTCGCTACCTGCGGCAGAAGTAGCCCATGCCGATATCCCTGCTCGATTATTAAGCCGTCCCTGCCAATGACAATCTCGTCGATGTTTCCGACTTCGCGAATCGGGCCCATGACAGAGATTTCTATCGAGATGCGCGTGAATTCCGACTGGGAAAGCGGCGCAAATCGCGGGTCGGAAGCCGCGGATTTAACCGCCATTTCCGCTATCGTTTCGGGAAGCGGTTTGTCCGATAAAAGATTTCCGATACATCCTCTCAGATCATCGTCGATTTTCAGAGTCACAAACGCGCCCCATCGTCCTGAAAGAACTGGGTCGTCGTACTCAAACTTCTGACGGGGTTCGCGGAAAACATAGCGCCGCACAGCCTCGCGCGCTACGTCGAGAAGATACTGCTTCGATTCATCCGACAGGCCGGGAAGGTCCTTCCCGTTGTCGATATCATTTGAATCTTTCTGCATTGTTCGAACCTCCAGTTATCAGGGACCGGGTTCAATTGCAAGATCGGGAGCCGGATAAGCAACCGACGCGTATCCTACCACACGATTCCGGTCGCCGCCCGAATCGCCGGAATTATAATAGATCAATACTTCGGGTTTTCCGAGACCCCATAATTTCGCAAGCTTGATCGCGACACTGATGCCGGAATGGCCGCACGCCAGACGTCCGCCATCGCCCGACCGTTCATTTATCGAGTCGGAATCTTCTTCCAGAATAAAAGCGAGGGTTTCCTGATCCAGCCGCCTTGCTTCATTATAGTTATAAAAGTGGCTCAGGTCGGACGATATGATCACCACATCGGACAATGCATCGCAATGCGACGCAAGAGCGTCGGCAAGATTTGTAATATTCGCCCGCGATGTACTCCCCGCAATTATCGGCATAATTTTTATGTCGCTTGAAACCACATACTGGAGCATCGGCAGGATGACTTCCAGAGAATGCTCGTGCATGTGCGCTTCAGGCTCGAAATCGAATCCGGTCGCGCTTGCCAGAGTCTGCTGAAGCCCAAGGTCGACTTCGAGATCGCCAAGAGGGGTCCGGTATTTTTCATAACCCGCGAGAGAAAACCCCATGAAGTAATGGTGATGAGACGGTCCGATCAGGATCGCGCGTTTCGGAGGAATTTTGTTTAAGCTGCCCGGATAAAACTGTCCGGAAAACCTCGGTTTGCGAATCTGTTCAACGGTCATGACTCTTATAGTCTATCAGATTTAACCGCGACAATGAACCATAAAATTATTTTTCATGTAGCTGATATTCCGATTTATTATTTACAGGGTAAGGGAGTGCATCCGCGAATTGATTTTGTCTTGGTGTTATCGTGTGCAATGCAACAGTACCGACTGGGAAAACTCTTTTTTCAGTTTGCCTACTTCCAAACAGCATATAGTACAATTTCATTTAGAAGCGCTCCTTGTTGGTTTTGCTGGCGAATATTTTCGCACAACTGGAGCGCTTCCTTTATCTTTACTGCTCTTTTTTACACCTTCGTCGGGTTTTTACTTTTTGCTTATTTACGTGCCATTCGAGCCAGTCCCCTGTTTTTTGCTATATAATTGCCGTCCTGAACCAAATCCGCAAAAGGGAGCGCATTATGAAACTCGGAACTCGAACCAGAATTTTCTTTCTCACTTTGATCGGGATACTTATACTCGCGGGAGGCGCATTCGCGCAGACGCCCGATCCCGCCGATATTGTCTTGCCCGACAACTGGGTCGGGACTTATACGCCCGAGGAGATCGCAGCGATCGAAAGGGCGCTATGGTCGGCAAATCTAACGCTCGAAGACCTGAATTTCCGTAAGGATTTTACGTACGGCTACGAGTGCTTCCCGATTGTGAAGGAATGGATGGCGCATCCGATGGATATCGCGCCGGGGATGGATAAGATGGTCGCGGATATGAGTGAGGCGGAGGTTGACTTTCCGGCTTCCATCGGCGATTTTCTTGTTGCCGCAGGATATTACCCGGCGGTAACCGAAGATGGATTAACCGAATTGTGGACTCTCACAACTGAGACAAATTCGATGGAGACTTCTTCCGCACCCGGGACAATCGAAGAACTTGAGGCGGTGCTGACAACCATGCTGGAAAATGGGGTGTCTCAGCCGATTGATGAAAGCGAATGCCAGTTAATCAGACAGTATGCCCCGGTAAACCTTACCTGGCATGATGTGTTCGAGTCCCCTTACACGGACGAACAGGTTACGGAATGGGATGCAATGCTACTGGAGAAGAATGACGAGTATATCTATGAATTGATGTCTAAGGTTGATATGTTCAGTCTTTCAAAACAGTATATTTCATTATGCCCCGATCCTGCAGTTTTGCTTAAAAACCTTCCACCAAGCGCTTTCCCGATGGCGAATAAAATTATTATTGAGACAGAATACGGTCGGATCGGGATCGGCTCGCGCATGAGCGACTACTGGGAAGGCGATTTCGCGATACTTATCGATCCCGGCGGAAATGACACATATCACAACTGCAGAATCGGTGCAGCATACGGGACGGAAGGAAATCGCTACGGCTATTTCGTTGACATGGGCGGAGACGATTTCTATGACTGCGGCGATGTCGATATCACTATCGGAGCAGCGATTCTAGGAGTCGCGGCATTTTATGATCTCGGACAGGGGAACGACAGATACATCACCGGATCGTGCGCGCTCGGTGCATCGATGTGCGGAATCGCTACGTTCTATGATGACGGCGGTTCCGACACATACGAATCGAAAGTCTATTCGCAGGGCGCAGCAGGATTCGGAATCGGAATCATGGTCGATGACAGCCTCCAGGATCCACCAGTCATGTCAACTGACGAAGGCACCGCCGACCCGGTCGATATCGGCCAATTCGATAACGACCATTACTACGCATGGACAAATTCGCAGGCATTCGCGCGGACTCTCGGCGTCGCGATCTGCTCAAACAAACGCGGTAATGATGTTTACGAAGCCGGAGGAGTTTACCTCGATGCGCCATTATTTGCCGACCGCTACCAGTCCTTCTCTCAGGGATTTGCGATCGGTGAACGCGGGATCGATTACGCGGGCGGAATTGCATTGATTCTTGATTACGAAGGCAACGACCGATATCTTGGAGATATTTACAACCAGGGAGTTGGGTACTGGTACTCAGCCGGATTTATTTACGATTGCGCGGGAAACGACACATACGAAATGACACAGTACGGGCAAGGTTCCGGAATCCATCTCGCTGTCGGCGGATTGGTTGATGTCAGCGGAAGCGACAGTTACACGATGCATATCGGACTCGGCACCGGCGGAAGCCATGACTATGCGGCATCGGTTTTTCATGATCGCGGTGGAAACGACCAGTATTTCGGGTATTCAGCATGCAATGGCGGCTCACTTACAAACAGTGCGGTTATTTTTATCGACCGTTCCGGCGATGACACCTACGCCGCACGTCGCGACGGCGGGATCAATTTCGGACGTCCGGCACGCGGGTTTACAAGCATCGGAGTGCTTGTCGATCTCGATGGCCAGGACGACTATCTCGGAGTCATGGACAATAATGCCATGTGGACACAGGATCAGGTCGGCGTCGGGATAGACACCGCTCCACCACCGGTACCCGAGGGTGAAGAAGCTCCAGTCGCAGCAGACCGCGGCGGATTGGGTGAAAATGTCCCGCTTCCTGAAATCATCAGTTACGAAGGTGAACTTACGCAGGAAGTATTCGACGAACTGTGGGCGATTTCCGTCCGATGGGAAGTCGGCGACAACCGGTTTATTGTCCCGAAAGCGCGCGAACGTCTGGTCGCATTTGGCCCGGCGGTCCTTCCATATGTATCCGGAGAATTCGACAATAACCAGAGCGGACTTGCGTTTGGTTCATACGATATGATCCTTAAATACTTTCTTGATACAGACCATGACGCGGTAATCAATGTAGTACGCGAAAACCTCATGAGCGATGAAGAGATGCGACGTCGCGATGCACTCGCGGAGATCGCAACGCTTAAATTAACCGATCTTGAGCAGGATGTCGCGGCGATTCTCGACGATCCGGACCCGGCGATGCAGCGTCGCGCAATTGGAGTACTTGGTGCGATAGGATCGCATGTGGCGGACGAGCGGATCATTCAAAATCTAACAGTGATTGATGATGAAGCCTTGGTCAAAGTCAGCATGGATACTTTGTTCATGCTCGATGTTTACTGCTACGATCAGCTTCGACCGCTTCTCGATCATCCGTATATAAGTGTCCGCGAGTCGCTTATCGGGCAACTCGCGCTGAATTCGGATATTTATGCAATCACGAACAACCCTGACCTGGATCCTGCGATAAAAGAATTGAAGCTTGCTAATGCGACAGCCTACATTGCCGATCTTTGCGAGGATCTTTGCCTGTGGCCCGGGCAGATGGCTTCCGGTTTAGGTATACCGGAGCTCAGTACGCGGGCGTTCCGATCATTACTGGAAGTTTTCGCAACAGGCAAAATCCCACCGGACCAGCAAACTGTAGCGGCAATTTCGAATCTTCTCAGCAATGAGGACTGGGGTGTCAGGGCCGATGCAGTAAAGGTCGTAAATCACTGGAATGTGATGTCAATCAAACCTGAACCGGTCGAGGAAGTTGAAACCAGCACGGATGCTACAGAAACCGAAGCCGTCACGGAACCATTATTGGAACCGAATTATGCCGGAATCGCGGACATAATCGAATCACTGCTGGATCATTTGGACGGTATGAGGTTGACTGAAACCGATCCATATGTGTTGTTTGTACTGGGCGAAGAGTGACGTCTTTCCTAGCCAGTCATCTTGAATTCAATGGACTTAGTCTCTGTGATCCTGCTTGATGCGTCCAGGATTTCAAGAGACACAAGGTTGCCTTCCTCGTCATAGTCGAGTATCAGTCCGGGCTTTTCTTCATCGCTCTCCGCAACCGGAGAATCGTCCCTGAAGATTATTGTCAGGATATCGGTTTCCGGATCATACACGGCTTTCATTGATCATCCCTCCAGCACTTGGATATTTTACTCGTTTTGTAGTGAAAATTGTAACTTAAAAGTACGCATTCTCACAACCCGGTTATTGTCTTAGATAGAAGGAATATCATGCGCCGGAGGCACATGACACAATTTCCCATCTGCCAGAGGCATATGGCACAATTCCATGTATAATTAAATGGTTGATCTTTTTGCGGTTTTTTCCGATCTTATTAATATGCCCGACGGAAACGGCAAACATAACGGAGAATGGAATCCGAGCCTTCTCGGAGACCAATACGATATTTTCGAGGACATCGTCAAGGCGCTCAGCCTGACCATGGACCTTGTCGAGCAGGCATCGCACGAGCACGCCCAGAGGGTTGCAGGGATCGCGATCAACCTCGGACAGAAGGTCGGGCTGTCTAAAACTTACCTTCGCGACGTCTATTATGCCGGGTTGCTGCACGATATCGGGCAGATCGGGACCCCGGACAGCATCCTTCGAAAAAAGGGCGCTCTCACGCTCAGGGAAAAAGCCGCGATTTACGGGCACCCACATGTAGGTTTCGAAATCGTGCGCGAAATCCCTACCCTCGACTCCGCCGCGCATGTGATCCGCTGGCATCACGAGCGATGGGACGGGACGGGGTATCCGGATGCCCTCATGTGGGAGGGAATTCCCGACGGCGCGCAGCTTCTAGCCGCGTCGGACACCCTCGACGCGCTTC
>JAPKYR010000181.1 GCA_026394215.1 bacterium
CCTCTCGGCTCATGGCACACCGGATCCTTATTCGCCCAGGACGATGACAGCTCGAATATCGTGCCCGTAGATATTGCGGGGCTTGACGGCACGGTTTCAATTTCCCGCGACGAATGGGGGGTACCGACGATAAAAGCCGAATCCGATCGCGACCTGTTTGTCGGCTACGGATATGCGATCGCTCAGGACCGTCTCTGGCAGATGGACGGCAGCAGGCGCCTTGCGCGGGGACAGGTTGCGGAGGTCGCGGGACAGTCGCAGTTGCACTGGGACATTTACCACCGCAGCCTCGGACTTGGCCGCGCCGCAGATGAATCGGTCGAGACGCTTGAACCGGTCACACATGAATACCTGCAGGCATTTTCGGATGGAGTGAACGCTTATATCGACACACATCGCGGCAATCTCCCGTTTGAATTTTTATTAATGAATTACGAGCCTGCGCCGTGGACCGTCGGAGATTGCCTCGCAATCACGCGACTTGTCGCGGTCTGGCTTGCCGCCGATTCATGGGATGAGGAGGAGTACGGTACTTTAATTAATGAACTTGGCGAAGAGGAAGCATCGGCACTCTTCCCGCCGATTCCCAGTACCGAGCCTCATTACATTTTCGGCCAGTCGGATGAAAGTGAATTGATCTCCTCGAATAACGGAAAAGAAAATGCGGATGTCGATAACGGACAATGTGAAGATCGGACGCCATGTTTCACACTTAATGCCGAATCTCCGGCATGCGGTTGGAAAGGCGATTCGAAAGGTAAAATAATCTCCGAATGGTTCGAACCCCTTGAGGAAATCGGCATTAACGGGCATCTGAACGCGAGCAATGTCTGGGCTGTCGATGGATCCATGACGGAAAGCGGCGAGCCGATACTCGCGATGGATCCTCACCTGAATTATTTCGCGCCGTCGATTCTGTACGAGGTCGTCCTGGATGGAGTAAATATCAACTGCTGGGGCGTCTCATTCCCCGGAATGCCGTTCCTGCCGTTTGGCGCGAACGAAAAAATCGCCTGGGGCGCGAGCAACCTTCCGGCAGACTGCCAGGATTTGTTCGTCGAACAATTGAATCCGGAAAACCAGAATCAGTATCAGGTCGATGGCCAGTGGCTGGATTTCGAAATTTCCAACGAGCAGATTGTTTATAAGGATAATGGCGGAATTCCGCGATCCTATTCGCTGACACTGTACAGGAGCATTCACGGTCCTGTGATATATAAAGGAGCCGGGACATGCACCGCCATGAAATGGACCGGGATTGAACCGAGTGACGATGTTACAGGTTTCAGGCTCGCGATGTCGGCGTCGTCAATCGAGGAATTTTACGAAGCATTTCGGGGTTATCATTCACCCGCCCAGAATGTGTGCCTTATTGAAAAAGGCGAGGGCGGTCGGATCGCGCAGATTTTGATCGGAGATGTCCCCATACGAAGCGGTTACGATGGTCGGAGCCCCGTTAGCGGGATCGACTCATCGCTCGACTGGACCGGGTATATACCATACGATGAATTACCGCATCGTATCGATCCGCCGGAAGGCTATGTCGCGCATGCGAATAATATACCGTTAGGGGGGATCAAAGAGGACGGTTCACGTCCGCTGGGCGCATCATTTTCGTCGAATGAGAGGATAGATAGGATAATCGAATTATTAAATTCCAATCCGGGACATTTGACGTTTGACGATATGAGGAATTTCCAGATGGACGACGTCGACCTTACAGCGCGATTTTTTGTCCCTGAACTTCTTGAAGCCATTGCTAACGAAGCCGGAAATATCCCAGAAGGGTTATCGGGGTATATCGATCCTCTTTCTGGATGGGATTATCGACTGGCAAAAGACAGTGTCACAGCGACAATTTATCAAGTTTGGCTACTAAAACTTATACAAAGTTGTATGGATCAAGGTCTTCCACCCGGTGATTCGTCCTATCTGGCATATGAGGATCGGTGGATTCCTATCCTTGAAGACTACATTCGTGGCGAAACAAATCTTGACTGGCTGAAAGGCGACTCAAGCGCCGCGATCGACCATCGCCTTGTTACTTCCCTTGACCAGGCAGTTGGAGAATTACAATCAGCTCTTGGACCCGACACAATAAACTGGCAGTGGGGAGACGTAAACCAGTCTGTTTTCCCGCATCCGTCAGGCGTTGAAAATCTCATCGGAGCAGGATCGCATCCATGGGGAGGGGGGCGTTACACAATCAGGGTCGGATATTACTCATATATTTCCGGGCCGCCGTATGTAAATGATTTCGGGACGGTTTTCCGAGCGGTTGTGGCGAGTGAGGGAGGCTCCTGGCGAATCGGCGCGGTTTTGCCTCCCGGCGAGGGTGGCGCGGCATTTCTCCCGCATGGTATGGATCAAATGGATTTATGGCTTGAAGGCGGACTTAGGGAAGTATCGTACGGCACATCCGGTACCGAGTCGGTGTTATCCGGTTTGCTTGAGCCGTTGCAGTAGATATCAGGGATTGAAAGAGCCAGAGACAAGCAATGCAACGAACGGGAAGGTCACAATAATTACATAATAGATTATCCCGGCGGTGAGCATAAACTGGATCGCTGCTCTGACCTGGTCGCGGGTATATTGCGCGTCGAGAACTTTAATGCCGCGGCAATCGTACCAGCCTCTGATCAGCATGCTCGAAATTAGAATAAGCGCCAGCACCTTCACCAATAAAAGTACCGCAGGTCCCTTGAGAAGGAAAAAATTTATAAACCGGTTGGCCTCATGGCTAAGCATACCGCTAGACGATAGATACATGGTCTGGAACGTATCCGCGAGGTTCAATCCCCATAGCGTTATAAGCTGAATGAGGAATACCGCTGTGGAGGGCTTTCTGGAAGCGATTTTTATTGGAACTACGGAAACAGGACCTGACATAGTTAACCACCCATCTTCATTATTAAAATCGCGGCAAACCGTAATATACGACTCTGGCGCATTGATTCCCGATTCATGCGCCGGAGTCGCATGCCACGAAACGGCTCGCGGTGCATGTTAAATAATCTAAAGTTCAAGTATTAAAAATAACCGGCCCTAATTGCCCTCCTCGAGGGATGTAGCGAGAGACTGGGCCACATTATACCGGTACCATTCATCCTCAGCGAGAGCTCGCGCCATCCAGATCGAAGCCTGCGAGGACACCATCGGACGTTCCGGCGGAGTCCAGTTTTCCCCATAGGTCACAAAATACCCATTTGCTGAACGGCTGTACATAGGCCCATTATCTTCAAGCCAGTTCTCAAGAAAATCGATTGACTCCCTGAACTGCCCCTGGAATTCTTCATTGACGAGAATATTTACGTAATGGAATAGTATCTGGTCGATGGTTATTTCATTCGGATTCGAACGTTCAGCCTCACGGTCGCGATCGTATGCTGTGTATAATCCATAGTATGTCGTCTCTGGCATCCCCTGCGGGGCTTCGATCAATAACGGGCTTGCACCGACCTCCCCCCACATGCCGTCCAGTATCGATTTAGCAAGGCTGGCCGCTTCCGGATCGCCCGACGCTCTCCCGTATTCGACAATCGCGCGAATCGCCGAAACCTGCTCCAGCGTGTCGAATGTCTGAACCAGATTGACGTTGGTTGAATTATCCTCCGGGACTGTCGCGCGTTTCCACAGCATTTTATAACGGGTGTCATATAACATGTTTTTTAAACCCGTAAAGAGAGACCGTGCCGTGGTTACCAGACTGGGATCATTATGACGGTTTCCATAATCGGCGAGGAGTGCCGCATAATAGAAATGGAACGGGCTTGACTGGCGCGCGAAATTCAGGTTGAACTTGAATGCGATTTCTTTCGCCCTTGTCAGCGGCGTATTCGCGTCATCCGGATTATCGCCCACTGCGAACCGCTCCGCATATCCCAGATAGGTTTCATCATCTGTTACTTTATAAAGCTCTATAAGGTCGAAATATACCCCAAGCGGCCAGTCCACTGTCGTATGCCAGTCGGCGGCAAATTGCTGATTTACCCTGGCGCGGGCATATTCGATATCCTGATCGAAAATCGCTTTCGCGTGAAGTTTCCGGTACAACTCAAGAGTAAGAAGGTAGTTGACATTGTTCTCAAGAGCGGGAAGCATGAAATCCGATACCACCCTGTCGCCATTCTCCGCGTCCCATGAGGACACAAAGACAGATGATGGCGTATCCCCGGGAACGGGATAGAAGTAATGCAGTCCGCTTAATAAATTTTCAAGGAGATTATTGTACAGATAAGTGCCGGATGGAAGTGGAGCGTCCGGATTGACTGGAGGAACGGTTTCGATCTGTCCGATATCGCCCCGCGCGGTAATATTCGCAAGAAGGGCCTTGAAATCGCTGTCGGTTTTTTCCTCAAGTGCCACAAGACCCTGTGGCTTCGCAACATATGGGGGCGAGTTGCGGTCCGCAAATACACCGGTAGCTGTCGCAAAAATTCCGGCGAAAACAAGTAATAAAAGAACAGTTCCAAGTCCGCTTATAAATGTAATCCTCACTATTTTCCGGCCTCCGATAAATTCATTGTATTTCCGCGTTTATTATCAACCGGATTCTACCAGAGTAGTCTTAAAGGTAAAAGCCCTCTGAGGCTATGAAATTCATTAGATTATAAGCTAAGAACCATAAAATCCTTAAATTGTTCGCTCTAATTCTATTATAATAATAAACGGTTGGGAATAACGATGATACTTTCTAATCCGATAACCATGAAGGAACTCAGGAGCCGCATGCGCGGCATCCGCGCCATCCTTCCCATGATGGCGTATCTCGTAGTGCTCAGCATCTTCATCCTGACACAATTCGCGAATTTCGGGACGGAGATAAATTATTCCAACCTCGCGACCAGCGGCCGGAATCTCGGATTCTACCTTCTGTACATGCAGATTTTTCTCGTGCTTCTGCTCTCGCCAGCCTACGCCGCGAGCGCGATCACGATTGAAAAAGAGCGCGAGACATTCCAGACCATGCAGGCGACCCTCCTCACAAGCTGGGATATCGTCGCGGGGAAAGTCTTCTCCGGCGTGAGTTACGCGGTCCTTCTTGTCCTTGCGAGCCTCCCGCTTCTCTCCCTATCTATCTGGATGGGCGGATTCGATTTCGCCCAATTGATCTGGGGATTCCTGATTATCTGTGTCGCCGCGATGGTCGTATCGTCTCTCGGAATTATGCTTTCGACAATTTTTTCGAAATCGTACATCGCAACCGGCGTGACCTACGGCGTGGTCATCTTAGGGTTCGCAAGCGCCTACCTCTTCCAGTTGATCCTGACTCTGTGGTATTCGAATTTCCCAAGATCGAGCGGAGGATTCGAATGGCATACTATCCCGTTCTGGTTCCTTTTCTCAATGAACCCGCTGGAGATGCTTCGCGTTCTCGATGAAAACGACGTCGCGCTTGTGTACCAACTCCAGCAATTTTCGCATATCAATCCTTTGATCGATAACATCAACTACTGGCTGGGTATTTACCATATTCCGTACGTGGTCGTTTACCTTTTCCTTTCCGTTATGGCTTCCATTATCCTCCTTTTCCTGGCCAGCCATTTTCTTTTCCGTAATAGTCGTGAGGATCTATAGTGAGGATCGGACTCTCATTTGCAGCTCTTGTCAATAAGGGAGGGATCGGGCGATATGTCCGCATACTCGCACGCGAACTTCCGGTACTTTTCCCTGAGCATTCGTATGTCGGTTATGTTCCCGAATTCAGGGCGCGCGAGACGTCCGATATTCTTGAAAGCGAAAAAATTGCCGGGTGGGAAATCATAAATGTGCCATCGAGAAACCGATGGGCGTTCGAGACGTCAGCTCTCTCTAAAATCCTCAGTAAAAATCCACCCGATATTTTCCATGGACCCGATTATCTCGCCCCGAAAGCGCCATGTCCGGTATGTGTGACAGTTCATGACCTCGCGTTCAGGCTGCATCCGGGCGGCATGGCGCTCAAAAGCTGGTTTCTGTTCAGATTCCTTACTCCCGGAAGTGTGGATCTGGCAGCAAAAACCGGTCAGGTATTCTGCGACAGTCAGGCAACACTCGACGATCTCCGAAAATTAAAATGGATAGAGGCGGATAAAGGGAAAGTCGTCCATCTCGCCTGCGAGGACGAATTCCGCGAACCTGTTTCCGTGGAAAAAATCGAGTGCGTGCTCGATAAATATTTGCTCCCCGATATTTACTCCTTATATGTCGGCCCGATTGAGAAGCGTAAAAACCTTGGCTTGCTGATTGACGCTTACAACCTTGTTGGAATGGTGTTGCAGCGTCGCGATGAGCTTACCCCTTCATTAATCGCTGTCGGACCAATCGGAGCAGGCGGGAAAAAATTGCTGAAATCGCTTGAGAAATCGAGCCAGGGACGTTTTCATCATCTTGGGTATATTCCACGCGAAGACCTTCCGGCTC
>JAPKYR010000027.1 GCA_026394215.1 bacterium
CGATCAGAAAATCATTTTCCCTGAGAAGGGGAACGGAATAAGATTCGCACCCGGCGAAGACCGCGTTCATAGCATAGACAGGGTAGCCGGGGTCGGGGATGATGACCACGTCCTGCGTGTCGAGCACCGCGAACGCGAGATTGGCGATACCTTCCTTGGAGCCGATCAGGACGAGACATTCGGATTTAGGATCGAGTTCGACGCCGAAACGTTTGCGGTAAAAAGCCGCGATGGCCTGCAGACTCTCAGGGGTTCCCTTGTAGGCGGGATATTTCTGCATTTCGTTCTGCTTCGCGAATGTGTACATCTCGTCGACAAGGTCGGACGGCGTCGGCTGGTCGGGATCGCCGATTCCGAGGCTTATGATTTTGATACCCCGAGCTTTCGCGGCGGTTTTCATATCGTCGATCCGCTGGAAAAGGTATGGGGGGATATCTTCGAGTCGTTTCGCGAGGGTGAAATATCGGGTTTTTGAATCTGTGTCTGCCATGATGCTGACCTATGTTTACCTTTAATTATATGGATGTATGAATTCAAACAAAACATGCCCCGATTTTGTCTTTCGGGGGATGAGCATATTGACTGATTTTCTCGTGGAAATCAAGTAGAACAGCACGGCAGTGCGTCTTAAAGCCCATAAAACCCTCAAGACGCACTGCCGTGCTGTTCTACGAGTAACATTCTTATTAATTGGTAAGGAAGGTTAATATCAAGATTATTCAAGCCATTCTCCTGAGAAGACCTGAGTCGCCGGGCCGGTAAGATAAACATGGCCGGAATCGGAATATTCGGTTATGAGCGATCCACCGGGGACATCGACACGTAGACGGTCGGATGCGTTGCCGGTAAGGTGACAGGCTGCCTGGATAGCCGCTACTCCGCTTCCGCAGCTTAATGTAATCCCCGCTCCGCGTTCCCATACCCGCATTTTTACGTGGCCGGGAGCGATGACTTCCACAAATTCAACATTGATGCGATTCGGGAATTTGCCGACGTAATTTTCAATTAACGGTCCCCACTCGGAAAGTGGGATTTCATCTACCATGGAGATACCCGGCACATCGTTCATGAAAATAACCGCATGGGGGTTGCCGAAATTTACTCCGGTGAATTTTAGCTCGACGGAAAGTCCGGGAATTACCAATGATTCATTAATTACTGGGGAATTTCCATCGCCGGAGATGGGGATATCGCGACGATTGACAACCGGAACGCCCATATCGAGCCGGATCCACGGAGACCGGTCGTTGGAGAAGTCCGGGGGATCGATGAAATTCAAACCGATGATTCTCTTCAATGTTTCGATTTTTACCGTGGACGAGATATTGACGAGGTTGTGCGATTTGAGGTGGGCGCCGACACATCGCATCCCATTTCCGCACATTTCCGATTCGCTCCCGTCGGGATTCCACATGCGCATTTTGAAATCGGCTTTGTCGGATTTTCCAACCAGAATCAACCCATCGGAACCGATTCCGAAATGCCGCGCGCACATTTTTTGCGCAAGAGTCGCAATGTCTTTCATGAACTGGCCTGTGACGGATTCGGAGCAGAGGATAAAATCGTTTCCGGTGCCATGCCATTTTTCGAAAGGTAAGGATCGTAGAGATCTATGATCGGGAGTGTGCATAATAAGCCTCATGTGTCACCTCACCCCCTCGCCCCCTCTCCACATTGTGGAGAAATGGGATTAAGGGGTGAGGATTCAAGAATTTCCGATACGACATCCGACGTATCGCAGCCTTCCTCAAGCTCGATCCAATGGATGCCCGGGATTTTGCGGAAGAAGGTCATCTGACGTTTGGCGAAGCGGCGCGTGTCTTGCGCAATATTCTCTATCGCGGCGTTCAAGTCAATTTCACCTTTTATTAGGGAAATAATATCACGGTATCCAAGCCCCAGTAATGGTTTTTCGCTGCCGGTATAGCCCATGTCGAGAATTTTTTTTACTTCGTCGACCCACCCGGCATCGATCATTAATTTCACTCTGCCGTTAATTCTTTTATAGAGCACTTCGCGATCCATATTAAGGCCGACCAGCACCCATGAGTATGGATTTTCGTCCCCGGTTCGTTCGCGATCGCGCCTGACCGATTCCGAAAATTTAACATTTTTCGAGCGCACAACCTCGATAGCCCTGACAAGCCTTGGAATATTATTCGGATGAATTTTTTCGGCGGCGTCTGGATCGAGTTCCGCCAATTCCCTGTAAACCGCCTGAGATCCATTTTTATCAATCTCTCTCAGGATTTCACTTCTCAAATCAGGATCGGGGGGCAGGTTCTGAAAGGAAGGGTTATCGACAAGCGCCCTGATATATAATCCGGTGCCGCCGACAACAAGGGGGATTTTTCCCGTCGCCAGAATTTCATCGATTTTTTTGTAGGCAAGTTTTTTGTAGCCGGCGACAGTGAAATTTTCATCGGGATTAACGAGGTCGATTAAATGGTGCGGGATATCCTGCATTTCCGATAGAGACGGCTTTGCGGTCCCGATATCCATGTATCTGTAAACCAGGCGGGAATCTGCGGAGATTATCTCGGCGTTTATTTTTTTCGCAAGTGCGATACTTACCGAGGTCTTGCCTGTCGCGGTAGGTCCAAGAAGGATAGGAATTGTATTTTTACAAGAATCCATGTGACTTTCAGGATTGTAGTTTACCACGGAGGCTACCCGGCATATACTATCCGGACAGCAGTTTTCGGAGATTCAGAAAAACAGCCATCGCCAATATTATTTATTCAGTATTAATAACCCGTTTGACTTCCTGCTCTATATAACTCTATAATACCCGTTTGCCCTTTGTGCCGGAGCGAAATTTTGTATGCCCGGTCAAGGGCGTATTTTGCGCATGCTCAAATTTTCTGGGCATGGTTGGGGGGAACTTGTAAATCGGAGGTTCGGCCATAATATGAGCGCCGATAAACGTACTCAAAACTGGATCCTGGTCATTATTATCCTGATCATTGCAGTCGCGGTGCCGGTATATAAAGTAAAGCTTGGAGAACCGGCTGTCAATCAGGGTATTGACCTTGTCGGAGGTGTAGACCTTCTCCTGCAGGCGCAGGTTCCCGAGGGAATGACTGAAATTACCCCCGACATGATGGCTGGAGCGATGGAAGTCCTTCGCAACCGTATCGACCCGGAAGGCGTGAAGGAAATAGTCCTTCAGCAGATGGGAACGGACCGTGTTGTCCTCCAGATTCCCGGCGAGGACGATCCCGAAAGAGTTAAGGAACTGATCGGTACGACGGCCAGCCTGAAATTCATCGATGTCGGCAGCGATCCATTAACAGCCGGGACGATAGTGCGTATAGTAGATCCTGTGACTGGCTTACCGGTCGATGAGAACGGGATAACGAGTTCCACCACCGAAACCACACCGACGCCGGATGATACTACCACGGAAGAACAGGGAGCAACGACGACCGTTACCCAGGAGCAGGTTGTCATCACTTCCGATTTAATCAGGGGATTCTGGCTTCCCCAAACTGTGACCGAAACCGGTGAACCGGGGCCAAGTACAGTGACCCCCGAAGAAGGTGCCGTGGCTCTATCCACCACACAAACCGAGGGGCTTGATCTCGAAGTGGATGGTCTGCAGCATACGGTATACACGGCCCAGCATACGGGCGGTTATCTTGCTTTGACGGTAGATAATAAGATAGTCGCGCTGCATCATATAACCGAAGGAATTTCAGGTTCGAAGATATTTTTCCCCGACCTGGGGACGGAACCCGGATTCGATCTCGCGTCATTCAGCCAGAATATCGATAAAATGCAGGTCATTGGTTTTGAAGCTCCCCCACCGGCTATAGGCACTATAGTGGAAGTATTCAATCCGATGGGGCAACAGGGGGAACAGCCTGCAGCAGAAGGAACCGCACAAGTTCAGACTGTTGACATCACTAGTGATAAAATTATCCTGACCGGCGATGATTTCGCAGACGCATCGGTTACGTTCGGACGCGTGAATGAACCGATGATCTCATTCACGTTCAAGGACAGCGGACGCCAGATTTTCGGGCGATTCACCGCGCAGCATGTACAGCAATACCTGGCAATCGCGCTTGACAATAAAATCATCTCCTGCCCTGTCGTCCGCGAACCGATTCTGAACGGCCGCGGCGTGATCGAAGGCTCGTTCACGAATGCAGAGGCGCAGGACCTTGTAATCAAGCTCGATTCCGGTCGCATGCCGGTAACACTGCTGATAATAGAGAACCGCACCGTCGGCCCGACTCTCGGACAGAAATCAATCGACGACAGCAAAAGAGCCGCTATACTTGGCGCTCTTCTGGTAGTCCTGTTCATGGCGGCCTACTACAGATTTCCAGGGTTACTCGCTGACGGCGCGCTTATCTTCTACGCCATCGTCACATTCGGCGCTATGTCATTGATGAACGCGACCTTAACACTTCCCGG
>JAPKYR010000032.1 GCA_026394215.1 bacterium
ATGGGTCAGCACTCCTTGGATTAGGCCGGCTACGTCTTTTACCTACTTTTAATTCCGGATATTTCCTATCAATATCTGCAGTATCTTTGACAATTTCCAGAGTTTTTTCTTCTGAAATTATTACCTTATTGTTGGACATACATTTTGCCAATTCATCACTTTTTTGTTCGAGCTCGCGTTTTACTTCTCTTGGACTACAGAAAACCTCTTGATCGGCTAAATCTTTGAGTTGATCCCAAAGCGATGGGAACGTACTCTTACGAAACCAATATGCTAGATCGATGATTGCCGATGTATCCACTACATATACAGTTGAATCATTCACAGTTCAGCCCCTCCCTCGTAAAGAAACTCCTGAGTTAAAAGCACATTTTGTGTCTTCTCACCTAAGTATTCGCTAGCTTCTGTTAAACTGACTATCTTTTCGGAATAAGCTGACAATACAGTTTCTATGTATGCTAATCCTTGCCTCATTAATATTTTACGGATATAAGAATACTTATCACCGCCACCACCGCCGCCAGATGTGCCTGGGTCATTCCATGTATTTTGGTGGCTATTTTTCCAGGCCTTATAAAACGCTTCATCTAGCCGTTCCAAAATCAGCAATCTTCTTAAAATTACTTCCCAACTTACACCGAAGTAATGCGCTAGCTGCTGAATTTCCGCATCATTTATCTCTTTGCGAACTGTGTTTCCAACTAATTCATGCTGCAATATTGCGTCAGCTGGAACCAAAAATGCTCCAGCAAAGTGATTGCAGAATATTTCTACACGGTCCTTTTCGGAACCAGCCCTTTTTCTGAACTCAAAATCATTGCATGTACTAGACTGCCTAAAAAGTAAATGTGCCAACTCATGGAATAAAGAAAATATTGAACCGTTACGACTGTCATGCGAACTGACAGTTATTATTGGAGCGAGTTGCCCAGGCAATGAGAAAGCACGAACATCATCACGAGGAAAATCAAACCGGAACACAAGGATACCCGTTTCTTCAAGCAAGCCACGCCAGTATCGAAATATATGATTAAAATCCCTGGCCCATTTTCTTTGCACTTCTATCGATGGCCCAAGTTTTGCCCTTATTTGTTGTGCGAGTGCTTCTGCATCACCCAACGGTTTCGTGCCGATTGGAGTAAACGTGATATTGACATCCAATTCAGAGCGAAGAGATTCTGCAATCGACTGTCTCCATTGAGCATCCCATATGGCGATTTTTGTTTCAGGTTTAAGAGGTTCAGTTCCACCAGCTGAAAGTTTTCTGAAATCCGCAGGCCACTGAGGTTCTTCAGGACGTTCTTCTTGGAAAAAGGTAATAAGCGGCTGACGGTACAAATCAGATAAGTCCTCAAGTTGATTAAAGGACGGACTCTTTTCACCTTCCTCCCATGCTTTGACAATATGTGCTTTTGTTCCAATCTTGTGAGCGACTGCCTCATGGTCAAATCCAAGAGTTTCCCGTGCCCAAACGAGAACTTTCTTGTTTGCCGGGGCTTTAACCCTAGCCATTGTCTCACCTCACTTTCGACCGATAGGCTCTCTAGTTACTACCATTATGATCAAGACTGTATCCCCATGATTTGCTTCATTTGATCCGCCATCACCTGTGTTAGAATCTGTTTCATGATTTCGAAAGTAACCCCGCCGATCTTTGCCATTATACCTTTAGCCTTGTCCCAACGGGTATCATCACGAGCAGCATCAAGAAAATCATGACCTTGCCATGTCATGCGTTCAGGTACAACATGAGGAATTCCTTCACCCAATGGAAAAGGTATCCCTACTAGAAGACCAGCATCGATCATAATCAGCATGTGATAATTGATTTCCTCTTCTTTATATCCGTTGATATGCAGATACATCATCCTGCTGCTGTGGTCTTCACCCTCAAAAGCCTGCAGAATCTTCCTCACTAAGTCCATGTCACGCTTCATGATGCATCACCTCTCACATCCATTTTCCCCTTCTCCACCGCAGAAATTAAAGCTAATTTACTGCAGGAGTAAATCCCCCTCACTCATTCCCAAGTATGCAATCCATTATCCGCTCGGCGATCTGCCACCTTATATGAAGCGGCATGCCTTTCGGTTTGTTCATCTCGCGCACTCCCCCGCGAGCCTGGCTGTACCCGAAAATCCCCGGATTGTCCACTCCCTGACCGGGCTGCCATTCGCTCAGCAACCCTATTACTTTTTCCGGTATATCCATGCCCTTCCCCTCGGCAAAGAAAATATTCTCGCAAAGAAAGCAGCAATCGCGTTTCAGGACGTTTTTCCGGTTCGACGCGTCCTCGATATAAATCTCCTGCCCTGCAACCGTTATTTCATCCTTGAATCTCGGCTCCACGACGTCTTTCGCCCAATCGGGGAGCTTGTCTTTTCCGACCTTGTCGTGAAAATCCGTCCTGCGCCTGTAGCCTATCGTTTTGCCAAGCATCACGACCGGCTCGATATGAAGCGGGGACATATTTTTAGTAGGAGTTTTCGGCAAGCGTACATCCCTGAGCGATTCGAATCCGGGTTCGGTAAGAAGCGAATTCGCCACTTCGAACGTCATGAACCGGGTGATCCGCCCGATCCACAGGAATTTCCGCACGACAGGATTTTTCGGCATCTCGTTCACGCCGATAACATAGATTTCCACTTCCGGCGCGATGTCGTCCTTGTACGTCAGGAACCGTTCCCGCATGGCTTTACGGAACGGCGTCTGATCGGCGCCGTAAAAAAGAATTTTGTCGTTCACCTTGAACGGCACAAGGTTGTCGATCCTGTCGGGATTCTTCGACGCCTTATCGTTATACAGAAATATCTCCACACGCTTCATAGAGCAATGTCCTCTCTGGCTGAATTAGTCGGAATGATATCACAGTCCCGCGATTTTGGATAAGGTTATCTGCCTGTTTGGGGATTGAAATTAGGGGGAAATAGAGCTATCATTTTATCGTGCAGAAGGAACTATTCGAATTTGAAGGGAAAATGCGCGCGATTTCATACGATCTGTACCGCGGACAGACGGGGTATCTCAAGGATATTGATTTTGACGCGAATCCGGATGTCGAGAGCTTCCTGATCAAGGACGAGCAGGGCACGGTGCGCGCGGCGGTGACTCTCGGGTTCAGCGCGGGCGCGTACAATATCACGGTCGACCGTGACGGGCTTACGGACGCGTATGGCGAGTCGCTCGGATCGATCTCCGACATGACAGACACGCACTATATGCGGTACATCTCGTGCCGGGTCGAGGGTTACGGTGACGAGTCGAACGAGAACCAGGCGCTCGTGCATACGGATCACAGGCACTATCTGCCGTATCTGGGAATATTTTTACAGCGGGAGCCGTTGTTGGTTAATAAACCCTGTACAATAAATGCTTTTCTATTAGAACCAAACCCCATTATCATTAATCCTTATCGCTATTCACTAAATTCACCTTCATTAAAATATGATTTCACAGGTTTAGCACCTGATGATGCAGCGATGGATACTGCGTGGGAATATTGTTGGCGGACTTGGTTACAGCCAGCTATTGGTGCTTGTGAAAGTCCATATTTTGCTCAACTTACAGACTGGGTAAACTGTAATAATTTAATAAACGCTCAAGTAGCCAGTTTTTCAATTACAAACTGCATAATAAAAGGAATATTATTAGCTATTGCTGGGTGTGCATTGAAGTGCTTGCCTTCCCTATTTTTCGGTCCCGCAGCGTATGCTGGGTGTATTGCTGCGTGTCTTCCTCTATCTATTGCAGCTGCCATAGCTTCGTGCTACATAGCTTATGGGATATTTTTGCTAGGTGCAAGTATTTGCCGCGACTTAAATAAATGCAGGCTCAATAGAGCTTTGTATAAAAAACAAAAGTGTCGTCAAGAAGCTTTTATTAAATTTTGTGAATGTTTAATTGCCTCGACTTATTGGCAAGACTGCGACGAAGATGATTATTGGGATTTATTTGTTATACAGGAAAAAAGTATTGAGGAACGCCCGTATAAAGACGATCCCAATCCGAATCACCGACCAAGATTAGCTATTCAACAGGAATATACCCCATGTTGCAGTACTAAAGAACAGTTTATTCCTAACGTTTCGTGTCAAAGATGGGCTAGTTGGTGTCCCTGTAACTGGGAACCTTATTAAACAATTGAACATTCAAATAATTCATTTGGATTATAAATATGGAACCAATTATTTACAAGGATATTGAGCCAAATACTTTAATTGCCAGAGTCATATATTCAATTGCTATTGATATGGTTGCATTTTTATTTATTTATTCAATATTTGAAAATTTTATGACTATATTACCGATTTGGGCGAAAATATTGATAATATTCTTATCAATGTTCATTAATATGATAATTATGTATTCATTTCCAATTTTAAGAATAAAAATTACAACAAACTCAATAATGATATCTGATAATTATTATTGTATTTATTCTTACCGAATTCCTTGTCGGGATATTGTTGGAGTGATGGCTGATAGCGCACCAATTATTTATTTTATGAATCACCGATTCGGAAAGAACAGATCTTCAATGTACTATATTCTACGTAAAATATTAACACTGCAAATCCGAAAAGATAAATTAATTATGTTTACTGGGTCAATGAAAGGGATGACGCTTATTATTCAAACTACAAGGTTCAATTATATAATAAGCTGTCCTGCTGCTTTTGAAGCGGCAAATTCAATTAGACAAGTTTGCGATCTTGCTGAAACAACAGGAAATATTGATGCATAATTAGCAAGTAGGCCGGTCAACCATTGACCGGGGTTTTGAATGACTGATAATCGATCCTGACAATTACCAAAGTCGAAGGATACAATTAATAGAAAATAACACATGAATATAACGTACGACAGGAAAAACCGGCTGAAGACATACAAATTCGGCGCTGGAGGCGCGGTGCGGACGCTGTACTGGGACGCGATCGGGCGCATCCGCGAGAAAACGTGGACTGTCGATTCGACCAACCACAAACAGGTGTTTTATCACGACGGACGGAAGCTTGTGCAGATTTGATCGTAAGTAAAAATTTATCAGTTACTCAGAATCCGACAAGCCTTCATTCGTATAGAAGGCGGACTTTATGGGACAACTAGCGAGCCAAATCAACTGCGTGGTCTTATTGAACAGGCTCAGGGGGATCTAGTTGAAGGATACAGAGCAAACCACCCAGAATAAGTCTAAAATGAATATAACTAAAGACATTCAAAAGCTCACCGAAATCTCTCACCTAGCGACTATCGTCCTCGGCTGGGATGACGCATCTGCTATCAAAGCCGAGTACGACAGCAAGGTTGTCGGTGGAAGCGAAATCCAGGATTTCCGCAAGGGAAAAGCCCCCCTCAATGTCTGCATCGGGAAAATCGGCAGGGATAAATACTACAAGGATATGCGGGAATATGTGGCGTCGAAAGCGCTCGAAGAAGCTTTAAAGGGCACAGACATCAGCCCGGTCGTCCAACCGAAATTCGAGTTCGCCGACTGGGAAAATGGCGGTAAGTTCGTTTTCACCGCCACGATCTTCACCGAACCACCAGACCCGAAGGACATGTTCCTTCAACCGGAAATCGACATACCGCAACCCGGAGGCGGAGAACGGGTAAGTTCGCCGATCCACGGTATCCCCGGCACTCTCTACCACAACCTGTATATCCTCAAACCCCGACTGCCGGCGGATACGTACGCCATATTGTCCTCGATATAAACATTAACTCCCCCATAACCCGGAAATTCGCTGACCTTGAACATCGCCATAGGATCGGTTACGTCCCACGCCTCTATGTGGTTTTCACCCAGATAGGCATAATCGCCGAAAATTTCGATCCCGCCGCAACCGTAAGTCTCGAAGGAGTTGACTATCGAGGCGGATAACGGCGCGCTGATATCGATTACATTTATACAGTTGGAATAATCGGTAGCGATCGCGTAATTTCCTTTGATCGCGACCCCGGTACCGTAACTTGGCAGGATGACGGAATGCACAATGCTCGCCGCCTGTGGAGGATTGACGTCGATAACCTGGACATATTCATCCATATCGTCGGCGACATACGCATATCCGCTCGAATACGCGACATCGACCGGCTCACCTGGGGTAATCACGGTGGTTACAAGCGACGGCAGCGACGGATTGCTGATATCGACAATCTGAAGCCCCTGCTGCTCAGTCGCGATATAGGCGTAGGAGCCATCAACATCGATCGCCTGCGCTCTACCGTCCAGGTCAAGCGTTCCGGCAAGGGTGAGCGATGTCGGCGATACCATGTTCAGAATATTTAAACCCCCGCCCCCCGACGCCACGTAGAGATAGTTCCCCACCATTTCCATCTCGTATGCATCACCGAAAATTTCAGTCGTGCTTAATAAATGTGCGGATTCCGGGGGATCGACATCTACAATTCTCACTCCCGCGCCATAATCGCAGAGATAAGCGTAGCCGTCCTTAGAGATGACATCGCCGGTCGATCCCAAGGTCTCCGCATGGCCGACTATATGCTCATTCCCTGCCTGTTTAACGTCGAACACAGTCAACCCGCCCCATAGTTCTGCGATGTATAAATAATTATTATTCCAGACAAGATTGTACGCGTAGCCGTTCGTCTCATATTCGTTCTCAAGAAATGCGTTGTGCTTGTCGAAAATATTCACGACCTGCAGACCGACCCATTCCTCCGCCGCGACATACGCATAATCTCCTGCAAGGACGCACGAGTGCGCGAATCCGGTGATCTGCACTTCGCTTATAATTTCCGGTGATTCCGGAGTCGTAAAATCGACTATTCTGAAACCGTTATTCGCGTCGCAGATATAGCCCATCCCGTTTTTCGCCTTGACCCCGTAAACGCAATTCATGAAACCATCATCAACACCACTGACATAATGCGCCTGCTGTGGTGGATCGACATCGTAAAGCATGACTCCATCGAATAGCGCCGCTATCACCACATAGCCGTTGTCGTACGCGACATCCTCGCCCAGGATAGCCATGTCGGGAAAATCTACAACCTTCACGATCACCGCATTTGCGGGATCGGAGATATCGATAATGTACATACCGTAATTCTGCCCGACCGTGTAAGCGTAGCCGGGCGAAACATCAATCGCCCTCGCGGAGCATCCTTCAACCGTTTTAATAATACTGGCGGACATCGGGGAATGGATATCGACAATGTACATTACCCAGTCTCCGGCGAGGTATGCATAGCCATTCTGAACTACAACATCATAAACCGCGCCGGGAGTATCGACCCAGTTCACCCATGACGGATTTGCGGGATTCGCAATATTGAAAATATGAAGCCCGTTGTCGTAACTCGCCACATACGCGAAATTGCCGTCCACGGCGACACTGTAGGGGTAAAAATTCAAATTGTCGGGAGTGAGTTCGATCGGATTCGCCGGGATTCCCGGCTCGACAATAGTA
>JAPKYR010000195.1 GCA_026394215.1 bacterium
GCCCGGTTTGGTTTAACTATAAATGATGTTGAATCGGTACTTTCTTCGGCGGTCGGGGGCGTGAACGTAACATCGACCGTAGAAGGGCTGGAGCGCTATCCGATCAATGTGCGATATCCGCGCGATTACAGGGACAATCTCGAATCGATCCAGCGTATCCTTGTTCCCACACCGGTGGGGGGGTCGGTACCGCTCGGGGAACTCGCGACTTTCGAGTTCACTAAAGGTCCGGAGGAAATTAAGAGCGAGAATGCCAGGCGTACCGCATGGGTTTATGTCGATGTTCGCGGTCGGGATATCGGAAGCTATGTGTCCGAAGCAAAGAGGCTCATAGAAGCGAAAATCGCATCAGGCGAGATCAACGTGCCGCCGGGTTACAACATCATCTGGTCCGGTCAGTATGAGTATATGCAGAAAGCGAACGCGACACTTCGCATCGTTGTTCCGTTGACTCTTATTGTGATCTTCCTTTTGCTCTACTTTCATTTCCAGTCTTTCGCACAGTGCGCAATACACCTTCTGTCGATACCATTTTCGCTGGTGGGGGGATTCTGGCTGGTGTATCTACTTCACTACAACATGTCGGTTGCGGTATGGGTCGGATTTATCGGACTCGCCGGGATGTCCGCCGGAACAGCGATAGTAATGATCGTTTATATTAATATAGCGATCAAGCACTATATCGACGCGGGAAAAATGAATTCAGTTGCCGATCTCGACGCAGCGATTCTTGATGGAGCGGTCGAACGCGTAAGGCCGAAGCTCATGACCGTAACTACTACCATTGTGGGTCTTCTTCCGATCATGTTTGGACATGACACAGGTGTGGAAGTGATGAAGCCGATGGCCGCGCCCATTGTCGGGGGTCTCATCAGCGCGACAATCATGGTGTTGATTGGCCTTCCTGCAATGTATGGCCTGGTTTACGAAAAGATTCTGCTTGGCAAGAAGGATTTGAAGGATGAAGTGAGGCATTAGGAATGATATAATTGAGCGGTATAATATGGGGGAGAACTCAGTGTGGAATATCGGCGACAGGTATGTGATTAAAGGAGTGTAGATAAAATGAAACGTGAAATTTCAATATTTATTTTTCTATTAGGACTCTTCATGATCGGGATTGGACCTATATATTACTTATTTGGAGTTTTTACAGAACGCTTTGGATTTGCGGGTACCGGCGGTTGGGTTGTGATCTATATCCCTTTAGCTTTAATTTTCGCATGCTTCCCATTCATGCGTCGGCAAGTCACAAAACTGTTATCCGATATTCTGGAGAACAAGGAAATATCCACATATATCAAAATCTCGGTAGTCATATCAATGGCGCTTTATTTAGTATCATTTCTTATTTATGCAATATTTATAATGTGAAACATGAGAAAGAATGGAAAGTGTAAATCCCGGATAGCAGCTACCCTCCGCTTAAGCTCCGGGCTAGCTGCTACCGGGATTTTTAAAAATTGTTTTGACTGTGCGTGGTTCGGTTAATTATTCTCGGATAGCGGTTATCTGCTGTGGACGGCAGGATAACAGCTACCGAGTAAAGCCATATGCGGAACAAAACCCAATAATTGTCTGCGGGTATATCTACAGTTTCGATTCAAGCAATTGCATTCTATATCCTACTCCCGGCTCGGTAATTATAAGTTGCGGACGATTGGGGTCGAGCTCCAGTTTCTGGCGAAGGTGCCCGATATAGACGCGAAGATACTGCACATCCTGAATCGACCCGAGCCCCCAGACTTCATGAAGAATGAAGTGATGAGTCAGGACCTTTCCCGCATGACGGATGAAGAGTTTAAGCAGGTTATACTCAGTAGAGGTAAGGTGAATCTGCCGGTCACCGACAAAAACAGTTCGAAGTGAAAGATCTACTGTTAGAGCTCCGGATTTAAAAATCGGCTCGACCTCTTCGGGTGTTGTATGGCGGAAGCAGACTCGAAGCCGCGCGAGCAATTCCGGCACACTGAAAGGTTTTGTCAGATAATCATCCGCCCCGTGATCAAGCGCTTCAACTATACTTTCCTCGTCGTTCACAACAGACAGGATCATTACAGGCCGCGTATACCATTCCCTCAGCTTTTTCAGAACCTCTATTCCCTGCATGCCGGGAAGATTCATATCGAGAATTATCAATTCTGGTGATCGCGACGCCGCCAGCAATAAACCCTCTTCGCCGGTTGACGCGTCGATAATGTCATAATCGTGCGCGAGAAGCGTCATCCGAAGAAGCCTGCGAATCTGCGGCTCGTCATCGATCACGAGGATCAGCGGTTTTCCGGGTTCACTCATTTTTATGAACCTCCAATGGCAAACGGATGATAAATTCAGCGCCGCCTTCAGGGTGGTTCCGGGCTTCAAGCTTTCCTTCGTGAGTTTCAATCCACCCTCGGGCTATTGCAAGCCCAAGACCTGAACCGCCTGCTTTGAGAGGATCCGCTCTCCAGAATTTCTCAAGGACAATTTCCGGATTATCGGGAGGTAAACCGGGACCATTATCGCGAATGTTGATAATCAGAAATTCTTTTTCTAACGACACAGTTATTTCTACCGGAGTACCGGGCGGCGTGTGCACAGCAGCGTTATGAACGATATTTATCACTGCCTGCTCTATAAGTAGATAATCGATACTCACAAGCGGAATCTGGTCAGGGATTCTTAAAGTAAGAGGATGATCCGACAATTCCTTATCCAGATATCGCAGTGCGGTGCTGATCAGATCACGGACATCGCCCGGTTCCTTGTGAACAGGCAACACGCCCGATTCGAGCCGCGTCATATCCAGAAGGTTCCTGACAATTCGAGACAAGCGTCGTGAACCGGCTTGAATTTCTTCGGCAAGATCATGAACGGATTTGTCGTCCCGCGCGACTACGGGATCGAGGAGAGCGCTCGCCGAGCCTTCGATAGCGGAAAGAGGCGTTTTTAACTCATGCGATACGGAACTCAGCATGGTTTTGTAAAGCCTTTCAGATTCCTCGATCAGCATTGTATGCCTTGCGAGCGCATTGAGCTGTTCGCGCTCGATGCCCATGGCAAGCTGCCTCGCAAAGGTCTCGGCCAGAGCAGTGAGTTCCGGGGTATCGGGACGTTTTCGACGAGGTTTCAGACCCATAACCCCGACTGTGCCGTGCGATGCAACAAGCGGGAGATATAAAGCCTTTGCGGATGGAAGCGTGTCGGTAAAAAGTCCGGCGGACCGGCTGTGTAACGCGGTCCATTCCGCGACACTCATTTCCTTTTCATCCAGAATAAGAGTGTTCCCTTCGTGAGGCAATAGAACCTTCGATGGTTGTTTCACAAGAATTGCAATATCCGCTTCAAGAAGCGTACCGATGTTTTCAATAGCGGTGTCGAGAACATCATGCATGCTGATCGCCGATGATATTTCCCTTGTAAGGTGATAGAGGGCGGTCATGCGACGTTCGCGGATACGAAGATGTTTCTCGTTGACGCGAAGCCTCGCCGTCAGATGGCCGACTATTCCGGCAACCGCCAGAAACATGCCGAACATCATATAGTCTTCCGGTGCAGTAATCGCGAATGTATAAAATGGTGGTATGAAAAGAAAGTTCCATGCGAGACCGCATAAGAGCGCGCTTAATAAAACGGCGCCGCGGCTTATGTAAAGCCCGAGAATAACCACGCCAAGAAGGAATACCAGCCCGACGGCGTGATAGGCGATGATCGGATTCAGTAAATAACCAAGTATTCCGATAAGAACCGGCGCTGCTATGGCAATAATAAAATCTGTAAATAAAACGGGTTTTTGAGATACGTTGATCGATCCAACCGGCGCACTGACCTGGTCGGAAGATTCTCCCGAAACGATGTAGACATCTATATTGCCGCTTTCTTTCAATAATCGCTGTACGACCGATCCGCCATGGCGTAAATTATGGAAAAATCCCCGTCGCGACTTGCCAACAATCAACTGAGTTACCCGATTCTCCCGCGCAAGCCTGATAAGGCCCCTGACAGGATCATCATCGACAGTCGTCACTACTTCTCCGCCCAGCTCTTCGACAAGAGATAGATTCTTCCTGAGAAGGCGATTCTCATCCTCAGTGAGAGTCCTATCGGATTCAACATATGTGGCGAACCACTCCGCATCCAGCCCTGACGCCATCCGCCGCGTCCAGCGGATCAGAGTTTCCGAATAAGGGCTTGCGTAAACGGCGACCATCAGACGGTGGCGTGTTTTCCATGCGTCTGTGATGTGATGAACTTGTTGGTAGTCATGTATATCGCGGCTTACACGGTCCGCGACAAGGCGAAGGGAGAGCTCCCGAAGGGCTGACAGATTTCCCGGGCGGAAAAAATGCTGCATCGCCCGACCGGCGCGCTCTTCGCTGTAGACTTTTCCTTCCTTGAGCCTTTTAATCAATTCTTCGGGGGCAAGGTCGATAAGAATAACCTCGTCCGCCATATCGATAATCAAATCGGGAATGGTTTCGGTAACTGTCACACTCGTTATTTCGTGAACAGTGTCCGCGAGGCTTTCCAGATGCTGGACATTGAGAGTCGTATAAACATCGATTCCCGCGTCCAGAATTTCCAGAATATCGTTCCATCGCTTCGAGTGCCGGCTTCCCGGAGCATTCGAATGCGCCGCTTCATCGATAAGGACCACCTGCGGATGCCTTTTCAATATGACATCGAGGTCCATTTCCTCGAGCGCGACGTTACGATATGGGACAGCCCTTCGCGGGATTACTTCCAGACCTTCCATGAGCATTTCGGTTTCTTTGCGGCCATGCGTCTCGGCTAATCCCACAACAACGTCGATATCCCTCGCCTTGAGTTCATGGGCGACATTGAGCATAGCGAAAGTTTTGCCGACTCCTGCCGCCATTCCAAGAAAAACGATAAGCCGTCCTTTATCGGATTTCTCCTCTGTACGCTGAATTGCTTTCAGAAGGAGATCGGGATTGGGACGCTGGCGAAAATCAGGTTCGGTCAATGTTGATTCGCTCCTTCAAGTGGAGGTTTCCCGAACGTATCGTCAACAGCAAGATTAAGTCTGAGCACATTTACTCTGGGAGCGCCGAAAACACCCCATTGCGGTTGCTCAATATATTGATTCACAAGTTCCCTGAGATGTGCTTTCTGTTCCGCGGATAAATTACGAGCCTGAGCCACATGGTCGATCTGAACCAAAGCGGCATCGGGACTGATATGCGGATCAAGTCCGCTGCCGGAGGCAAGAAGCAGATCAGCCGGAATTTGGCCGGAAATATAGGGAGTAAGCTCTCTCGACCGATCCTCAACAGCTTGCCTAAGAGCTTCACTTGTCGGACCCTGATTACTCGCACCGGATGGAAGGGCATTGTATTCCGATATCGATGGGCGCGGCCAGAAATATTCGGGAAGCGTGAACTTCTGTCCCGCCAGAATCGAACCATGGATTTCCCCATCGCCACTAAGCAGGCTTCCGTTCGCCTTATCGGGGAAGGCTGTCTGAGATATGACGGTTATAACGAGCGGATATACCACGCCTGTAAGAACAGCCATGATCAGAAAAATCAAAATTCCAGATTTAAGATTTCTCATATTCTTACTCCACTATTATATCAATTTAAAATTGACCAGTAAGAGATCGATGAGCTTGATACCGACAAACGGTATGATAAGCCCGCCCAATCCAAAGAGAGCCAGATTTCTGCTGAGTATGACGGAAGCGCCAAGAGGCCGGTATTTGACTCCCTTCAAAGCAAGCGGGATCAATGCAACGATTATAAGCGCGTTGAAAATTACCGCGCTCAATACAGCGCTCTGCGGGGAGTGAAGGCCCATTACATTCAGTGCAGCGAGAGGTCCCAGTTGCCCTCCAGCGGAAGCGTAAAGGCCCGAAAACATGGCAGGCAGGATCGCGAAATATTTGGACACATCGTTTGCGATACTGAATGTGGTCAGGGCGCCTCGTGTCATGAGAAGCTGCTTGCCGGTTTCCACAACTTCGATCAATTTTGTGGGATTGCTGTCGAGGTCGACCATATTCCCGGCCTCGCGAGCAGCCTGCGTACCGGTGTTCATCGCGACCCCGACATCCGATTGCGCCAGCGCCGGAGCGTCGTTTGTGCCATCTCCGATCATTGCTACAAGGTGCCCTTCGGATTGCTCATCGCGAATTCGCTGAAGTTTCGTTTCTGGCGTGGCTTCCGCGATGAAGTCGTCGACTCCCGCTTCGGCCGCTATTGAAGCTGCCGTGAGCGGATTATCGCCGGTAATCATAATGGTCTTTATTCCCATGCGCCGAAGCTCGGCAAAACGTTCCCTGATTCCGCCCTTCACGACATCTTTTAATACGATAAGCCCCAATACTTCGCTGCCTTCCGCCACAGCGAGCGGAGTCGCACCGCTCCTTGCCACATCGTGCGCCGTTACATTAAGCTCCAATGGAAATAATCCACCGTTGGATCGAACGTGATTCCAGATTGACTCTATTGCTCCTTTCCGGATAGTGCGCATAGTGCCGTCCCGTCCGGGCAGATCGACACCGCTTATGCGAGTCCTTGCGGAAAATGGGATGAACCTTGTCTGAGAAGGAAGGTCGCGGCCGCGCAGTCCGTATTTGTCTTTCGCAAGAACCACTATTGAACGGCCTTCCGGAGTTTCGTCGGGAAGAGATGCAAGTTGAGCTGCATCCGCGAGCCGGTCGATGCTTGTACCCCAGACAGGAATCAGAGAAGTCGCCATCCGATTTCCAAGAGTGATGGTGCCGGTCTTATCCAGTAACATCACATCGATATCGCCCGCGGCTTCCACAGCTTTTCCGCTCATAGCAAGGACATTCTTCCGAAGCATCCGGTCCATACCGCTTATGCCGATGGCTGATAGAAGTCCTCCGATTGTCGTCGGGATAAGGCATACCACGAGAGAGATCAATACAGTTAGGCTGGCGAAGCTCTGGTTACCGGATGCATTTTCGCTGTATGTAGTGAATCCCTTAAGAGTGCCTACCGCGAGAAGGAAAATCGCAGTGAGGCTCAGTAATAGCACAGACAGTGCGCGTTCATTCGGAGTCTGCTGACGTTTCGCGCCCTCGACCATCGAGATCATCCTGTCAAGAAAACTCTGGCCCGGCGTTGCCGTGATTCCGATAGTAATTCGATCGCTTATGACTCTCGTCCCGCCGGTTACCGCAGACCGATCTCCACCGCTCTCGCGTATGACCGGCGCGGATTCTCCGGTGATAGCCGATTCATCGACACTGGCGATCCCCTCGACTACATCTCCATCTCCCGGGATGATGTCGCCAGCCTCGCAAAGTACAAGATCCCCGATTGCAAGATCGCTTGCGGAAACTTTTTCCTCCTGTCCATTTCTGATTCGACGGGCAACCGTATCTTTTCGCATCGCCCGGAGAGTGTCGGCCTGTGCTTTGCCGCGACCCTCTGCGATTGCTTCCGCGAAATTCGCGAACAGGACGGTAAACCAGAGCCAGAGCATTATCTGAATATTGAACTTGAAATCGGAATATTGCGACCCGGCGATTTCTACAATTACCACGATGGTCAGAATGATTGCGCAGATAAACACAACAAGCATGACGGGATTTTTTACCTGAATCCGGGGGTCGAGCTTTCTGAATGAATCCGATATCGCGCGCCGGACAATCTGCGGATCGAAAAGGTTTGTCTTTTTATTTTGCGTTGTCATTTTGCTCATCTCGTTTTCAATTGCTGACTTGATATCGGCGCTGCAACTAAAGTGTGCGTCCTCCGATCATCAGAAAGTGCTCAATAATCGGCCCAAGCGTGAGAGCCGGGAAGAATGTGAGAGCCCCGACAATGACGATCACAGAAATCAGGAGAATTACAAACAAACTGCTTTCAGTCGGAAATGTACCGGTAGAAGGCGGAGTGTATTTTTTTCGCCCGAGGCTGTCTGAAAGCGCCAGGACAGGGATGATGACGCCGAATCGTCCGAGCAGCATGGCAATTGATGTAAGGATGGTGAAGTAAGGTGTCGAAGCATTCAGCCCCGCGAAAGCGCTGCCGTTATTGTTCGCAGCGGATGTAAATGCGTAAAGCACCTGGCTCAATCCGTGGGGACCCTTGTTCGAAAGACCAGCTAATCCACCCGGCACGACGAGAGAGATCGAGGATAGGATGAGAACAACCGCGCATGGAAGCAGTACACCGATAACCGCGAAAAAGACATCCCTCGTTTCAATTTTTTTACCAAGATATTCCGGCGTTCGCCCTACCATCAATCCCGCAATGAATACTGTCAATATGGCAAATAATACAATCCCATAGACTCCCGAACCAACCCCGCCAAAAACGACTTCTCCAAGCATCATATTGAATATCGCGACGAGTCCCGCAAGTGGAGAGAGGCTGTCATGCATCGCGTTTACGGAACCGTTGGATGCAGCAGTTGTCAATACGCTCCACAATGCGCTCGGGAATATCCCGAATCGGACCTCCTTCCCCTCCATGAAAGGCAGCCCGCCAATAGCGGGGTTTACATGGAACTCCGACCACAGCGAAATCCCGATTCCGGCGAATAGAATTATGAACATGGCCGACAGAAGCATGATTCCATGCAACCGTCTGTTCACCAGTATTCCAAATGAATAAACGAGTGCCGACGGGATAATAAGTATAGATAAATATTCAATAAAATTGCTGAATGGGGTCGGGTTCTCGAATGGATGCGCGCTGTTGACTCCGAAAAATCCTCCTCCGTTTGTACCGAGTTGTTTTATCGCTACCTGCGATGCTGCCGGACCCATCGGGAGAATCTGGCTGCCGCCTTCAAGTGTCTTCGCATCGATATAATGAGAGAAATTCTGTACTACGCCCTGGCTGACAAGTATAACAGCGACGATTATGGATATGGGAAGGAGAATGTAGAGTATGGAGCACACCAGGTCCACCCAGAAATTTCCGAGACCCGAACTCTGCCTTCCTGTGATACCTCGCGCAAGAGCCGCCATCACGGCGATCCCGGTCGCGGCGCTCAGGAAATTCTGGACGTTCAGACCAAGAGGTTGAGTCAGATCACTCAACGTGGTTTCGCCTGGATATGCCTGCCAGTTTGTATTGGTCAAGAACGCAGCATGCATATTCTTTCCAGTTCATATCCCTATCGGTATCCACACCGGCGAAACGGTAGATGCCTCGTTCGACCGGCTTAAGGAAGGAGAGGACAGGCACCGTGTCCCCTCTCAGGACGCGCGCGTAAAGCTCTCCGAGAAGCGGAGTTAACCCGATGAGTAGAACCAGAAACAAGCAGAATTCAATCCACGCACTTGATGTCATGATTCGCTCCTTATTTCAGACCTAAACCTACTCGTAAATAGATAAATGAGGTGCAAATATTCAGCCTGCACGCATAAATAAAATATAAATGGGATTTAGGAGGTGTCCGGATAGCAGCTACTTTTTCGGGGACGAAAAAGGTAGCAGCTACCGGACATTGCTACCGGACATTAGGAAGATTTCTACAAAGCGGTTCTATTTTGGAGTATTATTCCCCCCCTATGAAAGTTGGAATTATTGGACTTGGACAGAGCGGAAAATCCTCGCTCTTTCATACTCTTACCGAACAGGTTCCGGAAGCACCTTCCGGGAAACCGCATCGACGGCTCGGTCGCGCGCTTGTTCCCGATGAAAGGGTCGAGACAATCGCGCGGATCGAGAATTCAAAAAAGAAAACGTACGCCGAGGTAAATTTCCTCGATCCGGACGGATTTGCTCCCGACTCGCTCAAGAGCCTGACGTCGGAACTTCTGGGGATGGCCAGGGGAAGCGAACTTCTCGCGCTGGTCATCAGGGCTTTTTCCGATCCGTCGGTGATGCACCCGCTCGGATCGGTCGACAGCATGCGCGATTTAAAAAATTGTTTCGGCGACCTTGTCATACAGGACCTGGCGGTTTTCGAATCACGCTACGAAAGGTCGTCGAAATCGTATAACCGTGGCGATAAATCTCTGAAACTGGAAGTCGAAACGCTTGAAAAGGCGTTGTTCATCTTAGGTGAGGATAAATTTCTCGCTCAAGAGGAATGGTCGAAACCGGAGAAGGAATTCCTCGAAGGTTTCGAACCTCTGACCTTTACAAATGGAATTGTTGTATGGAATGTCGATGAGGACGCGGCTTTCGGACGCGGCGGCGTCGGAGTTCCCGTGGAAGCAAAAGAGCTTTGCGATAAAAAAGGCTGGGGCATCGGGGCTGTAAGGTTGTCGCTCGAATCGGAGGTCATGGAAATCGAGGGCGAGGAACGCAGGATTTTCAGCATGGAGCTTGGCCTTAAGGAGACGGTCAGAGAACGGTATTTGAATTCGGTTTATGATCGACTGGGACTTCTGTCATTTTATACAGCCGGACCCAAAGAGGCAGCCGCACGGACAATCCGTCGCGGGGAAACCGCATGGGACGCGGCGGGCAAGATTCATTCCGATATCCAGCGCGGATTTATCAGGGCGGAGGTAATGAGTTTCGACGATTATGTAAAATACGGAAGCGAGGAAGGGGTCAAAAAAGCCGGAAGATATCGGGTGGAGAAGAAAGAGTATGTCGTGCAGGAGGGGGATATTTTTTATTTTCGATTTAATGTGTGATTTTATGAGGGCAATTCCGATTTGCGTATTTACGGGGACACCTTTTTTTGCCTGTCGAGAAATTTAGGTAAGTCAAGATTATCATAGGCAAAAATAAGGTGTCCCCTTTCTTGCCGGCACCTGCTATCCCGGAGCGTAAGCGGAAGGTAGCTGGTATCCGGGATGTAAATTTTCAGTATAATTTTTCGAGCAATACCACATGGCTGAACGCGAGAACCGGGCTTTCCTTCGCCTTGTATCCGATCTCAATCGCAGTTTTCAGCATCTTTTCAAAATCGCTGAACGGCACATGGAAACTGGGTTCTGCGATATAAATCAATCCTTTCGGCTTCAGGAGCGAATATACCTCCGAGAGAAGCATCGCCGTGCTCGGGATCTCATGCACAACATAGAACGCGACCGCAAGATCGAATTCACCCTTGACCCCAAGCGATTCCCCGTCGCTTTTGTGATATTTGAGGATGTCGCCGACCCCCGCTTTATCGGCGTGCTTTTTCAACTTATCCAGCATTTCCTGCTGGACATCGACCGCCGTTACCGATCCCGTGACCCCGACCATCCGGGCCAGCGGGATCGTGGTGAATCCTGTCCCGCATCCGATATCGAGCACCTTCATTCCGGCGCCGACATATTTTCCGAGTATTTTTTCGGGGTTCTGGAAATAGCGTCTCAAGGGACTGTCCAGAATTCCAGATAGCTTGTGTGAACATACATGGCTCATTTTCTGTATCCTTCCATCGCGAGGTAATTATACGAAATATTTATCGTTTTTTCGCCCGTACTCATTTATGATAATTTAAACCATTAACATTATATTGACATTTCGCCGTTCGAGTAACATCATAGGCATGTGAACTTCAACGAACTCAACCTTATCAAGCCACTGCTGAAAGCAATCAGCGACGAAGGCTATGTAGAACCCACCCCGATCCAGGTCATGGCGATACCTCACCTGCTCGAAGGCCGCGACCTTATGGGCTGCGCGCAGACCGGTACGGGAAAAACCGCGGCGTTTGCCCTCCCGATTATCCAGAAACTGACCGAGGAAAAACCAAAAGGGCGCAGAAGGCCGATTCGCGCGCTGGTACTCGCGCCGACACGTGAGCTCGCGACCCAGATCTACCGGAGCTTCATGACTTACGGAAAATATACTCCGATCAGAGGAGTCGTGATTTTCGGGGGAGTGAGCCAGGTGCCGCAGGCGGACGCACTTTACGCGGGAGTCGACATCGTTGTCGCAACTCCCGGAAGACTGCTCGACCTCATGAACCAGGGTCTGCTCAGGCTGGATACCGTGGAAGTGCTGGTACTCGATGAAGCGGACCGGATGCTCGACATGGGATTTATAATCGATATTAAGAAAATCATCCGGGAATTGCCTAAGAAACGTCAAACGCTACTATTTTCCGCGACACTCCCAAAGGATATCGTTCGATTCGCCGGCAGTATCCTGAACAATCCCGTGTCAGTAGAAGCTTCGCCAGAGATGCCGACGGTTGAACTCACAGAGCAGAAAATATATTTTGTGGAACGTATTCATAAAATTGATTTATTGAAGCATTTACTTGAAAATTCGGAGTTTTTCAGGGTTCTCGTATTCTGCGACACGAAGTACATGGTCGACAGGGTCGAAACGCAGTTGAACAGATTCATTCAGGACAAAAAGCCAAGCGGGAAGCAGAATAGAAGATCGAGGCTCGCGGAGGCTATCCATAGCGACAAATCTCAGCGTGCGAGAGAGAGGGCGCTCGACAGGTTTAAAATGGGCGAAATCCAGGTGCTTGTGGCGACCGATATCGCGGCGCGCGGAATAGATGTCGTTGATATCGACCATCAGGGGCAAGTGGAATAGCGATTTCATTCTGCACCAGCCAGGATCGCATGATGCTTATACAGATCGAGCGTCTGGTCAAGCTCCACCTCGATGTTGTTGCGGATCATCCTTTCAAATCCAACATTCCCGCCTCAAGGCCGACGGTACTGGATCCGAAGGAGAGGGCGAAAAACCTCGCAAAAAGCAGGAAGCTGAGACGAAGAAGGTAGGTGAGGGGGAGCAGTAATTTCCATACATAAAGATGTGTGGCGGCGACAAGCGGAGCTTGTCGGCGATTCGTCCGGTGTGGTAGAAATAGGAGTCGCA
This sequence comes from bacterium, assembly GCA_026394215.1. Lineage (GTDB taxonomy): Bacteria > JAJVIF01 > JAJVIF01 > JAPKYR01 > JAPKYR01 > JAPKYR01. Next base: position 12,717 of record JAPKYR010000195.1, read on the forward strand.
TTAAAATTATTCCTCTGGAAGAGTAAAATTTTCTGGTAGTCTTAATCCAAGTTCTTTGTGAACTTCCAGAGCTGCTCCATTCGTTGGGATCAAAATGGTCTTGTATCCTGCAATTCCTATACTTCCACTTGAACTTGCCCCACAACCAGATTCACTGACACCCGATTTCCACCAATAATTGACTGGAATTCCTTTGGCCTTCAGAATTTCAAAGGTTTCTGTATTTACAGGATAGAGCTCCCAAGAGTACTCCACCCATTGCTCCGTACCTATCAATCTTGCACGCCATACAAAATACTCAATTCGCTCAATAGTACCAATAGTAGTGTTATATGTATAAGAGGATCGTGGCGGCGTGGAAGGATCTACTTCATATCCTTCATCTCGTATTTTATCAAAATATTCCCCTATCATTTTGACGTGACCTCTATTTGATCTCCAATTGTTATATAAATATCCTGGTGTACATACAAAATACAGTAAAATACTTGCGATAACTAAAAAGAATAAAAATTTTAAAGAACGGAACCCAACGTTTCCATGTCGGATCCCATTATTAATTTCTTCACTCTTCGATCCATTTCCACGCATTTTTAAACCCTCACGCTTCCCCGGCAAAGGAATGCCGGGCTACTTTCACGCCCCACGCGTTGTACTTGTATTCCTCCACACACTGCATATGCTCGCTCATCATCTATCTCCCCAAACATTTTACCACCACTCCCGTAAAAACAGGAATCGCGGGTGCCGACGACAAGCCGTAGCGAAGCGAAGGCTTGTCGTCGCCACACATAATCATTATATCAGGTACTTAAATCGGAGGCACGACTGTACAGGAGTGCATGCCAGCACTTCCTGACGGTCGCGCCTCCGAATGTAGTGCCACCTGTATTTTCCTTCCATAATTCCCTTGCCCTATCACTGAATTCTGCTATAATGCCCGCGTTAGATAGAAGTTCCCCGGAAATTTCCTGGTTTAAGTAATCATATTACAGGAGAGCCCAATGGAGGACTCTGGTTCTAGCCAGCGTACGAACTCGACATCCGAGGGTCCGGACATATCGGACGACCCTCCTTCGATGATAGGCTTTGATATCAGGATGGCTGCGGTGGTGAATTCCGCTTCAAAAGCTTTAGAATAAGCATCGAGATTCACCTCCAGCCGTCGCGAAAAGCCGATGGACTAAAGCGAGGTGAATCATGAAGACTCAGCTTCTTCTGCAATTTACTCCTCTTTTGCGTTTTATTTTTCCGATACTGATTACACCGGTGAAACTGGTCGCATGTCCGATTGCGCGAGTTGCCCGTTTCTCGAACCGGACATGCGAGATGCTTTGCCCAAGTGAGGAATACGCCTGAAATGACTGTTCACATGAGTTTTTTCGACAGGCTGTTTTATGGCTTCCGGCGATCAGCGAAGACAATGAGAATATTTCTGCTGATTTCCGGTCCCGGCATCATTGTGATGCTCGCCGACAATGACGCAGGCGGGATCACCACCTATGCAGCTACCGGATCGAAGTACGGATACGGACTCATCTGGTTCCTGGTTCTTCTGCTACCAGTAGCGTATTACGTGCAGGAGATGACAGTGAGGTTAGGTGCGGTGACAAAGCATGGCCATGCAGAGGCTATATTCTATGCATTCGGACCATTCTGGGGATGGTTTTCGCTGATAGACCTTATTCTGGTTGACTGGCTGACTCTAGTTACAGAATTCATCGGAATGACCGCCGCTCTGAGCATTTTCCATGTGCCGCCCGTTTTGACAGTAATCATAGTCATAATAATCATGGCGATAATGGTCATACAGGGACGCTACTGGACATGGGAGAAAATCGCGTTCCTCTTTTGTGCTCTGAACCTGATTTACATACCTTGCGCTTTTATTGTCCACCCTTCAGTTTCAGACATTCTTAACCAGGGCATCATTCCTCATTTCCCCGGGGGATTCAATAACGAAATCTTCTTTTATCTAATGGCGAACATCGGCACAACCATTGCGCCATGGATGGTGTTTTTCCAGCAAAGCGCTGTGGTTGACAAAGGGCTCCAGGAAAAGGATATCGCCTGGGGCAAAATGGACACTTTGATCGGCTCGACATTTACGGTTGTCGTTGCCATATTTATTGTTGTGGTGACCGGCACAGTATTGTACGGAGTCAACATTGAGAGCGCCGCGCAGGCATCTCTTAAGTTAATGGGCATTAATAAGTATGTCGGGACTTTCATGGCAATCGGATTATTCGACGCCGGATTCCTTGGCGCAATCTGCATTTCGCTGGCAAGCTCGTGGGCTTTCGGCGAGGTTTTTGGATGGGCGCATTCTCTTAATCATAAAGTCAGAGAAGCTCCCTGGTTTTATGCAACTTACCTTTTCGCAGTCGCTTCCGCGGGCGCAGTGGTGCTTATCCCTAACGCTCCGCTTGTGCTGATCACATTATTTGTTCAAGTCATAGCCGTTACTCTGCTTCCCGCAGCACTGGTATTCCTGATCCTGCTGCTCAACGATGAAAAAACGATGGGCAAGACCTACCGGAACAGTCCTTTGCAGAACATTATCTGCATTTCGATTGTGGTCGGCATAATATTACTGTCAACACTGTACGGAGTCAGCGCGCTATTTCCTAACCTCTTCAGTTAGGCCAGTAAGGAGCCGAACATGCTGAATAGTCTCAAACATTTTGTAACAAGTAATCTCCGCAAGGTAGAGGATATAAACCGGAAATATGCTGCGCCGCAGATACATATGAGCAAAATGGTGCGCATTTCGCTCTTATTCTTGAGGCTTTATCTGCTTTTACTTGTCGGCTTACTGGTATATAAATTCATTACTCTTATACGCTAGGGACTGGAGGATATTATGGCTATTGCGCAGACAGACAGTGTACAGGAACAGGTTAAGACTTACTTCCTGAGTGAGCTTCTCGGATCGGGAATCTTCAGCACATACGACAAGGAAAAACGGATTGGGAAGCTATCGGATGTGACTATTCTTGAGCATGGTGCGATTCCGCACATCACGGAATTGATAATATCGCGGCCTTTCGGCGACCCGTCTCTTATTATACCGGTCGATAGGATATCGGAAATTTTGAGTAAAAAGATTATCGTGTCAATTGAGTCGATTTCGCAGTATGAGAGCAAGCCATCGCCTGGAGCCAAGCTGCTTGCGGACTTTGTTCTGGACAAGAAAGTAATTGACGTTGAAGGCAGGGAGATTTCGGTCGTTTACGATGTCAGAATCATACAGGTGAACGGGAAGCTGTATGTGAGTGATGTGGAAGTCAGCAAGTATGGCCTTTTCAGAAGGCTTGGCTTGAAACTGATTGCCGATCTGTTTAAGATAAAGGAGGATATTGTCTCATGGACCTTTATACAGACTTTGCCTGAACAGATCAGCAGCTTCAAGGGCGACTTGAAGTTAACGATGATGAGGGAGAAACTTGCCGACATTCCTTCGGTAGACATGGCTGATATCATTGAAGAGCTTAACCATGAACAGAGAGAGTTGGTACTGAAGGAACTCGATCCGGAGCACGCGTCGGACACATTCGAGGAGGTCAATCCAAACGTACAGCGGGAAATTGTCTCTACACTCGACAAGCATGCAATTGCCCGGATGATAGATGAGATGACTCCAGCGCAGGCCGCTGATGTTCTTTCAGTATTATCGCATGCCGAGAAACAGAACCTCTTTAAAATCCTGAATCCCGATTTATCCGAGAAGATTCAGTCGATTCTTGGGAAACAGGACGAGAATATCATGAATTATGTCACTGATAGGTTCGTTGCTTTTCCGCCGGATTACAGCGTGGAGACTGTAATCAATGAATACTCTGTAGCAGGCCAGGGAAAAGAGATTCGCCACTATGTCTATGCTGTCGACTCTGAGAACAAGCTCCAGGGCATAGTGGATATTGCCGAATTGCTGACCTCAGCTAGAAGCGCAATGCTTAGTGAAATAATGACAGAGAATATTGTCTTTCTTACACCACAAAATACGCTAAAAGAAGCATATACTGCATTTATACGTTACGCATTCAGAGGTATTCCTGTCATCAATGAGGAAGAGAAACTAATGGGCATTATTCTGTACAAGGATGTGATGAACCTGAAACACCGCTTCGTCTCGTGAAGGTAGAAGCAATAGATGCGATGGGAGGATTGTTAGACCTGCAGTAATCTTATTGCTCGTATATATCATTAAAATATTTCTGCGCACTCACGACCGCTTCCCTCATCATATCCTCCGCGCGGGCGGTCTCACGTTTCGATAAATGTCCGAGCAATAATTCGTAATCGATCTCCCTCGACGCCATATCGCACGCCTCCCATGAGAGAATGCTTCTTACAACCCGGTCCACAGCCTGGTTTTCATTGTCGTACGGTCGCGGCTGTATGTCATGTCCACGCCACCGATTATAGCCCGCGTCATTGACCAGCCCCGCGATAGCGATATTGATCCCGTTGATCCTGACCCCGTGGTCGATATCGAATTTCCCCGGTCCGCCGTACGCGATTCCGTCGCTAAGTCCCTGCGAGTTAATATGCATGTGAACCATCATGCTATTGTCAAGTTCCTCGACCGTGTCAAGCACCGGATCGAGGCCGATCATTTCAGTGTGCCCGAATTCCTTGTTCACGCCTTTCCGGTCGAGTTCAACGCCATATTGTTCATGCAGCCGACGCCAGAAAAGAAGCGCGCTTGCGACTGTCGGGAGGAGCATCGCAGGATGCCCCTCGTTCGGTTTCGGTTCGATGCCGATATATAATTCGCTTCCTTTATTTTTTTCGTATGCGCAGAGTTTCGCGACACTCTCCTTGAGATTGCAGTACATTTTCCGAATGCCGACAGTCGCGAGATCGTAGCCGTACGATCCGTTCCACAATACCAGTGTAGGCGCTTTATCGGAGTCGGGATGCCACGCTTTTTTCAAGGGTCCGTACGTGAGATCGACCGTTCTCTCGCCGAATCCCTCGCTTAATTTTCGTTCGATAGGATCAAGCGACGCGATTCCGCCATAGCCGAAATGCCGGTGCGCGCCGGGGGTTGTCATGGCGAGGTAAATTCCGGAATCGACAAGAGCGTCCGCAATTTCACCGGCGTTATTTTCGTTGAATTCGTAGTCGTAATGCATTTCCAGTCCAAGCTGGATGTTGTCGGGCAGACGGGGTTGAATCTTTTCGCGTATCAGTTTGATTTTCGCGACAGTGTCTAATTTATCAATCGACCAGTCGGGTCTGATATTTCCGGGGACAAATCCTCCTGCACCGGAGTGGAATGTCCATGCGCATACGCTGTGTAAATTTTTCATCGATGTAACCCCATCATGTTTCAGCTTACAGAAGTTCAAGTACTTCAAGCCAGTTGTTGTAAGCCTCAGAATATTGTCCGACCTTTTCAGCGCCAGGCTCGATTGTCGATATTTTCTCGAGTCCCCTGAAGGCATCCTGAAAACCGCTGAAAATTCCCGATCCGATTCCCGCGCCTCTTGCCGCGCCCTGAGAGCCGTCGGTCGAGTAAAGTTCAAGAGTAGCGTCGATGGTATTCGCGAACGCTTCCCTGAAAATTAGACTCAAGAACATATTTGCGTGTCCTGCCCGGACTACTTCGATTTTTAGACCCATCTCGCGCATGATTCCGACGCCGTAATTCATCGCGAATACGATACCCTCCTGCGCCGCGCGGAAGATGTGCGATTTGTCATGCACGTTGAAATTCAAATTATGAAGCGACGCGGCAAGGTCGCGATTTCCGAGCGTACGTTCCGCGCCGTTGCCGTATGGAATGAAGACCAGTCCATTCGATCCAATGGGCACATCCGATGCAAGCTCGTTCATTTCGTCGTATGTCATGCCGTGTCCGGAAAAATTCTTCAACCATCTATTCAATATTCCCGTTCCGTTTATACATAAAAGAATGCCGTTGCGGGGATTTTCTGGAGAATTGTTAACGTGGATGAATGTGTTGACGCGGGATTTTGGATCGAAGAGAGGCTTATCGGTTACGCCATAGACCACGCCCGATGTTCCCGCGGTTGTGGCGATTTCGCCGGGATTAAGAACGTTAAGAGAAAGCGCGTTGTTCGGCTGATCTCCAGCTCTGTATGAAACCGGTGTGCCTTTTTTCAATCCAAGTTCATCTGCGATTTTTTTCGTGACATTCCCCTGGATTCCGAATGTAGGGACAATTTCGGGAATCATATTCATTGGGATTTTCATCGCATCGAGAACCGTTTCTGAAATTCGATTCTTCGAGAAATCCCATAAAATTCCCTCCGATAAACCGGATTCCGTCGTGCATGGTTTCCCGGTAAGCCTCATCGCGAACCAGTCGCCGGGAAGCATCGCCTTGAAAATATTCGAGAAAATATCCGGCTCATTCTCTCGTATCCATGAGAGTTTCGACGCGGTGAAATTTCCGGGGAAGTTCAAATTATTTTCAAGGCAGGTTTCGCGACCGATCTTATCAGCGGCTTTTTCACCGATTTCGACAGCCCGCGAGTCGCACCAGATTATCGACGGTCGGAGCACATCGAGATTCCGATCCACAACGACAAGGCCGTGCATCTGGTAAGAAATCCCGATAGCTTCAACATCATGAAGGTCTACACCCGGATGCTTGCCAAGAATTCCAGTCGCGATTTTTACATGCTCCCACCAGATGTCGGGATACTGCTCTGCCCAGCCCGGTTTCGGCGTATGGATATCCATCTCGCTTTTTTCGGGGGAAATTGCCGATGCAATCAGCTTCCCGGTGTCGGAATCGAGAAGCGACGCTTTGATCGCGGAACTGCCGAGGTCGTATCCAAGTAAAAGTCCGATCTTGATCCCTCCGATGAATTACCAGCTTGCAGGGAAGCAGGGAGTATTTTACCCTATTAAAGTGTAAACTATGTACCCGAACACGCGTATATTTTGTGTCCGATTGATATTTTATTTAAGAGGATAGGCCCATGACAAAAATAGAAATCCATACTGGCGATATCACCGATGAAATCGCGTCGATCGCGAGAGGTTACGAATTCAAGCCGTACTATTTCGTTACCGCCGCGAGCGACGAAGGCCTTAATAAACTGCTCCTGAATCGAATTTCGAAATTCCTCATGGTCGCAACGTCGCATCCCGACAAGGCTGCCATGTTTGTCGCGCGCGACGAGTCCAGGGCGGTCACAGGATTCGCGGGAGTGCAGATTCTGGATTTCGATACCGCGGTGCTTGGCGTGCCGTCCGGAAAAATTCCATTTTGTGTGGTCGGATCAAGCGCGCGGGAACATTACGAAACTTCGCGCGCGACTGCCGACGCGCTTGTCGGGTCGATTCTTGACTGGTTTAGGGAAAAGGGAATCGTCTTCACGAACATCCGTACCGCAGCGCTCGAACTCCCGTTAATTCACGCGCTCGAAAAGTACGGCTTCTACTTAATCGACAACGGCATGACAGCGATCTATCACAAGGACTCTGTCACGCGCTATGAGAAAGGCTCGTACGATATCCGCCTGTTCGCGGGGAAAGACCTCCCGACCGTGCTCGACATCATGAAAGGCGCGTACACCAACGACCGATTCCACCAGGAGCCGCACATCCCGTACGAGAAAGCGGAGGAGTTGTACCAGCTCTGGATACGACGGATCGCGACCGACCCGCACGATCAGGAGTGGCTTCTGATCGCCGAGCGCAAGGGGCAGATCAAGGGATTCCTGCAGTACGAAAACAACAAGGAATTCACCGAGGCGACGGGGATGGGGCTGTTCTCGTACGGTCCGGCGGCGGTTGTCCGCGACCGCACCGCGCTGGGAGCCTATTACACGCTGCTCTCATTCGCTGTCGACGACACAGTCATGCGCGGCTCGGATTACGGTATGACGCGCATCCCGTTCGGCATCCAGGCGATATTGAAAATGACGCTCCGCTTCGGCCCAAGCTTCATGACGAACGACCTGACGTTTCATCACTGGAGGGGGTAGGGGGGGAAAATAAGTAAAAAAGTGTAACTAATTTAGTTACTAAAATTGACAAATATGCCGATATCTATTATATTTAAGGATGGAAAGCTCCGGAAATTATGTAATGAAAATAAGGAAGCTATCCGAAAGCTTGGTCCGAAATGCGCAAAGATCCTCAGGCAAAGGCTGGATGATCTGCACGCAGCCGAAACGCTTGCTGACTTTAGAAATCTTCCGGGTGATTGTCACGAGTACAAAGGCAAAGATGTGTTGACGCTTGATCTGGATGGTGGCAGACGTATGATGTTCAGACCAGCGGAAGACCCGATTCCCAGATTGCCTGATGGAGTGAGTCTGGACTGGAGCAAAGTTACATGTATCGAAATAATTTTTATTGGGGATCCTCATGGTAAAAGTTAGAAATGAATACAAACCTGATTTTGTCACACCACCGGGTGACACATTGCGAGAGGTCATTGATGCAAGGGGTATTAGTCAACCAGAACTGGCTGAAAGAATGAACCAGTCTCGTAACAATGTGGCAAGAATCCTCAGTGGTGATGCTCCTATCACCACACAGACTGCACTCAAGCTTGAAAGAGTATTGGGAATCCCGGCAAGGTTTTGGGGTAATCGCGAGCTTCAATACAGGGAATTTCTTGCCCGGGAAGCGGAGCAGAAGGAATTAGCGAAACGGTCGGATTGGTTAAAATGTTTCCCGGTGTCGGGAATGGTCAAATTAGGTTGGATTGAACGGGAAAAAGATGTGGGTAAGCAACTCCAGGTAATATTGGACTACTTTAAGGTTGCCTCTCCGAAGGCATACGAAGAATACTGGAGCAAGCCACAGGCGGCAACCAGGAGATCTCCTGCGCTGAAGATTGATCCCTATGCATTAGCTGCATGGATGCGTCAGGGTGAGATAGCTGCCGAAGAGATTTCCTGTGCCGTGTATGATGCGGGACAATTCAAATTGACATTACAGAAAATAAAAAAATTGACTCTTGAACCGCCTGAAGTTTTCCAATCTGAACTTATCAAGCTGTGTGCTTCATGTGGCGTTGCGGTCACTTTCGTACGCGAGCTCCCAAAGACCGCATGTGGTGCAACCAGATGGCTTAACCCCTCGAAGGCGATGATACAGTTAAGCCTGCGCTATAAGTCGGATGACCACCTTTGGTTTACATTCTTTCATGAGGCAGGCCATATCCTCCTTCACGGAAAACGGCTGGTTTTTGTGGAGTGTGATAAGTTTGAAAGCCCTGAGGAAAGCGAAGCGGACGAATTTGCTTGTAATACGCTCATTCCCAAAAAAGTATTCCATGAATTTGTTTACGCTGGGGAATTTAGTAAAGATACTATCCGCCGTTTTGCGAAGAAACAGGGGATCGCACCAGGAATAGTAGTAGGACGGTTGCAGCATGAACACTTATTGCCCTTCTCTCATTGCAATGATCTGAAGATTAAATTCAAGTGGCCTGATAACTAGAAGACATCGGAACTCTTGATATATAGATAAAGCACATCCTGTTAGTCGGGATGGCGAAGACCCTAATACTCCCCAAACAACCTCCCCCACTGGCTCTCCTCCAGCCACTCCTTGTATATCGAATTTCCCTTCATAGGCCAGTGGATCATGTCGTGGTAGGCAAAGCTCGCGAAGATGAACAGATATACCATCGGCGTCTGGAAGAAAAATTTCTGCATGTGCCTCATCGGACCGAACCATAGCGGATGACCCCCGTACTTCGCCGCGAAATTCGCGCCGACATGGAATCCCCACTTCTCCTTCGCGACCTCCGTGTCCCCCACGATCTCGATTTCGTCGAGGCGGCCTTTTCCCAGCCCCGCTTCGTGGGCGAGTCGGATGTATTTAATGTCGTCCATCGGTTCGAATCCCATCATGGAGGCGGACACCGCGTCGATCGCGACCTGGTCGGCGGACGCGAGGATCACATTTTTTTCGACCGGGATCATTGTGCGCGGTCCCGGACCATTCCCGGCTGTCGTACCGTCCATTACAGCGAAAACTCCGGAGTGAATCTCGTACTGGATTTTCAGGAGATCGACAAGGGTCTCGTGAATGACCGTGTGCGTGTAAAATCGGGAGCGGTTGAGAAGCCCCCCGAACGCGTTTTTCATTGCGCCGGTAGTGGTAGTGTAGATGTGGCACTTCATGGTCGGCTGATGGACGATGTTCTTCCCGAAAAAGTAGTCGGGGATCATGATTCCGTTCGGAAAGATTTGATTGAGGACCTTCATCTCCGCTTTCGGCTCATATTTGATCCACTTCATATCTTTTTCCAGGAAGTTGTAAAGGACCGGGATGTTGTATTTTTTGAAGACGATGTCGTACTTGTTCAGCTTCTCGCCCTTATGCGCGCGTGTGACGACCGTTTCGTTCTGGACGCAGACGATGTCTTTATTTCCTATCGACTGAAGTCCGAGGATGGTGGCTTCCATCTGCCATGGCGTTGTGTTCGCGCCGGGGAAGGGAAAATGCCACGAGATGTTGTCCTTCAGGATTGTGGTTTTATTGACATCGATGAATTTGTCGATCTCCGCGAGCTTCATTGCTCTGACATAATCATCGAGAACGGTCTCGGGTCTGGTTCTTAAAACAGCGACTTTCGATCTGGCCATTAATACTGGCTCCTTCACAAAGAAATAGAGCATGGTAGCTCCGGATTTATTATACCGCATTCCAATACATCGGAAAGGAACAATAACGATGGATTCCCTGAACGCGCGAGTCCGATTCCAGGTTTTTTTAATCGGGCCGTGCAGGCTGAAAATACCGGCCGGTTCCATTTTTTTGTAAAAATTAATTTTCATATTGAATACTTACCCAATACGTGTAGAATATGCGATATGCGTAAAGACCGTGAAGATCGCGACTCGAATGAAGGCGATTATGTAGAACGCCCTTATTACGACAGCGAACAGGAAAAAGAGGAGCTCGAAAAAGTCCCTGTCGAATACCTCGGGCATCTTCAAAAGAAGAGAATATTCCGGCTGGAACAATTCATGTTCTGGTCGGTGCTTTGGATACTCGTACTCGGCTTCGGACCCGGCATCCAGGGTCAGAAATTGGACACCAGAAGCGGGCAGATAAAGACCTACTACACATTTATATGGGGGCACTGGCGCTACGAAGATCCCCCCGAGCCAACCGAATGGACAACATGGTACGATTCATTGAACCCTGAACCATACGAGGAACACTGGGTGGATTACGGGATCATTTATCCGGCGTTATTCGGCCATCTCACGTCGCCATGGGGAGAGAATCTGGGATGGGTAATTCCGCCGATAACCATCGAGAGAATGAAGGAACTTGAAAATAAACTCCGTGCCGGCCTGATCATGAAAATCCCAAGGATTCTGAATTCTGTGAATACCGGCGCCGAATGGAACGCGATAATTGTCCCTCTGTGCCAGGGCACTGTTGATGATGCATACACATGGTGGAATGACAACGAAGAGCGATTTGCTGTCTGGTCAATGCAGCCATGGGGTACTCCCATGCCCGCAGCCCTTATCGAAGAGAGCAATGCTTATATTGAGAAAATGAATCAGACAGATGAGAACCTGATCCCGATAATGCCGAACTGACCGGAATCCATGAAAGAATCAACCAGATGCCGATTTCCATCCCCTTATTTACCGGGGGATGATTTTTTATCACATAGACATCATAATATTCCCGAATCGGCAATCGATGCTCGACTCCGACATAGGTGACATATGACAAATCGCATCCCGGCATCGGAACGTATTATTGTGGCACTGGACAGGTCGCCATTTTCCGGTAACCTGCCCCTTCTCGATATCCTCGAAGGCAGAGCGAAATGGGTTAAAATCGGGCTTAGGAGCATACTCGCGGAAGGACCCGGAATTCTTGAAAAACCAAACGAGCTCGGATACAAAATTTTTCTCGATTTGAAACTCCATGATATTCCGTCCACAGTCGCTGCGTCGCTTGAGAACCTGATTCCATACGGGTTCGACATGGTCACGCTTCATGTCGCTGGTGGACGGCGCATGATCGAGGCATTGAGGAAGACCGCCGATGAAACCGGGGGCGGTCGCAGGCCGCTATTATTGGGCGTTACGCTTCTAACAAGCCTCGATCAGACCGACATCCGCGACCTCGGCGTGATTTATTCCGTCGCCGGACATGTCAAGCGCCTCGCGGAAATAGCCCGGGATTCGGGCTGCGACGGGGTTATCGCAAGCGGTGCCGAAGTGAAGGTGGTAAGAAGCGCGTGCGGGGATGATTTTCTGATAGTCACGCCGGGAATCCGTCCGGGCGGTACCGACGATCCATCCTCGGATCAGCGTCGGGTGATGTCGCCATCGGAAGCCGTGCAACTGGGAAGCTCGATGCTTGTCGTGGGCAGGCCGATTCATGGTGCTGCCGATCCAGGCAAAGCGTTCGATGAGATCGTGAAGGAAATAGAAAGTACAGAAAGTCCGGCTGTGTAAAACAAGATTGTTCTTATTACCTATCCGCAAATAGTTTACAGTTCATTGACATTAATTGATAAATCTATTATGATTTTTCTCGTAAGGGCATTACATTCAGGGAGGTCGTCATAATGAGGATTCATCATTTATTTTTCATCGCAGTGGTGCTGATCATCGTCGGTTGCGCAGGACATGGTTCTCAGCCAATTGCGCCGGGTGAAATGGCATCTCCCATGGAACTGACCGGCAACGCCGATGTATCAGGTGATTCAGGCATAAATAGCCACTATCTGCTAGCGTATGGTTATATTTATGTCGATCCTTACAGCCCGGACGGGCCGAAAATCGAAGTAATCCCGGTACGGGAAGGGGAGATCCATCTCAATATACTGAAATTCCTCGAGGACGGATCATGCGCGACCTGTTTTAAAATTGCCGGATTTAATTTCCCGCAGCCGGGCTATCTCGATATTGACATCGAGATCGAACATCCCTTTGGCGACCTGTTTTACTCGGTGTTTGATGTCCGTTGCATAATGATGTTTCAGGGGAGCCATGAGTTTCCGGTTGCAGGAAAATCGATATCCGATCCATTTCTCGGCGATGGGGCGTTATTGAACGCCGACGGCTACACTGCTCTCTACAACGGCTCGACATTTACCGCGCCGGTCGGCGGTTTGCAGAAATATTACCCCGGAAATTTATCTACCCCGACAATTCCGGATTCCGATATCAACGGCTACAAATATTTCATTACCGACAATCCGTCGAATCATCGAAATGCTTTCTTCGCGAATTCGTCCGATGTACAGACATTTTCGATGAAGCTCCCGACCGGACCGTTCATTATCGGCTACGCGGTCGATGCCAACTGGTGGTTGCCGATATCCGAACCGGTCGATGATCCGCTGACTGATTTCGATTCGAACGCGAATTGTCCCGAAGGCTGGAAAATATTGGTTCAGGATATTGGCCCGGGTCTGTCTCCCGATGGAGGCAACACAAATCTTCTTATAAACGTCTATGACTGGCAGGGGAAGGATGAAACTTATCCGGTGCGGTGCGAATGCCCGGAATTATTCGATGGCGCCGTAGAAGCGACCTGGAAACAAGATTGCGTAGGATTTACACAATATGAGGCTGTGATAGCAAACTCAAAACTCGCGGCCAAGGGGAATTATTTCTGCATGGTCAGCAAGGAAGCTCAGGAGAATAATCCTACCGGGCAACCATGGCTTGATTTGACGGCGTATCAGATAACCGTTATTGAGGTCGGAGGAATTCCTTTAAATCCAGTCGATGTCACCCCTCCGTGGCTGAACTTCTCCCCCGAAGATATTTGCGTTGAAGGCAACTATGCTTATGTGGCGGGTGGCGTTAATGGGCTTCATATTTTTAATGTTTCTGATCCAGCTAATCCGGTATGGGTAAGCCAGGTTGCCACGCCGGAGGGAGCACATGGTGTTGCTGTGTCGGGCGGTTTCGCGTATGTAGTGACGAATGATTATGGGGAGGATTCCGGTCTTCAGATAATCGATATAGAACCTCCCGATTCCGCATACATCGTTAATAATGTCGACACGCCGGGAGCGGGCAGGAGTGTAGCCGTGTCCAGCGGCTACGCGTATGTCGCGGATGGTGAGCCTGGTCTTCAGATTATCGACATAGACCCTCCCGAGTCCGCATACATCGTGAAGGTAGTAGATACCCCAGATTATGCTAATGATGTATCCGTGTCCAGCGGATATGCGTATGTGGCCGATGAAGATTCCGGTTTTCAGATAATCGATATAGAACCTCCCGAATCTGCTTACATCGTGAATACAGTCGACACGCCCGAAGATGCACATAAAGTAGCCGTGTCGGGCGGGTATGCGTATGTCGCGGATGTTGATTTAGTAGGTTTAGAGATAATCAGCATCGAGCCCCCTGAGTCGGCATATATTGTAAATACAGTCGATCTTCCGGAGCATGCAGATGATGTGGCTGTATATGATGGGTACGCGTATGTCGTGGGAGGTGCTTTAAGTTTTCAGATAATCGACATAGAGCCTGCAGATTCCGCATACATCCTGAATAAAATCGACGTACCGGGACACGCACGAGATGTTGCCGTGTCTAACGGATTTGCGTATGTCGCGAGTGATAATTACGGCATTACAATTATCGATATCGATCCTCCCGGTTCCGCATACATTGTGAAGATAGTTAACACGCTGTGGGCGTCTATTAGTGTAGCTATATCCTCTGGCTACGCATTTGTGGTGAATCAACTATTCGATTTTACGATAATCGATATCGACCCTCCCGGTTCCGCTTACCCAGTGAATATTATCGACATACCGGATTATTCCCGAGGTGCAGCAGTATCAGGAGGCTATGCGTATGTCGCCGCTGAATTATCTGGACTTCAGGTAATCGATATTGAACCTCCCGGTTCCGCTTACACTGTAAATACTATCGACACGCCGGGGGGTGCGCTGGGTGTGGCGGTGTCCGGAGGCTATGCGTATGAGGCGGATTATAATAGTCTCCAGATAATCGACATAGACCCTCCCAGTGATGCATACATAGTGAATTCAATAAATACCGATGGGGCTAAAGATGTAGCAGTGTCTGGTGGTTATGCATATGTGACAGTTGATTATTCCGGTCTTCAAATTATCGACATCGAGCCTCCAGAATCCGCATACATCGTGAATACAATCAACATTCCTGGGTATGCATATGCATCCGGTGTAGCCGTATCCGGAGGTTATGCATATGTAGCGGCTGACGTTTCCGGCCTTCAGATAATCGACATAGATCCTCCCGAATCGGCATTCATCGCGAATACAGTCGACACGCCGGATTGGGCTTATGATGTTGCTGTATTGAATGGCTACGCGTTTGTGGCAGATGGCGTTTCCGGTCTTCAGATAATCGATATAGAGCCTCCTGAGTCTGCATATATCGTGAGTTCAATTGACACGCCGGGGACAGCATGCGATGTAGCCGTATCCGGCGGATATGCCTATGTGGCGGATTTTAATCGCGGTTTGCGGATAATCAAGCTGTGGTAAACCTTGCCCGATCGACTCAGTTCTCCAACGTTGCCCGACGTTCCCCTGAAACCTGCGGGTGCATCCGGCAATTGATTTATTATCGGCATTAGGGATAATTGCCGAATAGAAAGGGATTGTTGAAAATTTACTGTTTCCTGTAATTATGTAGGACATGCTTTCCAGCTTGTTATGCTTTCCAGCTTGTTATTGAATGGTGACATGAATGGATAGTTCTGAATTAAAAACCGAAGTAAGCATCACTCCTCGCGACCGCGCGAAAGAAATAATCCATATTGAAAGCGACGCGCTCAACGGACTTGCGGATTCTCTGGATGAAAGTTTCGATACCGCCGTAACGGAAATCATGAAATGCCACGGACGAGTTGTGGTGAGCGGAGTCGGCAAATCGGGGATCATCGGACGAAAAATCGCCGCGACATTTTTATCTACCGGTATTCCCGCCCTTTTTCTACATCCCACAGAGGGTGTACATGGCGATCTCGGCGCGATACTCCCGGACGATGTCGTGATACTGATCTCCAACTCGGGCGAGACGAGTGAGATTCTCAGCCTGATGCCGGGGATTCGCGCTATCGGTGCGAAAGTGATCGCGATAACCGGCCGACCCGGAAGTTCGCTCGCAAATAACTCCGATCTGGTTCTCCCGTGCAGGATCGAGCGTGAGGCCGATCCGCATAATATGATCCCGACATCATCGACCGCCGCGCAACTCGCGCTTGGCGATGCGCTCGCGTTAGTCGTGATGGAGCGACGGGGGCTCAGTCGGGACGATCTCGCGAGACGCCACCCGGCCGGATCAATTGGGAAGCGCCTGACCCTTAAAGTGTCCGATATCATGACCTCCGCTCCGCAAGACCCCAGGGTCAGGAATAATGAGACGTTCCGCGAGTCGCTTTTTGAACTTACAGCGAAACGCCTTGGCGCGGTCAGTGTTGTCGATGAAGACGGCAAGCTGATGGGGATCATTACGGACGGCGATATCAAGCGTTTTCTCGAAATTCACGAGAAGGAAAAACGTTCGATCGATCAGTTGATGGAAACGAACGTAAATGACATTATGATCGTGAATCCCAAGCGGATTACCGCATGCACGCAAGCCTACGATGCGCTCACCTTCATGGAAAAGCACCAGATCAGCCAGATACCGGTCGTGGATAATGGAGGGAAGGTTGTGGGGATGCTCAGGCTCCTGGACCTGGTCAAAGCAGGTTTATAGATAAACAGCAGGCTGCAGTCCGGTTACGACAGCCGATACAGAGTACGGCTCATGAATTTACAGGAAATTAGTATCTATATTATTAGAAGTCTCTTGAATTCTGTGGTATTTTTAGTTCGCGTTGTACTCAACACGACTTAATATCAATCTGGTATAATGTTATTAAAACGTGGAGGATATGCAAATGTACCGATGGACAGTAACCCTCGTTATGGTGGTGGTCATGGTTTGCGCTTCAGCGGGTTGTTCAGGATCGGGAAGAAATCCCCTCTCACCCTATGATGGACAACTAGATACATCTGTCGGAACTTCCAGCGAGCAACCGACTCAAGACTGGCTACTCAATTATTACGACATCTATTTCGATATTCAGAGCCAGACTTTTGAAGCGGTGGAAAATCGCACGGCGAGTTTCACGCTGAATATAGTCCCGTTCCTGAATCAGATGACGTTTCCCAAGAATGGAATATCGTTCGACCAGATTGTCCTGAATCAGGACGTTCCCGGAATTCTTGGTGTCGATGTAGTTTTCACGGTATATCACCCCTTTCCCGGGTATGCTCAGTACGATGCGTATGACATGAGGGGAATCCTAATCGGCGACGGCGCGGATAATCTTGCTTATGGCGGTCTCTCAGTCGCGAAACACGGGACCGATGTTTGGATGAAAAATCCGGACGGATATTCCCGTTGGTTTAACCCGACAGAATTCACGACAGATAAAATTTTCGGCTACGCTCCTGGTGGATGGCAGAATTATGCCGGTGGAGCGACATTAAACCCATATAAATATTACAGTAAACACCTTAATGCCGAACAGGATTTGTGGGGTTACTTGACAGGTACCAATAACTGGGACGGTGTTTTTGAAAATGGGGAGGGAAGGATGATGGAGCTTGAATTTGTCATGCCTACCGATGGAATCGGCTTAAAGTTCGGATACGCGATCGCGGTCTGCTGGGAAGAACAGGGTCCGACCCCGCCGTATCACCCGGTGCATGTAGCGGAACCTGTCGCGGCGAGGGTTAATAATCTTTCGGATATCTGGTACAACGAGACTGATGGCTCCGGCGGCAGCTTAATTCTAGACATCGATCTTTTCTCATGGGACGAGCAGCCATCGAAAGTGAAAATCGAATCGAGCGTGCTCAATGGAATCAAGGAATTCGATTTCGATACGTATGCGGTTCCCGGGGGAGAAAATTATTATACATGGCATGTCGAAGCGGAAGCGAAACCTCTGGATACAGGCGAAGGCCACTATTTCTGGGTAATCGCGGAGTGTGGAGGATATAATTATTCCAATGGGCTTCCCGATATTCCACATGCCAACGGACAGCTTGCGGCATTTTTCAGATACGATCTCGAAATTGGCACCGAACCGAATAACGAGCCCCCGACATGCAATGTCGTGGTTACCGATCCAATGACAACCCCTCCTGAGGGCTGGGCGCCGTTCATTTACACATTCGATTCCGGTGCGTTCGACCCGAATCAGGATTACACGACTTTAACATATGACTGGGATTTCGACGGCGACGGACTTTATTTTATAGCAGACAGCGATCCGGACGATTCCTGGACAGGCAGTGACTGGACGCCGGTGCATGCGTTCCAGGAAACCCCGGTCGGTCCCTCGTCCGTAAGGGTAACCGATGACATGGGAGAGGTATCCGAATGCTCTCTTGATGAGATGCTTGTGCTTCCCATACATCAATCAAAAAATATCCCGCTGCGCGCAGGATATACCGCGTATGACCTTGGCGTCGATCCGGAAGATGGCGATATTTATATAATCTACAACGATCATTCGACTTATGTTTACTCGTTGAACGACTGGTACGAGACATATTCAGATTATTTCCCCACAACTCAGTACAGTGATTTCGACCGTGTCGATGTCGCTGCAGGCGGATGGGGAATTTACTCGAAAAAAATGAGTAACCCTGGTGTTTATGTTTACGATGGAGTCGGCATTTATGTGTCCGGCACTGCATGGGGCGGTGGCGAGAATAAACTTCGCGATGTTACGAACATGGGAATGGACGGCGAGTACGCCAACGATCTTCATTACTTCATTGGGTATTACCACACGGGCATGGGCGTGAATATTATAATGCCCAGAAGTTACCTGGATGAACTCGGTTACCCTCAAAGCCCATGCTATTATTCCGAAGTCTTTAACTACAACATATATGGAATTAATGTCGCGCATCAGGAATTTGTCCAGGCGATCGATGCCGGCATAGAGGGATCGAACTACTGGTACCTCGAAGCGCCGGATTATTACTGCGCCGCGTTCAGGCAGACAGGAAGCGGCTACAGGCGCGACCCGGTTTATAACAACAGCTATTTCGGCACCGGCACAGAGGAAACTGGCGATACATGCTGGACCGCCGATGTGTGCGATCTCGCGCATGATGCCGACGGCAGGTTCCATGTGCTTGACAAAGTTGACGGCGAAGCGGTAATCAAGGTATTTAGCGGAAGCGCGACAGGCGGAACCGCGCACGGATCGTATGGGGACGCCACAACAATCAAGAGTACGCCTTTAAGGATGGATGGAAGCGATTTTGACGGCAACATGATCGTGCTGCATGGAAATCCGACCGACGGGTATTTCATAAGCTTGTTTCTACCGAGCGAGTTTCCAGATTAGGATCAACACAAGAAGTAATCCATCGTCGTGGCATGCGACTCCGGCGCAGGATTGAGCATGTGCCGGAAGGGGCTGTTAAAAAATTACCTGTTTGCTGTAATTATGTAGGATATGCTTTCCAGCTTGTTATTGAATGCCAGCAATCATCATGGTTTCAGTAACAAGCTGGAAAGCATGTCCTACATAAATTTAATTAAAATCCACTT
>JAPKYR010000020.1 GCA_026394215.1 bacterium
CGGCGTCGCAACCGAGCGCGGCGGCGGACTTGGCAGTAACCCTGACGAAACGGTCTATGTGCCGATGAGTGTCGCGCAGCAGAGGCTTTTCGGGATGAACGATGAAATCACCTTTCTCACCCTACAGGTTCAGACAATCGAGGATGTTGAACTGGTCAAGGAAGATGTCACCCGAGGAATCAATCGGGTGAGGCGAATAAATGATCCCGACGACGAGAATTACATGATTATGTCGCAGACAGACGCACTCGAGCAGTTCGGGCAGTTTGTCAATATCCTGACAATGGTCCTTGGCGGAGTCGCAGCAGTCAGCCTTCTGGTCGGTGGAATCGGGATTATGAACATCATGCTCGTTAATGTAACCGAGCGCACCAGAGAAATCGGCCTCAGAAAGGCAATCGGCGCGCGCCAGGTCGATATCTTATTCCAGTTTCTGATTGAATCGATCGTCCTCTGCCTTCTCGGCGGGATTATAGGGATGGGGCTCGGTTATTTAGGCGCGATGGGATTGTCCGCTCTGATAAACCAGGCGCTTCCCGAGGCCGCGTGGGATCCGGCGATCAGTGTGACAAGCGTCGTGGTCGCGGTGTTATTTTCGACCCTTGTCGGAGTGCTGTTCGGAGTTTATCCGGCAGCCAACGCCGCAAGGCTGGATCCGATTACGTCGCTGAGGTATGAATAGACACTTCATGAAATTTCTTCGTGAAATGACAGATGCACGACACTTACAGAGGCACGACAGTTATGGAGTGCTTCTATTTTACACTCCCTGACGGTCGTGCCTCTTTAGCGATTTATTTTCAATTGATTAATGACCACTATGACTATCAATTTTGATATAAAATAATCCACTCTGGGAGGATCATAACTATGCAAAATAAAATTCCGAACTCTGTAAGTGTCATACTTCTATTCTGTCTCACTTTTACCCTTTCCTGCTCATTTGCAGGAAAAGCTACCGAAAATCAGGACACCGAAAATGTGCGGAGAATTTCTAATCCCGACGTGAGCGACGTAAATATGGCCGCTCTTGTCGATGGCAACTCTGAATTCGCCTTCGACCTGTATCAAAACATAATTTCAGGGACGAACGGAAATACATTTTTCTCGCCGTTCAGTATCTCGGAAGCTCTCGCTATGACATATGCCGGCGCGCGAACATCGACCGAATCCGAAATGGCCGACGTGCTGAATTTTACATTGTCACAGACCGAGCTTCATCCCGCGTTCAACCGTCTGGATAGTGAAGTCAGATCGGGTGCAGCCGAGGGTGCATTTGAGATGAATATCGCCAATTCAATCTGGGGACAGCGGGATTATAATTTCCTCGCGGAATTTTTAAACGTCCTGGGACAGAATTACGGGGCGGGCATGAAGCTGACCGATTTCGCGGCCAATCCTGAAGCCGCCCGTGGTGAGATTAACAGCTGGGTGGAAGATCAGACGAACGACAGGATCAAGGACTTGATACCTCAGGGCGTAATAAATGAAATGACAAGAATGGTCCTTGCCAATGCGATTTACTTCAACGCCGACTGGGTATCGAAGTTCGAAAAAAACGAGACATATGACCGTCCATTTACGCTATTGGATGGTTCGGAAGTTACAGTCCCGATGATGTTCCAGAACGCGGATTATAAATATTCGGAGGGTGACGGATGGCAGGCAATTGAAATGCCCTACGTAGGCGAGACAACATCGATGGTTGTGATACTTCCGGCGATTGAACGCTTCGGTGAGATCGAGCAGAACCTGGATTATTCCATGCTCAAAGAGATAATTGACGGCTTTCAATCTCAGGAAGTCGATCTCACCCTTCCGAAATTCGAGTTTGATTCCGCTTTCGCGCTGTCCGACAAACTTAAAGCATTGGGAATGACATCGGCGTTTGAGTACGGACTGGCGGATTTTTCGGGGATGGATGGCACGGTCGAGTTGTTCATCAGTGAAGTCCTGCATAAGGCATTCGTGAAAGTCGATGAGGAAGGTACAGAAGCCGCTGCCGCGACCGCAGTGGTAATGGAACTTGGGATGGCTGCCATGCCGGAAGATGTGGTGGAATTCCGTGCGGATCATCCGTTTATTTTCCTGATCCGTGATGTAAATAATGGTTCGATTCTATTCCTTGGTCGGATGCTGAATCCGAAAGAATAAACTCTTGTATGAATCGTGGCTTGCGACTCCGGCGCAAGAAGGGACAGATAATTTTTTCATGCGCCGGAGTCGCATGCCACATGACAAATCATGCATTGTCCTGTAACTTCTTGTTAGATATATTCTGGGAGGAATAAAATGCGTATAACTCACACAATTCTGTCTTTTCTACTGGCTTCTATCTTTGTAATTATCTCTTCATGCGGTGGAAGCAGTGCGTCGAATCCCAACCTGCCTCCAAGCGACCCTTCCGACCGTTACACTTTTGCAGCGTCGAACCTTCCGCGCAACCAGAATCCGGATGTTCCGGGTGGTGATTTCGCGGAACTTGTAACCGGCAACACCAATTTCGCTTTCGATCTTTATGAGCAATTAATGACCGAAGACGGCAATATGTTTTTCTCGCCGTTCAGTATTTCGCAGGCTCTGGCGATGGCATATGCCGGCGCGCGCGGCAATACGGAGACTCAAATCGCCGACGTTATGCACTTCACCCTTGGTCAGGACGGCCTCCATCCGGCTTTCAACAAGCTTGACCTTGAACTTCATTCGAGAGGCGCGCACGCGACCAATAAAGGCGGCGACCCTTTCCAGCTCAATATCGCCAACTCCACCTGGGGGCAAAATGATTGGACATGGCAGACCCCATTCCTGGACACTCTTGCGCTTAACTACGGCGCGGGGATGCGGATGGTGGATTTTAAAACCGATCCCGAAACCTGCCGTGTGACTATAAACGACTGGGTCGAAAGCAGGACTGAGAATAAAATCCAGGAACTTTTGAAACAGGGAGTAATTACCGTTGACACGCGACTTGTCCTTGTTAACGCTATTTATTTCAATGCCGCATGGCTGCTTCCCTTTATTGTGGAAAACACAACCCCCGGAGATTTCCATCTATCGGATGGCAGTACGGTAAGCGTCCCGATGATGTATGAGATGGAGGATCACGGCTACATGGAAGGGGATGGCTATCAAGCCTGCGACCTTCTTTACGACGGTGAAGAATTGTCGATGACGATTGTCCTTCCCGACGACGGCAGGTTCGCCGATGTCGAGAATTCCCTGAACGCCGACTTCGTCAACACCGTCGTTTCCGGCCTGCAGAATAAAAAGGTCGAGGTGACCATGCCCAAATTTCAGTACGACTCGGAATTCAGCCTGACTCAAACATTACAGGACATGGGCATGACCGACGCTTTCAACAATGCCGATTTTTCAGGCTTGGATGGCGGCTACACACTTGCGATAACCGATGTCGTCCACAAGGCGTTTGTATCGGTCGATGAAGAGGGCACCGAGGCTGCCGCCGCGACTGCTGCCGTTTTCGGGGAAGTTTCAATGCCCGAGACCGTAAAATTCATACTCGATCGTCCGTTCATTTTCTTCATTCGAGACTTACAGACCGGCGCGATACTGTTTATCGGGCGCGTAGTAAATCCAAGCTGATATACTTCCTCACCCCCTGGCCCCCTCTCCATAAATGGCGAGGGGGAAGGGGGGTGAGGTTTATTTCCCAACCCTCTTACCGTAGCGACAGTTCACTGTCGCATTTTCATTTATTTTCATAAAATCTGTTTAAATCAGATAACACGGGCATGATTTTCGTGTAAAATCAAGCTCTCAATAAATAATATATGACTGGAGATAGATATGATGCGATTTCTACCAAGGTTTATTTTTGTCCTGGCTATTCTGTGCGTTATTGCAGCCAATCCTCTGTTCGCACAGGAGGATTTGATACTTTCCGAAGGGTCAACTGAAAGCCCGGCTCCCGGTCCAATTGATGAATATGTCGCCGGTTATACTCCGGTAGAAGGCCTCTTCAGTTATTACATCGATGAGGCCACCCGGAGGGTCCTGATTTCTGTCGACCAGAACCAGCTTAACAAGACGTACCTCGCATCGGTAACATTAAACAGCGGGACCGGCGAAGGTCTGGCGCTGGCTCCGATGATGTGGAATAACAAGGCTTTTGAATTCAGGCGCAACAATCAGTCCATCGAATTCGTCGAGCCGAAGTATCAGCTTACGACCGTGCTCGGTGAACCAATGGCAGGGGCTGTCGAAGCCGCCGCGTCGGATTATTATTTCGGGCGCGCCCCGATCGAAGCCGAGGATGAAACGGATGGCCGGGTGGTTTTCGACCTTGCGGCATTCATCCTTGCTACAGGCGGGATCGACCCGATAAATTTGACCTGGGGCGACAGCGCATGGATTGATTATGAAGGGTCTTACATCTCGGATATCAAGGGCTTTCCGATGAACGATGAGGTCGATATCCGGATTATCGTTTATGGCGTTCCCAATGCGATAGGCGATTATGTAACATCCGGACAGGAAGTCTGGCTGCATATTTCGCTATCCGAACTTCCTCCTGACGGATTTATACCGCGGCTTTCGGATGAACGTGTCGGCTATTTCGTCAATATGTTTATGAATTACTCGGTGGCAACAGACACTGCCGATACGCGATATGTCCGCTTTATAAATCGCTGGAGGCTTGAAAAGCAGGACCCGTCCGCTGAAATTTCCGAGCCTGTCCAGCCGATTACATTCTGGCTTGAAAACACAATTCCGTTAGAGTATCGCGACGCGGTACGCGAGGGGATTCTGCTCTGGAACGACGCATTCGAGAGTGTTGGGTATCATAATGCTCTTCTGGTACGGCAGATGCCCGACGATGCGGACTGGGATCCGGCGGACATCCGTTATAACTGCATACGATGGTTTGTCGGCCCGAATGAAAATTTCGCCATAGGACCATCGCTTACCGATCCCCGGACCGGCGAGATATATGCGGCGGATATCGGCGTAAATGCCGACATGGCAAGATCGTCGTACAGAGAGTATGAACTTAGCGTTCAACCCGTCAACGCAATGATAGATTTGATTATGCCGCCCGGATGGCCCGGCATTGGCTTCCATCAGGTGCCCTGGGATCAGAGCACTCTCGACATACTTGAAAAACAGGCGCAGGAATTCAATTCGGACGGCGGGGAGCGCGCATGAGCCGAAATGCGCACCATGGACCTAGGGCGATCGCTTGACGTCCTCGCTTCGAGGGACGAATTCCAGGAAGGAACCCTGACCGAGGACGAATATGTCCATGATTACCTCGTCAACCTTATTGTGCACGAGGTCGGTCATACTCTCGGTTTAAGGCATAATTTCGCGGGAAGCGCGATGACCCCCTACTACGATGTCAACCATGAATACTGGACCAGACAGCACGGGCTTGCGGGTTCGGTTATGGATTACACGGTTTCCAATATCTCTCCACGCGGCGAATTACAGGGCGAATACTACGGCACCAGCCTCGGCGATTACGACAGATGGGCAATTGAATACGGTTATAAACCATTGGATGCAGCAACGCCAGATGCTGAGCTTCCCGCATTGGGGGAAATAGCCAGCCGGTCGAATGAATTCCGCTATGCCACAGATGAACAGGTCGGCGGCTGGTCGAGAAATCCCGATCCGGATAACGGATTGTGGGACCTGACCGACGATGCGGTGCGCTATGGCCGTGACAGGCTCCAGGTCGCCGATCAGCTTATGACCGATACGCTGGCGTACTGGAGCGATCCCGGAACGATGCCGTCGAAAATCAACCAGGCATTTATCTACAGTTTTTATGACTATGTGATTGTGGCGAGTAATGTCCCCCGCGAGATCGGCGGCGTCAGGGTCTATCGGAATCGTGTGGGCGACAGCGGTAACACCCCCGCGATGGCGCCGGTCAGCGCGGAAGACCAGAGAAGGGCGCTTGCGTTCCTGAACGAAAAAATCTGGTCGTCCGATTCGTATCAGTTCGATCCTGCAATTCTCAATATGCTTGGCCGCGACCAGCGCGATTATTTCGACTGGATGAGCATGTATACCGGGATTTATGACTTCGACCTCCACGACTGGGTTCTTATGGCACAAACCAGCCCTCTTTACTGGATTTATGACCCGCTGGTTCTTGAGAGGGTTTTGAATAACGAACGAAGGATGCCTGATGGCGGCGATATTTTCACAATGACCGAACTTTTCGATACCGTTCGTAACGATATCTGGTCCGAGGTGACGGCGGGAGAAAATATCGACAGTTTCAGGAGGAATCTCCAGCGTGCTTATCTAGATATGATCACCGGCATGTATCTCACACCGGCTAACGGTACGCCGGAAGATGCCGTAACCCTCGCGCGCCATGACCTTGTTGTGCTTCAGGGCCAGATCTCGGCAGCCATCGCGGGCGACGGTCCGACAATTCTGGATGAAATGACTGTCGCGCATCTCGAAGAATGCCTGTCGAGGATCAACCTGACGCTTCAAGCTCCGATGGGGCGTGGCGGTAATGTCGGAATCACGTTGATGTTCTGAGTATCGCGTTATTTTAAACAATCGTGGCATGCGACTCCGGCGCATGATTCGTGCTGGCGATCATGCGCCGGAGTCGCATGCCACGACAGACGGTGAAATTTTGTCTGGTTGTGGTAGAATATTTACTGATTATTTACTGCGAGGTTTATGATTATGAAATCAGATTTACAGATATTACTTGGAATCTTTGCCCTGATTATTTTCGGGCACGCGTGCTTCAACTATAGCCCTGTGAAGGCGGCGGGACTTACGCATCTCCTTCTGCAGGGAAATGGCGAGGGGGGATACGCCGTCATGCCATCGAACGGTCAGGCCACCGATCTTGAATACAACGCGCG
This sequence comes from bacterium, assembly GCA_026394215.1. Lineage (GTDB taxonomy): Bacteria > JAJVIF01 > JAJVIF01 > JAPKYR01 > JAPKYR01 > JAPKYR01. The sequence goes on from JAPKYR010000020.1 coordinate 6,861, forward strand.
CCGCACTCTCTCCCAGCTTGGGTCGGCCCAGGCGAGTTACTCGGCCAATTACGGCGCTGACACATACGGCTGGCTTCAGAATCTGGTCAGGGACGGGTATCTTTCCCCGAATGAATCGGGCGCAACCCTTGTAAACAGCTACAGCATCACTTTCTACCTTCCGTCTGAGCGTCAGGGTTTTACAATAATCGCCGAACCCAAAAGTTTCGATGTGAGGCCGTTTATGATTACTGAAAATATGAACGTAGTGCCCTTAAGCCCCGCAATTATCGAAAACCCGGACGATGACTGGGCGACCGTCCGGGCGATGGAAGATACGCTCCTGTACGATTACGGGGGCTATGATTATCTTAGCTCGTTCCTGCTCGATAACTACAACCCGCCGCTCGGGTTAAGGCTTAACAGGGAAAAAACCAGCTATATGCTGTTCGCTTTCAATGAAGTAGATGAGGCGCTGTTGCCGAATGATGAGCTGGTCTATATCGACAATCTCTCAGCCTTCATGAACGGCGATACCCGCAGCGGATATTGATTGATACTGAGACCAATTCCATTTTAGAAATATTTACATTATGGTCAGTGTAGACTGTGGCGTCTCCACGCGAACGAAGCGAGCTTGGATGTGGCAAAGGCGAATCGCAAATCTGATATCAGAACCATGCGCGTCAGCAAGTGATTTGCCAACTACACTTATTGCGTTAGGTAAAACAAATGAGACCAATTCCACCAGACAACTATTGATTCAAACTTCAAATCGGCTCGGCAGGCTCCTGCCGAGCCGTAAAAATTAATTTCAAGTGGAATTGGTCTTAGTTCCACATATCAGAACCACGAACGTTATTAATTGCTTGGTTGTATTTACAGCACTCACTGACGTTCGTGCCTCTTTAGTCTCACCTCTCAATTCGTAATATCCAATACCCTCCACGACTTGCGGTCGAGAGGGATATCGCCGAAATACGATTCCGCGCCCGTGCACACCATGTCAGGATTGCCAAGAAGCTGCAAGGGGATTTTTAATGTGATGTCGCGTCCGTCGCGCGAAACCTCGATGCTGTCGATTGGAAGCTCGGTTCCCTGGTTGAACACGGATTGGCTGGACGCTCCGAACCTCACGTGGATTTTGGGCATATTGGAAAATGGCGTTCCATTTTTGTACCCAAGCGCGTATACGGAAACCCAGACGTTTGATCCTATCGGGTGAGAGAATCTGAAATGAAACAGGATACCGTCCGCAACAAGCTGCATGGAACGCTGTTCGATACCGACGGACCTTGAGCTTTCAACCGGTGCAAACTGGTCGGGAACATTACCTCCGGAATCAGTCGGCAGGTCGTGAACATTCGCGGCGGGCGCGGCAGGGGCAAGGGACAGGTCGGGAAAATTCATAAAGAGCTCATTAGTCCGAATAAATGAAACCAGATAATGGCGATTACCCTCGTACTGGGTTCGATGCAGTTGGATCGCCGAGAATTTATTTGAAATCGCGGCCTGGTCAAGAGACAACATAGACCATGTTGCCGGACCGAATTCCACATCGGGAGGCGAAAGGGGGTAAGCGGGGTAGTACCCATGCGGCACAGGCCATCGGGATGAATGGACCAGATATGTAATGATTTCCGGTTCCGGGTCAAGGCCAAGCTCCCAGAGCGCCACTCTCGTGAATAGGTAGAAGGCCTGATGATCGGGATGTGTATCGGCTGGATGGGAAACGAAAATTTTAGTGGGATGGAAATCGCGAATGATATTTTCCAGATCGGCTAAAATTTCCTCGCCCTTATATGGGGTGCCGGGACGGTACGCGTCCTGGTAAGGCACCACTTCAGCCTTAGTGAGAATACTCCTGTAGGGGCTTTCCAGAAGCCAGTGGGAAGTAAAAATCTGCAGCGTGCCGGCGTCGGGAAAACCAAGGAACGTTAGATCGTTCTGATTGAGACCCAGCGATGTATCGGCGGCGACAGCCTCGTCGTGGCGAACCATCCCCATAGCTTTCGCGCCGGCAGCGGTCAGGACCGGAAGGTCGCGGTACACCATGAAAGACCACTCATTTGCGTCGCCATACGTGAGAAATACGACATGCACGGGGATATTCATACTGAGTGCGGTTTGAATCACCCCGCCGCATCCGAGTACCTCATCGTCGGGATGCGGCGCCAGGATAAGAATCCGGTCATCCTGCGAGAATCCGGTTACAGGCAAATTCAGCGGGACGGGAGGCGGCACATACGGTTTTCGCACCATAAACCAGAATGCGGTCAAAACTATCGCTATTGCAGCGATGACAATGACCTGGACAACGCGCTTTCCCTTAGATTTTTTTGACATATGTCACCAGGCTGTATCTGGCCAGGCTACCGTCGCGATACTTCAGCGTTATAGGCTTACTCGTCATTGCAGGTGTGTAACCCAGACTCTCAAAAAAATGACGGCCGCCCGCATTGTCCTCGCGTACCCTTGCGTGAATGCCTGTTAATCCCGATTTTATAACATGATCCTCGAATTTTTCTACAAGTTTCCTTCCAATATGATTTCCCCTCGACTCGGGCCGTAGATTGATATGAAGATGTGCCGGGAAATTCCTTAATATCTTCGCGGTAATGCCCTTTTCCGAAAAAACCGCATTCAATGCCGGACTGGCAAGACTCCATATATCGGCACGGGTTTGCGGGTTTCGAAATAAAGCTCTGATAAATGCGGACGGATAAATTCTCAATATTGTAATTGCATCATAAAATTTCGGGCGCACTGAGCCAATAATATATCCTGGAATTGCCCCGCCCATCTCAGCTACCCAGGCCGATTCAGGCTCAAAATCGGTATAGTAGCGGGTCAGAAGGTCGGCGGCGATTTCACGGTCGTTAAGAAAATTATCGACCGGATTTCCCCTGTCGGCAGTATCGCATGCGATTTCGCGGACAGCATCACGGTCGGAAGATTTGAAATTGCGGACCGTGACCCCATCGCCTTGATCCCTGGCGGGGATTTTAATTTCAGTAGAAATCTCCAATTTAGGATTTAAATAGTAAATGATATCAAGAAGAAAATCCCTGATTGAGCAGATTTATTTTTCAGAACCGTGGCA
>JAPKYR010000102.1 GCA_026394215.1 bacterium
GCTCCGGGATAGCTGCTACCGGGATTTGCCAAATATGATGCACACGGAAATTCCCCTGCCATGCTGAATAAATTTTCTACACACTGGATAAAAAAATAACCCCCGGACTTTTACCGGGGGATTTTTTGTGTCGACCAGTTATCAACTGGACCGCAATTCCGTAATGCTCATCTCAATCATTCGTCTATATCAACTTTGCCATGCTTCACCTTAATTAATAGGTTTCCCTGTTCATCCGACGCGTTTATTTTCTCTTTCCCGGACGGTCATCCCATTTCGACGTCACCAGATGTATTTTCCCGCCCGGACCGTTGCCCCTGAGCTCATCCTCCGGCAAATCGTACTTCCAGAGTACCTCCCGTAAGCCGAATGCCCGGAGCTTGTCGATAACATTTTTTACTGCGCGGCGACGTTTTTTTCGAAGCTCAATGTCTTCCGCTACGGAAATCGTATCTTTTAAATGAATCGACATTTTCTCTACTCTCTCAGAATAGTGTTGAAAACTTCAACTTCCGTGCCAATTTCAAGAAATCCTTAGCGTAAGTATAGTAGAGCCCGGTTTTCATGCTTAATTGGCGAAATTCAGCCGTTTTAACTCGCTTCTGATCTGATTTGGCGGGGTATTAATGGAATTGAATAAAGGTAAAAATGGGCGCAGCTAGACATTTTGTCCCATAGTGGGAGGCAAGCTGATTTGTTATACGGGTAATTTATTTTCGGGGACACCTTTTTTTGCCTGGCGAGAGGTAAGTATAAGTCGAGAATGTCACAGGCAAAAATAAGGTGTCCCCAACCTTGATGGCTCCATGCATCACGGCAGAAACCCGCTGGCCTTAAGGGGGAGGTAAAGAAGAAGGAATAGCCATGTGGGCATTATGAAAGGAAAATAAATGATGAGAGTCAGGATGATCGAATTCCACCATCGTAACCGATAGAGGCTTCCATAGGCCCATCCGAAAAGCCATCCAATTCCGATGATGTGAGTAAGAAGGATTATTCTCCAGAATTCAAACATCGAAATAGGGAGAAGGAGCTGATTTGAAGAACCTCTGCTTGAAAGTATCTCATAAGCAAGGCTTCCGTTGGTATTTCCTGAGAGAAAATCCAAAAGCAGAGGTTTGAGGTAGAAAAATCCCAGCATTGTCAGGTTATTAAGTAGTCCCAATAAAAACAACCAGAAGATTCCGGCGGCGAACACCCTGACCGTTCGCCTGAACTGGCATTTTCCGCCGAGGATGGTCGCGAAAGTGTGAATAAGTCCTGCACTGAGATAAACCAATACCGGAACCAGGATCATGCTCAGGATAAATCCGACGACAGCGGGGATTATTATGGGTGCATTATTGCCGGGTCGGAGAAGGAGGTTGTAATGCGTAAGTGGAAGGCTGAGGATGAAAAGAGACGCGAGGACACCGGAGTAGAGGATCGGTTGAGTAATTCCCCCGTAGACCGGATATGGGAAATTGATCGCGAAACTCCTGGGCGCGAAGATCATTTTCATTAAACCCCTGAATGACGCCCCCAGGAACGGATCGGAATCAGAGTGGAACGGCAGACGGTCACCGCATGCCGAGCACATGACCCCAATGTCGATCTTCGAGCCGCATCGCTCGCAGAACATCCCCTTTTTCTCACTTTCGTCAGTCGGAACGTGCGGCCCGGTTACGAATGAGATGACTGATTGTTCGGGTTGGGGAGTTTCCTTGATTTTCGGTTTCCCGACTATTCGCTCCGCCCATCCCAATACCTCGATTTTCTCGCGCTCGATTTTCTGCGCGAGAAGGTCGATGGGATAGCCGCAGATCGGGCAGAACATGTCGCGATCGATTGCTTCTCGTCCGCAGTCGGGGCAGAACAAAGTCACTCATCCTCTTTCTCGATTTCCGTAACGCGTTAGGTCACGTCGGCGAAAGTAACTTCATCATGCACTTTCACGCGGACTTTCGTATGCGACGGGGCCGGTTTGTGATTGATGAAGCTGCCGTTAGACGAACCCAGGTCGGTGAGGTAAAGGAAAACCATGCCGGACGGAGTCAGTTCAACGGAGAGGATCGCATGCTCGCGCGCGATGAAGGGGCTTGATTCGATACTGATTGTGTTCAGAGGCAGCCGTCCGACGGTATTGTCTCCCTGCCTTAACCTTAATTTCACGCCGTTTTCATCGACAAGATACAGCCCGGGAGTTTTATCGCCTTCTTTGTCCTGACCTTTGAATTCGATTTTTATCGGACTGTCTCCGACGGTGACAACGTCGTTGTTTGAGATAAGGTAACGGCGTCCGGGCGGGATTTTCACGCCGTTTAAGAGGGTGCCGTTCGAGCTTCGAAGATCCTCCACATATAAACCATCTTTATCGGCGACCAGGGCGAGATGTATGCGGCTGACGTTCAGGTCTTCGGGGAGGAGGATGTCGCCGAATTCGCGCCCGATGATGGTTCGCGATTTCCGAAGCATTACACTGCCGCGGTCGGGAAGTATCGCGAATGCCTTGAATGAGAGCTCGTCCTGAATGCCCGACTCATCGCTCTGGCCCGATCCCGGCGGCAGTTGCGACAGGAGCCACCCGCAATCGGTACACCATTCCTCGGCTTCGGAATTCCTGATTTTGCAGACCGGACAGGTTGTCATTCGTCATCACCTGCCGTATCGCTTTCATCCGGATCGTCATTTTCCGCGATTGTCTCGCGCTTTCCACGTTCGAGCGAGAAGGTCGATTGCGTGAGGGTTTTGGAGGCCGCCTCATCCTGTCCGACGGCAAGCTGCTGGATAGCCTCGCCAAGCTCGCGCGCTTCTTTTGTGTTTCCCGATAAAATCAATGTTCTCTGATAATCTTTTAGTTGGTGCTGCGCGTCCTCACGGCTCAGGACCCTGGTGCGAATACCGCGGATGGTCGAGATCAAATCGCTTTTAACATTTCGACGGAGGAGCGCTTTATCGACTCGCGGATTTTTCCCGCGTTTGATGATGGTGGGATCGTCGACGAATCGCGCCGCAGCCCATCCCGAAATTTCACTTTCGACGCCGGTGCTTACATGGTAATACTTCGTCTTGACGTCAACCATGCGAAATAATCCCGCCGGGTGATTTTCGTATTGAAGGGTGAGGAGGACAGTCTGCTCGGTGTATTTTTCAAGGTCGGGCAACTGCACGATATAATTACCGCTCTCGAATCGATGCGGAAGTCCGAAAATTTCCCTGATTTTGACCCATTTCCGCGGAGTTATTGATAGCTCAATATTCCGGTGGCTGACGTTGAGAAAATGCGCTATTTCCTTTTTGAAGATTTTCTTGATTTCGCGTGGGCGTGGAGAATGATAGAATCCGCCCCCGGAAAGCCTCGCGATTGAGCTTAAGAGGTCCTCGTTGTAATCAAGCCCGACTCCGACAGCGCTGACACTCGCGCCTTTTTCGCGGACATTTTCCGCGAGTTGGAAGAACGACTGGTCGAGCGTTTCGCCGTGCGTGGGGCGACCGTCGGTAAGTAGAACGATTTTATCGATAGAGTTTTCACCCGCGAGTTCGCGAAGCTCATGGAACCCAAGTTTCAGAGCGGCGTGGAGGTCCGTGGAGCCGCCCGTGACATCAATACTGTCGAGCCTTCGCTTGGCTTCCTCTTTATTCAGCACTCTCTTGCTCGACAAGACTACCTTCGCTTCATGATCGAACGCGATGACGGTCAGGCTGTCGCGACCGGTAAGCTGGTCGATGACCACTTTTGCCGCCTTGATAACTTCGAGTATCGGACCTGCGAACATGGAGTGGGATTTGTCGAGAAGGAGTACGAGATTCAGCGGGGATTCACGTCCGGCGCGAGGTTTCTCTCTTGAAAGTAATTCGACGAGCAGGAATGTCTCACCGGTCGACTGATGCAGGATGAAGCTGTTGAAAAGCGCGACTGTCATTTCGAGCGAGTGGATGTCTCGCTTGAACAAATAGTCCCGCTGAAGATGCTCATCGTAGAGGCTTCCGGGAGCCGGTTGCGATTCCGGCTGCGCTGATATTTCATCTATTGGGTTCATTCTTGTTTTTTATTTTTCAATGGGGATGGGAGGTCGTTTCCGCAATACTGGCAGCGGGCGTAGCGAAGTATATTTGTCGCGCCGCAGTTCGGGCAGATCACGTCCTCGATATCGCTTGCATGGAACCGTCCGCAATTATGGCAGAATCGTCCGGACCCTCGCGGGATCGCCCCGCATCGCGGGCAGGCAGGTACTGTGTCCGATTTTTCGGTTGGATCGCTTTCAACTATTGTGACTCCCGCAGGCTGCACGGGTTCATCGGTTTTGGCGACATTTATCCCGCATGTCGGGCAGTAGATGGTCCCTTTCGGGACATCTCCACCGCAGCGATGGCACTCGACAGATCCCGATTCGGTTGAGGATTTATCTTGAAGATTTAATTCAGGATTTTTATATGCGTCGGATTTTCTGGCAGGCTTTCCACATCTGTTGCAGAATTTCGCTTTTGATGGGAGTTCGGCGGCGCAATTCTGGCAGACGATGACGTCCTCGAATTGCGAGCCGCAGTCGAGGCAGTGGGTCGCGCCCTCGGGGACATACGCATTACATATCTTGCACCGCATGGTGTATATCTTAATTGAATGTGGAGTGAGTGTCGAGAGATTAGGGATTTAATGAATGCAGGTAGGTATCCTGCATTACATAACTGGCTCCCGGGAGAAAATATAACAGTCCCAGACGCTGCCCTCGAAATAATCGTTCGCACCGTCAGTTTCAAAATTAAGTAACCCCTGTACAGGGTCTTTCACTCTCAGTAAATTTAATTGGCTATCCTGCGAAATATACGCCGCATGGCGGTCGCCCTTGCTTTTGAAGATGATGATCCCGGGCAACCCGGTCTGCATGAACTGATCGAAGGTCAGGTTTTCATGGTTCACATTGAAACCATAATGATTCCCGGCTTTGGTCACACCACTTCCCTCGGTTCCGAAAATATCCGTACCGGCGACATCGGCTACTTCATATAATGTCGCCCTGACCCCATGTTCTGTCAGAAGCATTGTAATTGCCGCCGGGACGCATGAATAATCATTAGGCTGGAGGAGAATTCCGTCATCGGTCCATGAATCCTGATAATCCCGAAGGTCATTCATCGCCGACGATCTTGCGAAAATGCCGACGCCGATCCAGGCACACCCGAAGAGCACCAATGCGATA
>JAPKYR010000049.1 GCA_026394215.1 bacterium
AGCCGCTATCGATACGGAGTGGGACTGGGATCGCGCGCTTGGGATGCCCAGAGACCGTATCGGAGAACTCGACGACCTTCGCGTGCGTCTCGCAGCCAGAAAAGAAGATATACCTCTGTATCGAATATTGAATCAACCTACTCGATTCAGGCATATGAGCGCTCTGGCGGGATCGAACATTGCGAAATTGAATAAATTCGTGAAAAGGCTGAGAAATTTATGTAACTCCGAAGCTCCATCTGGATTGTTGAATACAGTAATAGATCATCTTCGTGAGAACGAACCTCCATGGACCGGTAAGGAAGATACCTGGCTTTCGGGAGAGGAATCCGCACTTAAAGGTTTTGACAGATTTTCACCTGAGGCTATCCTTGAGGAGTGGCGCGGAAATAAGGGGGGTATCAGGATTTTCCATGCGCCGACAATTACGGCATATTTCGCGGCCAGGATTATTTCCGATCTTTGCGAGAAGGTCCTTGGAGTCGACGCCGAACGTATTCCTGTAGCCCATTCCGGGACTGAACCGGCCAACATGCCGATAGATACGCGTCCGGCGGTGATAGTCGATCTGGAATTGCCGGCTAGCCGTGTGTTCCCGTCCGAAACCCTCATCCCGCGCGCGATTTATCTGACCGGAGAGGGTATATCTGATTCGCCAGATCAAAATTCATCATCTAATGAGAAATTTAATGTCGTATTGGCGGCTCACCGATTCGGTTCCGAACTCGCCGGCTACCGTCCGGGCGGCGGAGAGGATGAGGTGATAGTCTTCTTCGATCTTGAAACCACGGGGACAGATATTTTCAGGTCGGAAATTATCGAAATCGCCGCTGTCAAGGCGCATCTGAAGGGCGGGGAAGTTCGCGAGCTTGGATATTTTCACAGCCTGGTAAAACCCGATAATCCGATCCCGAAGTCCGCCGAATCGGTGCATGGGATTACCGATAAAGATGTCAGGGACGCGCCGCATGCAATCGATATTCTTCCGAGGTTCCTTGAGTTTATCGGGGATTCGCCTCTTGCGGGACATAATATCGATACATTCGATTTTCCGATTCTGAAACGATACGCGGGGTCGCTTCTGAATCGTGTCGTCCCGAACCTGACTCTCGACACGCTTCCATTGTCAAGAAGGCTGTTCCCCGGCGAGCCGCACAGGTTGCCGGTTCTGGCGGAAAAATTCGGGATCGATACCGGCGCATCGCACCGCGCGCTCGACGACGTCAGGACGAATATAAAATTATTTCACAGGCTGATCGAAATCGATGAAGCGTACCGGGCGAGAGGGTTTCTTGCGGAACTGCCCCTCATGATGTCGGTCGCGCATGCGGTGGACGAAGCGCCCGATTCGGATCCGGCATTTATTAATGATGCCGCCGCGCGAAAGCTCGCGACGTTCGAGGGGGAAATTGAAAATCATCCTTTCATCAAGTCGATAAAAAATGACCTCACCGATTCGGGATTGAAAAATATTACGGGGATAATCAAGGGGCTTGCACGGATGCATATCAGCGAGCCGCTTGAAGCATCGTTGCTTAAGGAGCGGATACAGATGCTTCGCGATGAGGCATTGCGGCTTGAGGATGAGCATCCGGATATATCCCTAAGTGAATATCTTGCCCATATCGCCCTGCTTACCGACGGGGATTTCGATTCCGATGAGGACGCGGTCAGGCTTATGACGCTTCATGCGGCGAAGGGCCTTGAATTCGACAGGGTGATTATTATCGGGATGGAGCAGGGGCATCTGCCGCATAATCTGGCGCTAAGAAAAACGGTGCAGGAAGTCGAGGAGGAGCGACGGCTTTGTTATGTGGGGCTTACGCGCGCGAGAAAACGTGCCGCGTTGATTTACGCGAGGCGTCGCGAGGGCAGGTGGCGTGGGAAGTCGATGTTCCTATTCGAACTGCCAAAAATTTCGTATAAGCTCTACAAAACCAAAGACCGTGTTTCGGGGAAGTAAAATACGTGGCATGCGACTCCGGCGCATGAACCGCTCAACCATGCGCCGGAGTCGCATGCCACCTGCACCTGATCGTTTAAAAAGTTTATGGCATAAATCGCGCGACGAAGATATCGACCCCTCCAGCGGAAGTCAGAACTGTCTCGTTTGGCTCACCCGGTCCGAATGTGGCCGATTCTTCAAACTTCCCTGTCCCAACTGTTGAATCGTCCGAAAGTGTTGTAATTCCGTAGCCCCCCTCTACGGCAGATTCACCTCCAGCGCGTTTCGCCCAGGCGAGTGTGCCATTCGGGTAGTAACGCGCGATGAAGATATCACCACCTCCAGCAGAAGTCAGGACTGTCTGGTTTGGCTCGCCTAGTCCGAAAGTGGCCGATCCTATAAATGCCCCTGTCACGATGGTCGTATTGTCCGAAAGTGTCGTGATACCAAATCCCATATCATAACCAGAAGCTCCTCCGGCACATTTCGCCCAGGCGAGTATGCCGTCCGGGTTATACCGCGCGTTGAAGATATTAATACCACCAGCGGAAGTCAGGACAGTTTCGTTTAGCTCGCCCGGTCCGAATGTAGCCGATTCCGTATAATATCCTGTCACGACTGTCGAATTGTC
>JAPKYR010000300.1 GCA_026394215.1 bacterium
AGTTCAAACCGGAACTCGATGGAGAACCGATCTCACGCACCGATCTTGGGGAAGTCGCGCGATGGGAAAAAGACGCCGGACGCAGGCAGCGGACATCGAAAGTATTCGAATCACTTGAGCAAGTACTTCATACGAAAGTCCTTTCACTGATTGAAAAGAGAAACAAGGCCGCAAAAGACCTCGGCTATAAAAGCTTCCCGCATCTTGCGTTTTCCTTAAACGAGCTTGACCTCGACAAGATCATCAAACAACTTGAGTATCTCCTTGAAAATGGCACGAAGTCATATAAGGCGGTGCTTGATGAATACCGCGATCGTCCGGAAATGACCCCGGACGACCTGCTTTCATCAGACCTTGCCTTCATGTTTGAAAATTACCTCGGGAACCTCCCGAACGAGCTTTTTCCGAAAGATAAACTGATCGAAGCTTTGAAAATCGAATACAAATCGGTTGGCATCGATATCGACAAGCTCCCGATAGAGACTGTAATCCAGGACATACCCGCGGGCGGATTCTGTTTTACATTCGATCCGGGTAAGGACACTCGAATTCTCGCGAATCCGCGCGACGGGCAGATGTGGTACCAGGTTTTGTTCCATGAATTCGGCCATGCTGTCCATGGAAGCACGGCAAAGGGCGATGGGCGGTACCTTGTCGCGCTCTCCGATCCAGGATTTTTCTGGGAAGGGATCGCGGTACTGTTCGAAAAACTGGCGATGAGAGATCATTTCCTTACGAAATATGTCGGAAATCCCAAACAGATTGAGAGATTCAGGCATGGCGCGAAAGCCCGCCTCGCGTACCGTATTCGAAGGCTTTCCCTCGCGGGGCTGTTCGAGTATTCATTGTATCTGGAGCCAGCATCGTATGAAAAATTGCAGAAACGTCTGGCCGATACCGCGAGGAAATATCTCCTTGTCGAACCGGCAAACGATCCCCCTACCTTCACGCATGATATTTTCCATATTACCCACCCTTGCTACATTCAGAATTATGTATTAGCTGAAATGATGGCGTATCAGATACTTGGTGCGTCCGTGGCAAAAGGGACCGATCCATGGACTCACGATTTTGCCGACAGGGTCGTACAAAATCTGCTTGTTCCCGGCGGTCTGGTCAAATGGTCTGACAAGATCGAGGGATTTACCGGAAAACCGATGGGTCCGGACGCGATGCTGAAAAATTTGAAATAGGTTCCTATTTAATTGGGTGCTGTTGAAGGATTATCTGATAATCTCGGATCTCATCTACACAACGCTAATATTCCGCAGAAACGGGGTAATTTTTTGATTGTGGTATAATTTCAGCAGGAGTAAACAAATGAACACATATAAATTGGCCTGCGTTATAGAAAAAGACGAAGATGGGTACTATGGTTACTGCCCCGAGCTTAAGGCATGCCATGCCCAGGGGGATACTTTTGAAGAAGTACTGACTAATCTTCGCGATGTGTTAAGCCTTCTTGTGCAGGATAAAATTGCAGAGAAAGAACCGATCCCATCTTCTGAACTCATCAACTTCACTACAATTGAGGTTACAGTTTGAATCCGCAGCTTCCCCGCGTTACTGCCAGGGAGTTAATAACTGTCCTTAGAAAACGGGGCTTTCTTCTGATCAGGTCATCAGGAAGACACCAGGTATTTCGGGATCCAAAAGGAAACCGGGCAGTGATTCCGGTTCACTCAGGAAAAATTATGCGGTTAAAAACACTGTCCGCGATATTGAAGGACGCAGAAATTTCAATTGAGGACTTTATAAGGGAATTGAAATAGTGGCGTACCCGTCTCAATAACTACTTAGGGAGTTTTACCCCATATATGTTTTGAAACTCTATAAGGGATAATTGGTTGGATATCAGTTTAGATTGCAGTGTATTCCTTTAGAAATGTAAGATGTTATCGGTTCAATAAATTTCAACATCCTTATAATGAAACAAATCGCCGAGACTATTTGCGGCGATTTATTTTTTTCCCTCATCCTTCCGACGCATAATTGCATATTGTCAGAAGAAGGCTAGAATCGATGGCAGTTTTATGTTTTATATACCTATTGTTCGAATATCGGACGGTTACCCTTCTTATTTTTTTTCGGTCTTGCCGACAGGCTCTCACACCCCCCGACTGAAAATTGGCGCTGGCTTTTGACTGAAAACAGAGTAACCGTCCTCAATATTCCGGGTAGGAACTATGCCGGCATATCAGCGTCACTCATCTGTCGGCATGTACCTGTACCCGCCCATTCAGATTCCCCCTTTGAGACAAGTGAAATCTATCAGAAAGCAAAAGTATGCTAGTTTTGAATGTCCAGGAAGGTCAGAAATGAATCGGATTCGGGAATTTATGTCTGCCCTTCACCTGATATTTGAATCAAGATTCATGCCACATTTTAGATATTGCCTAAATCGTGGAACATTCATAAATGCTAACTGAATAGTGCATGAATAAAGAGCTTGAAGCTCTGCGATTATTTAAAGTTAAATAATGCACGTATTATTAAATTGGAATTCAAGGACAATTTGGGAGGTTCGGGACATAATGTCCCGGTCAGATGATGTTTATTGGCTATTTCATAGGCTCTGGCGGTCGTGCCTCTGATACGATGGAGTAGCTTCGCTTTAATTTCCATGCCAGTTTACAAAGGTGTTAATAAAATTACAAAAAACAGGTTCCGCCTGATTCCGACTTAATACGACTTAAAAAATGGCTGCAAAATCAGATACGTTTAATTCCGTTTTAACCATACAAACTCGTGAGGAGTGAGATTATTGAGTAGAGGATGAGGAATTAGCTTGTCTAACGAGGTTACTGTGACTGGAAATTCTAGTTTTTCTTTACTTTTAGCTTCCACGAATGAATCGCTCGCAGGCGAACTTGCAAATACCGGGATCAATGTCTGTCGGAGTACCTGTGGGTTCGAGACAATCAGGCTGGCGATGGAACAAAAACCCGACGCCCTGATACTTGATGGAACAACCTACGGTTTGCCATCTCCCACAGTTGCCATCTGGCTCAAATTAAATCCCTCGACACAGTCGTTACCCGTCATCGGGATGCATGATGACGATCCGACCTGGCAGGAGGCGCCGCTTGATGCAGAAGTAAGCAATTCAGAATCAATCGAAAAACTTGTCGAAATCACCCGCGACCTTATTGCTAATTCCGTAGCCAAAAAGTATCGCCCTGTGATATTGGGCAGAAATACCGATCCCTTATCGATAACTCTCGACCTGATAGCGATCTACCGGGAACGCCTGAGTCTCGCGAGCGCAATGATCGAACTCGCAAGCTTTCAGAATGACCTTGGAGATTTCGAATACACGATAAAATCCCTGCTTGAAGCCACCGGCCGCGCCCTTCGAAGTAGTCTGGTTTCAATTTCCCTCGTCCAGGAACAGACGCATTTCGTTCATGTCTGTGGAAAAAACGCTACCGAATCGAGCCTGACCCGACTCAACGAATACAACCTTACTAAACTAAACGAGCATCTTGGAAAACCGGCTGAAATAACAAATCAACTTGTTTTTCAACGCCGCAAGATACTTGAAGATACGGGGGAACCGGCTGAGGAGCTAAATATCTTCGGTCACCCGATATTCGCGCGCGGCAAGATTTTCGGATATCTCTCCGGTATCGGCATAGATAACCAGAAGACTACCCAGTGTATCCGCGGCGGGCTTTTATCCGACATTGCTTCCCAGATCGCGCTTCTTCTTTTCAATGCGGACATGATCGCGGCGCATGAAACCTATGTCGGCGAACTATCGAAAATCCTCCGAGCGGTGGTTGAGGTATCGAGCATAAGTCCGTTATCGGGAACATCATCGAAAAGCTTCATTCTGCAATTCCTCCTTATTGTTCTCGAATTATGCGCGACAAATAAAGGCTGCATGATTCTTTTCAATAAAGAGAAATCCGAAATCGAGGATGTGGCGGCATTAAACGTTGATGAAAACGAGATTCTGTCGTCCCCGTTGAAGCCAGGAAAAAGTCTTAGCGAAAGTCTTCTCAAGATGTCTCCATCGGAGATCGTTACAGATACGGTAAAACTAAGCTCCGGTAAAAATTCAAGGCTTGTAATACCTCTTGTCGCAGGCGAGACAATCATGGGCGGCCTTGTAGTGCTTGGATTTCACTCGAAACTCAGCCCCAGAATTATTGAAGCCGTTACAACACTCGCGACTCTGGCCGGTTATTTCATCTATAACCGAGAGCTTCACCTCCACAGCATCAAGACTTCGATCATGGAGGATCAGCTTAAGATCGCGAGGGAGATTCAGCTTGAGATGCTGCCCGACGGATCGCCGGAATTTCCGGGTTTCGATATTTTCGGATGCAGCATTCCGGCCAAGGAAGTTGGCGGCGACTTTTTTGATTATTACCACCAGGATGGACATCTGGGGATTGCTATCGGAGACGTCTGCGGAAAAAACGTACCTGCAAGCCTGCTGATGACCATGACTCGCGCGCTATTTCTGGCGGCTACGGAAACCTATGACCTGCCCAATGAAGTTCTGAAAATGGTGAATTCGCTTCTCACAAGAACAATTGCGCAGGGCAAGTTCGTGACCGGCGCGCTTCTCTATCTAAAAGATAACATATTAAGTTACGCTTCCGCAGGACACCAGCCGCTCATTATTTACCGCGCATCGGAGGATAAATTCGAGGAGATCGACGCGGACGGAATCGCGCTTGGCATAGTCGGGGAAATGGAATTTGAACTGGTGAAAACGACAATGAATACAGGCGATGTCGCGCTCATGTTTACAGACGGATTAAACGAAGCCATGAATCCTGATAGAGTGCAATTCGGTTATGGAAGAATTCAGTCGGTAATTCGACAGTATGCATCCAACGGGGCAAACGAGATAATGAACACCTTGTTTAACGCCATGAGGGACCACACGAAGGGTGCCGATCTGTTCGATGATACGACCATTATAGTAATAAAAAAGATTAAAGAAGGGATGTGTTAAAGAAATGTCAGCTAGGAAAATATCTGAAACAACAACTCGCAGGAAGACTACAAAAAGCACCACTCCGAAGAAGACAATAAAAAGGAGAACTCCAAAAGCCTCATTGGAAGCTGAAAAAATCGAGGCGATCGCCGCGGCAATCGAGCCTGAAACGATTGAAATCCCCGACACGGAACAACAGGAAATCCTGAGTTTTGCCGTCGATACTTTCCCCGAACTTCCGATTACGCCGGATTCGACCATCGATGGTATTACCAAGGGAATTTCAAGCATTATTTCAGAACCGGGCACAAACGGATACGGGACGAGCCTGATTCAGGAAACCATCGAACCCCGGACAATTATTGCGAATGATGGTTACGATATCAGCAAAAAGGTCCTCGCGCGGATTGCATCGATCGCAGCAAGCGAAATTGACGGTATGGTGCCGCCACGAAACGACGCGTTCAATAAGTTCATCGACTCGATCCATGGCCGCACCGACGGGATTAAGGTCGATTTTGGGACCACAGAAGCCGCTGTCGATATGCTGATACGGGTCCAGTTCGGAACACACATTCCCGATATCACCGGTCGACTTCGGGAAAGAATCGCAAGACGTATCCACGAAATGACCGGACTGAGTGTCGCGAGGGTAAATATCCGGGTTCAGGATGTAATCCCCGTTGAGGAAACTCGAGTCGAATTGCCATCCAATGAGCCGCCTGCAGCGATAATTTAATAAACGGATAATCATATCCGGGAAACGAAATACATCCAATTAATAATTTCAGGGAAAAGCGCTGATCAATGAATAGCACAAAGGGAAAAAGATGGAATTTCCTGAACTGGCTGTCCATGTTAAAACCCGGAAAAAACAGCCTGCTCTTTGTGATGGTAGCGGCCAGCTTCATGCTGATATTCTATTCAAGCGTCGTCTATTACTCAGCCACGAATCGTGTCATGGAAGGATATATTACCAGGTTTGCCGTCAACGGACTTGTCGCCACGCTCGGTACCGCTTATCCATCCGTACAAGCACGGCTTGACAATGGCGACAGCCTTCCGGAAATTCTGGACACTATAAAAGTGCCTCCATCCGAGGAGGCAAACATCCTGAATTTCACGCCATTCATTACGACCAGCGATAATCAGATAGTCGACGGAAGCAGGCTCCCTGGAACCCTATTGCCGGGAATCGAAAGTTTATTACAGAGGAATTCCTTCGCACAGCAACCGTTTCCATTAAGCGATGAACTTGCCGATGTGTACATTTTCAAGGTTGACCGGGGCATCGTGCTCTTAGCTATTTCGCCGGAGATGAAATCGGGGCTTCGAATCGGGCTTATGCGCGACATTACGTTTCTCGTCTCATTCGCGCTTCGTATCGAGCAGGCGATGGTCGGGTCGCTGGTGATGGCATACGCCGTATTCCTGATCCTGTTAATTCTTGTATTGAGGATAATAACAAGGCCATTGAAAAACCTGACAGCGGCAGCGAAACGGTACGCAAAAGGCGATTTCGACCATGTCGTGAAAATCCCGACAGCAGTCAGCGAGATGGAGGTTCTTGCCGACGCCTTCAACCATATGGGATCCGAGTTGAAAAGACAGCATGAATCCCTTGAGGCTTATTCCAACGAACTTTTCGAAGCCAATTGCAAGGTCAGCGCGGCACTCACAAAATTGAGCATCCGGAACCGCGAACAGCGTGCGATGATCGAATCATCGCTTAAGGCTAATAAGCTCGCGACGCCGAACGATGTCATCAAATTGATGATGGAGCGGTTGAGAGAAGACCTCGACCTTGAAGGCCTGGCATGTTTTATCGAGAACGAGAACGGCGAGATTGTTCCCATGGCTTACCCATGGCTTCCGGCAGTAAATACGGATTCCATTAGTGATTTACAGTGGCACGAGATAAGAACCTGCCTCGATACCCTTGATATTCGGTACCTCCCTGCATCTTCTAACAGCGATGATGATATGGATCCTGAAAATGTCAGCGAGCGGTTGTACATTCCGCTGTCCAATAAGCTTGGGCAGCTTGGAATCCTCGAACTTACATCCGCAAAAGGCAGTATATTTGACCCTGAAATGCAGCAGTTCTGCCTGCACTTCGTCTCTCACCTTGAAGTAATAATCCGAAACAAAGCTCTGTACCAGGAGACAATCCGCAGAAGCCATGAACTTGAGAGGATCAACCAGATTTCGCAGTCGATATCGGGCGAGCTGGATATGGAACCGCTGATCCGGGACGTTGTCGAATATACTCAGAACACAATCAATGCCGAATGTGCTTTTGTCGGCCTGATCGAGAATTCCAGGCTGCGGATAATGCACATCAATACCTGTGCCGTTAAATTCGAATCCGGGGCGGTTAAAATCGACAAGAATAAGATTCTGTCGGAGGTTGTCGATTCCGGACATCCGCTTTTAATAAATGATTTCGAGGAGTACTGTGCTTTCAGGGCAAATCTGAACGATGCCTTTATAGAAACCAACAATTTTAACTCGTTTATTGGCTGTCCGATTCTTAATAAGGACAGGGTAATAGGGATTATTTGCGGGTTCTCGCGGTTCAAAAACGCTTTTACATCAAACGACACATACTTCCTTGGCCTTCTCGCCAGCCAGGTCGCGATTGCTCTCGACAATGCGAGCCTGTTCGATGAGATCAGGTCCAGGGATCAGAGACGCGACTATCAGCTGGCTGTCGCCCAGAAACTTCAGGCAAGCCGGATTCCAACCTTCTTCAAGCAGAATGTCGCGGCGGTCAATTGCATCCTTCAGCCGGCTGATGAACTTGCGGGTGATTTCTGCGACGTATTCTCCATGGGGCGTCATTCAATCGCGATAGTGGTCGGCGATGTGGCAAATAAGGGGGTCGCGGCAAGCCTGATGACTTTCAGCCTGCTTTCGATGTTCAGAGATGTCGCTAAAACGCTCAAACCGCCATGCGAAATTCTGGACAGTATAAATAGATCTGTAATCGGGCAGGTTAAAGAGGACGGCTGGTTCGCGACGGCTTTTTACGGGAAACTGAACACCAGTACCGGTACTTTTACTTTTTCGTCAGCCGGGCATGAACAGCCGATTTGGTATCATGCCGATACCGGTAAAGTGGAGTTGCTGGACGTCGAGGGTTATCCACTCGGGCTTTTTAAGTGTTTCAGTTATGAGACACGGGAGATAACGCTTAACAAGGGCGACAGGATTGTTTTCTACACGGACGGAATTACCGACGCGGCAGACGAAAACGGGCAGCGTTTCGGGCACGAGAGACTTCTTCAGTACATTTCTTCAAGCGGACATCTCTTCGGGGAAGAATTTAACGCCAGTCTGATCGCGAGTGTAGAAAAATTCACTGGTGGGAATAAGC
>JAPKYR010000206.1 GCA_026394215.1 bacterium
ACGCACAATTTTCGCGAGCAGTCTCGACATGCCCAAGAATTACACGTCGGGAATCCTCCTGAAATTAAGCGAAGGCGTGCTGCAGATTGTCGCGACCGACGGGCGGCGTCTCGCGATGGCGACCGACAAACTAGAGGGCCGCGGCGACGAGGAAAAAATGGTCCTCATCCCGTCCAAGACCATGCACGAACTGTTGCGGATTCTCGCGATGGGCTGGGAAGGCGATCTCGAACTTCACCTTTCCGAAAATCTCGCGCTCTTCCGGCTCGGTAACGGCGGCAAGGTCGAAATCATCACGCATCTTCTCGACACCCCGTATCCCGATTACGAAAAAGTAATTCCCGAAGAAACCCAGGGCCAGCTTACTGTCGACCGCAACCGCCTGATTGCGGGCCTGAGGCAGGTGGGAATTCTCGCGAGGCAGCAGGACGGTCGCGATATGTCGGTGCTCGAAACAACCGACGACCATCTGAAAATCAGCGCCAAGGCCGAGAGTGAAGGCAAAGCGGAGGTCGAAGTACCCATCGAGCGCGAAGGCGAACCGCTGAAAGTCGCGTTCAATTACCAGTATCTTCTCGATCCGCTGCTTGCTGTCGAGGACGACAAGGTCACGTTGAAATATTCCGGCTCGCTCGAACCGGGAGTTCTGACAATCCCGTCCGACCCGAGCTACACATACGTGGTCATGCCAGTAAGATTGCCGGAGTGAGATAGAAAATTTTGTGCTGATCCGGAGGTTTGCTGCTGATGACGATGTACCGATTACTTCAAATTTTGGTAGTATCCCTGATTCTTTTTAGCTGTTATGGAAATGATAAGGTCAGCCAAACACCTGAATCTGTTGTTTCAACAGAAGAATCACCAATTGCCATAACATTTCCGAAACCATATAGCGGGCATACGTATCTATTAGGTTGTTATGAAATTAATGTGAATCCTGTTAAAGAAACCCTGGAAATAGAGAAGAACCGTTCTATCGATTATGGCTTATTCGTAAGCTCATTCATGAGAGAATTACCCTTGACATCACAGGAGCTTTCTGCAAATTCAATTTCATTCGACAAACAGGATCCTGATTCAATCCTTCTCGACGTAGACTTTCAGTGGATGGACCCATGGCCATCAGATGTAAAATATCAACTTTATGATTTTTTAGGGGTAATTCAATTCGATAGCCCTGAAATTCTGGCGCTTGATTATTTAGATTTAACATACCCGCAATTAGGAAATAACATTACCGTGCTAAATGCGGATACATACACAGAATGGTTTAATATGGGACATTTTGTAAGATCTGCGTTTTTCGGACAACCCCCACCTGGTAAAATAAATCATAGTTGGGCCAACATTGGGGGTATTTATCCGGCGAAGTATTACTCAGATGGCCTGTCACCAGAAGAAGACCTTTGGAATTTCCAAGCAATTGAAGGTGAGACTAATCAGGGATTTCATCAATATTGGTGCACTAGACAATACGAATTACTTCTACCGAAAAACGCAATCGATTCATTAGGCTACTTTTATTTTATTTATATTGCTATGGCGCGTTGGAATGATCGAATGGATAGTCCTTACACTCCTTGCCATAGAGAAGAAGCGATTGCCAGCTCCGTTATTGTTACTGACAACATTTATTATAACGGAACCGAATCAGGCGGAAACCTTATTTTGGATATCGGGCTCTGGGCTTGGGATGAGCAACCTTCTGCAGTTATGATCGAATCGACAGTATTTTCTTCAACAAAAACAGTGACTGACCCGCCACGACCCGGTGGAGATAATTATTCAATCTATCATTTCGATGAACCAATTGACATGCCATTAGATTCAACTGAAGGGCAGGAATTCTGGGTAATCGCAGAGAGTTCAGGATATACATATGGTCTACAGGAAGGCCTAAACGGATACGGATCGGCGAATCCCCTGGCAGCTTTTTTCCGATATCCGTTGTATGTTTCATCGGAGCCTCAACAGACTGAATGAAGCGCTTGGTCGCATACAGATTTTACTTGGCGGGTGCCGCCCATACAGATCACAATCATGGTCACATAGAATTGCATGACTTTTAACGGATTTCCCCCTACCTTGTCCACTCCCCATAAAACCTGCTACACTGATCCCCGATGTCCGACCTGATTGAAAAAATTCCCGACCCATCGTTCGCCGAAAAATTCTGGCTATTCCTCTTCACCATCGGTGTATTCTTCTCGCGCGCGTTTTTCCTCGACATGGGCTTCGGATGTTTCGACGCGTGGCGGGTTGGATTCACCGGCAAATTCTGGGCCTTAACCGGCGAGTACACACCGTCCCGACCCCCCGGATTCCCGCTCACCGAATCTGTCGCAGCCCTCGGATACTCGCTTTTCCGCGACTCCCCCGGTACCTGGATATTTACGAACGGCCTCACCGCGCTTGTTTTCTGCATCTCCGTATGGGGAGTCTGGGTGCTCGCGAAAAAATGGAACGCGAAACCGGCGTTCCTGATCGCCGCTATCTACGCCTTCGCGCCGTTGAACTGGGTCTACTCGGTCGAGACAATCGACTACCTATGGACGACATCCTTCCTCGTTTTTTCGGTGCTCGCGCTTGAGTCCGGAAAAAGATCAAGCGTGCTCTGGGCTGGAATTCTTCTCGGCGTCGCGACATCCGCGCGATTTTTCGCGGGCTTCCAAATCATCCCGTTTCTCATCCTCGCGTGGCGGAAAAATCGCAGCGTAAAAGACCTCTGGACTTTTTTCATCGCCTTTGCCGTTGTATCGCTCGGCTCCTACGCGATCGTGCTGAAACAGGTCGGCGACTGGACCGAGTACATCAACTATTTCCACGAGCTTAACAAGGTTTCGTCGGGGATGGCTGAGCAGGGACACGGCCAGTTCGTCGCGCGATTCCTCATGCCCGCGGCCAGCCTGTTCGGACCGTTCGCGACATTCGGCCTGCTGATCGCGGGATTGATCGGCCTCCCGAAATTTATTAAAAATATCAGGGATAGAGACGAGGGAACTCTTGGCGCGGCTCTCATGGCGGCTTTCATAATGGCGCCCTACCTCTTGTACCTTCGTCAGAATTACTGGATTCCCGCAATCGCATTCCTCCTCATACTTCTAGCGCGATCCATCAATCCAAAATTACTCGCGATCGCGGGCATCCTTATCATCATGGCGAATTTCCCATGGTGGCAGACAAATATTGAAGGCTTGCGACTGCTTTCGCCCGACGCGTCGAACCGGAAAATCGAAGCCTACGCGCAACGCCTCGCGCCTTACCAAAACGAAACTGTATTCAACGAAATGAAACTCAGGCAGTTTATTTTCGGGACAGTCGAGGAGCTTACATCAAAGGACCTCCCGACGAACTGGATAATTATGGCTGGGTCGCAAATCCCCATATGTAAATACCTCACTCCGGGCATAGAGCGAATTGACCTCCCGCTGATCAACGGCGGATCGATCGGCGCGTGGGGAAATCCGGGTCATGGCGCGCGCTACGGATACCTCTTCTCCCCCGAACAGGTGCAAATCCTTGTCGAGTCCGGCTACCATGCGGTCTACCTTCCCGGAATGGAGAAGGTTTATCAGGCTGCTTATGGCGTCCCGATAACCGAGGTCGAAGGAGTCATGATCCTCAACGAAAATTAGACCCCTTTATCCATGCGTGATACAATTACATCATGACCCCCGGTTCATACAGCCGCATGGAACTCGTCCGCCTTTCCCCCGATACCGGAAAGGCGCTTAACCGCCTGAATGTCATGCAGGGACAAATCCTGCACGGCAAAATCTACAAGATGGATCCGTTCTCCGCCACCCCGCAGGGACAGGGCACACAGCCGGGATCACAAGGCGGGGTCGCGAAAATCGCGCTCGGATCCCAGCTTATCGAGGCCGTCGTAAGCGAACTCCTCCCCGAAGGTTCCAGCGTCAAACTCGAAGTGGTAAAACTCGGCGAGGATTCTTTCACCCTGAGGTTGATCTCTATCGACGGTATCCTGACGGGAAGTAAAAATGTCGCGACAATCCCCGAGACCGCCGACATGGTCGAGTGGACTGCAGATCTGAAACTTGCAGCTTCCACAAATCGGCTACTAACCGATTTGAACGGCATTTTGCAGCAATCAAACCGGCTGGTCGAAATTCCGAAACTCTCCGACATACCCCGGAATGCCGCAAGCCTGATCAGAACCGCGATCGCGGAAGATTTTATCGATCCTGCACAGTTTACGTCTAAACCTGATACCGTTAAAATTTCTCTCAATCAGGCGATCGAGCAATTATCCGTATCGATTTCCAAATCCCAGAATAATTCTCAGCAAAACATAGCGGAGATTTCCGACTCGATCAATTCCCTAATCAAAATCATTCGGCCACTTATCGCCAACCTTCCGTCTCAGAATATCCAGCTCGGAAATTCAGCAACCGAAATTTCCCAAGCCGTTAAAATCGCTTCCGATAATTATTATCCTGTCGCTGGAAAGGGCTCGGTTATCACTATTCTTGAGCCGAACCAGACTCAGCCGCAGACTCTTTCATCCGGACAAACGCCGCAAACTCAGAGTCAGGTTTTATCGGAAACAAAATCCCAGCCGGATAATCTTGTTCAATCCCCATCAACCGCACAATCCATGCCCGCTACAGGCTCGCAACCTCCGATAACTCAGGCCGGGACTTCCCTCCCGTCACAACCTGTTATTGCAGGTAATGCACCGGCACCGTCTCCAGGAATTCAACAATCGGCTCCCGCCCAAATTCCGTCTCCGGCTGAAATCGAACCAATCGCTTCCCAGATAAAATCCGCCGATTCAAGCCTCCAGCCGTCATCAAAAATCGATTACATCCCTCAGGCCGCCCCACCCGACATCGAAAGTTCAAATCAGCAAAAATATATACTTCTCGGACTAAGAACCATCGCGAGGCTTGCCGAAATTCTTTCTCATACCCGTGGACTTACAATAGATGATTCTGCAACTCTCAGAACGCACGCGTCGAGGCTGACAAATCTCGCGGACGCATTCGAGGGCTCTCTTATCGCGCCGCTTGTAACCGACTCGCGCCACGCTCCGGACGCTATCCCCCGCCTGCTGCTATCCATCCTGTTTCCCGGAGGCCACGGCGAATTGGGTATCGTCCAGCCCGACGGATCGTCTCCTCAAAATCGCAATCAGAACGCGCCATCAAACGACAATAATCGCGGCACCTGCATCGGGATCATACGTCTCCAGACAGAAAATCTCGGCAGCCTGAATGTAAAACTCGATTTTCAGAAAAATCCCGAATTGGAAAACAAATGTTCGGTGACGGGAATTTTTAACGTTGACCAGTCAATCGAAAAACCGTTCCGCTCCGAAATTCCCGCTCTCGACCGCGCCCTCGACGCGAGAGGAATTCAGTCCGACGGCTTCAATGTCCGCGGCATCAATATCGTTCAAAACGACATCGAATCTCCAAAATCGCCTCAAAGAAATAGTTTTACCGGAGGGCTGGATATAAAAGTATGACGCTGAACGACGACATCCGACGCGCGATCGCGCTTGGCTACAACCCCGATTCCGACCGCGCCCCGAGAGTGATGGCGAAAGGACTCGGCCCGGTCGCGGACGCCATTCTGGCAATCGCGAAAAAACACGACATCCATCTTCACCAGGACCCCGCTCTCGCGCGAAGCCTCTACGTGCTCGAACTCGGTCAGGAAATCCCCGAGGAATTTTACGTCGCAATCGCGGAAGTACTCGCGTTTATTTTCAGGATGGATAAGAAGATGAAAGTCAGGCGTTCGAGGTAGATCACTTTCCCGTATCAGAACCGCGCACGTTAGTAAGCGGTCTACTATGGTCACTCACCGATTTATTTCTGTAAATGCGATAATGCCCGGGAGTGATGTTGGTAAACCACTCGCTGACGCACGTGGTTCTGATACCAATCCCATTCGGCCAGGATAATAAAAAAACCGCCCGGGTTCCGGGCGGTTCTGCTTTTCCAATCCGATTTTTCCGATAGGGAAGGATCAATATAACCTTGATCTCCCCCGCCTCTTACATAAAATTTATCGCTTCGAGAACTGGAACTTCTTCCGGGCTTTTTTCTGGCCGTACTTTTTCCGTTCCTTAACCTTCGAGTTTCTTGTAAGACATCCCGCTTCCTTCAACTGCGTGCGAAATGTCGCGTCGAATTCAACAAGCGCGCGTGCGATACCGAGTTTTAAAGCGTCCGCATGCCCCGCGACCCCGCCGCCATGCACTTTCGCGATAACATCGAAATCGCCGGGCTTTCCGAGAATTTCGAACGGCATCAATGCGTCATCAAGCTGTTTTTTGCGCGGGAAATAATCCTTGGCTTCTACTCCGTTGACTAAGACTTTGCCGCTACCGCGCGCGATCCGTACTCGTGCTATCGCGCACTTGCGCTTTCCGGTTCCCCATATGTAATTAACATCAGCCATTACTTTTTATCACCTTTGATCATCCTGTCCAGAATGTACTGGGGAAATGGTTCGGGTTGCTGAGCGGAGAATGCGTGCGCCGGTCCCGGGCCGGAATGGACCTTGAGCTTCAGGAGAAGCGCGCGGCCAAGACTGGTCTTCGGCAGCATGTTTTTCACGGCAAGCTCGATAACCTTGCGCGAATCGCGTTCCATCATCTCGGCAAACGTCCGCATCTTTATCGCTCCCGGATATCCCGAATGCCGCCAATATTTTTTATCGGTAAATTTATTACCGGTCACCCTGACTTTGTCGGCGTTGATAACAATGACGAAATCGCCGTTATCCACGTGCTTCGCAAAATCAGCCTTGTGTTTTCCAAGAAGGACTGTCGCGATCGCACTCGCGGCGCGACCCAGCACAAGCCCGTCCACATCGAGCACGTACCATTTACGCTCGACTGTGGTCTTATTTGGCATAAAAGTCTTTACCATCGTTTTATCCCATC
>JAPKYR010000103.1 GCA_026394215.1 bacterium
CGAAGAACTGCATCTGCTTTTCCAGTTCCCCTGATACCATACGGTAGGACGTCATTGTAATCGGATGGAAGCTCTCGCATGCTTCCTCGCACGTATCGAATCCCTTCATCACAAAAAAACCCTCTTCATCGGGATGGGCGAGGATATTCGCCGATGTGGTCACCGCCACAAAATCCGCCAAATCGCCCGCGGGTTCGGGATTGTGATGATGCTCGATCACGGCTTTCAGATTGACAGGGAATCCCCACTTGTCCGCGACAGCCGACCCGATAAGGCAGTGATTCGTCGGGTACAGTTTTTTTTCAGCCTGGAGAAAATTGCATCCCTTCGCTTCCATCATATCAAGCACAGCCTGGTACTCTTTCGGAAAGCATTGCATCATCAGTACTTTGCCGATATCGTGCAGGAGTCCAGCGAGCGAGTGTGTCTCGGCGTCGGGGAGGTTATCTGCGATAGCGATAGCGCGTGCGGCGATGCTTGTCCCGAACGCATGCTGCCAGAACTGCTTCACGTCGAAACTCCCCATTGTCAAAAGGTCGAAAATCGAGACGGTCATTACGAGATTTCGGACGGTAGAGAATCCAAGAAGCGGGATCGCCCGAGACAATGTATCGACTCGTCTGGGGAGGCCGTAGAATGACGAGTTTACCAGTTTCAGAACCTTCGCCGCGATAGCCTGGTCGCGCGAAATTACCCTTTCGAGGTCGGCAGATGAGGTGTTTTTGTCGTTAACTAACTCGTTGACCTTGAAAACAACGTCGGGAAGCGTGGGAAGTTCTTTCACCCTCTCAAGAGCGGATTCAATATTTAGCGTTCTGACAGGCAAGCTGATATCTCCCGGATTCCAGAAATCTAAAGTAATATCCATCCGAGCGGAAATATTTTCCTATTGAGTCTTTATCGAACCTTTATTGAATCTGTCCGATATTAATATTGCAACCGGGAAAGGGGACTGTCATCCGGCTTCCGGCGTGATCAATTTGATGATTCCTGATATTGCCCGTTCCGGAAGCCGTGTGACTGTCCCCGTTCAGGAATCATTGTCAATGCGTGGATTAATAAATAAATAAAACGGAATTTACAATTGAAAATTTATCAAATCTCAATTTAATTATTTTCCTGGAAGTGTCCAGATTCCGCTGTCGCCTTTTTTACGCGACACTTCCTGAGTGACCAACTCACTCGGCTTGCGGAATACTTCCATCCTATCGAGGAACGATTCGAAGAGCTGCATCTGCTTCTCAAGGTCCCCTAAAACCATCCGGTACGTCCCGACTCTAATGGGATGAAAACTCTCGCATGCTTCCACGCATTCATCGAAGCCCTTCATCACGAAAAATTTATCTTCATCAGGCTGGGTGAGGATATTCGCCGATGCGGTTACAGCAACATAGTCTTTTAAATCATATGCGGATTTGGGATTGTGATGATGCTCGATCGCGGCTTTAATATTGTCGGGGAATCCCCACTTGTCCGCGACAGCCGATCCGATAAGGCAGTGATTCGTCGAAAACAATTTTTTTTCAGCCTGGAGAAAATTGAATCCATTCGCTTCCATCAAATCAAGTACAGCCTGGTACTCTTTCGGAAAGTATTGCATCATCAGTACTTTGCCGATATCGTGCAGGAGTCCGGCGAGTGAGTGTGTCTCGGCATCGGGGAGGTTGTCTGCGATAGCGATAGCGCGTGCGGTAATGCTTGTACCGAACGCATGCTGCCAGAACTGCTTCACGTCGAAACTCCCCATTGTCGTAAGGTCGAGAATCGAGATGCTCATTACGAGATTTCGGACGGTGGAGAATCCAAGAAGCGGGATCGCGAGAGATAATGTATCGACCTTCCTCGGAAGCCCGTAAAATGCTGAATTTACCAGCTTAAGGACCTTCGCCGCCATTGCCTGGTCGCGCGAAATTACCCTTTCAAGGTCGGCGGACGAGGTGTTCTTATCGTTCACTACCTCGTTGACCTTGAAAACGACGTCGGGAAGCGTCGGGAGTTCCTTCACTCTCTCGAGAGCGGATTCAATATTTAGCGTTTTAACTGGCAACCTGATATCTCCCGCATTTCAGAATTCTAAATTATTATCCGTCCGAGCGGTAATTTTTTCCTATTGAATCTTAATTGAGACGTTTTCGACTCTGCCAGGTGCCGATGTTGCAACCGGGGAGAATATCGAACATCATATATCTTATGAAGGACCAACTTTATGGAACAACCACTCTATGAGTATCGCGACACTCAGCCAGCTTTGAAATGGATGATCGTCATCGTGGGGATCGGAATGTTCGCGATGGCCATATTCATGCCGAACGACCCGACAGCCCCGCCAGCGCTAATGTGGGGACTCAGATTCTTTCTTCTTTTCTTCAGCGTCCTGACAATCGTCGTCACCCCTGATGTCAGGTTGAGGGCTTTCGCCGACCATCTCGAAATCCGCTACGGCCTTACTAAACTGATCAGTTTCAACCTGGATTATGGTAAAATTACAAAAATCGAAGCGGTGACATACAATCCGTTGAAGGATTTCGGCGGCTGGGGGATAAAAAGCGGCGGCGGGAAGTGGAAGGGCTGGATGGCCTACACTGCGTCGATTTCGAACAAGGCTCTGGCGATCGAGACAACCGAAAAGAAGTACCTTCTCGGCTGCAATAATCCGGAAGAAGCGGAGACAATGTTGAGAAACGCAGCGGGGATAAAGTAGAATGTATTGATGGACGGTAACGGCAGATGGAACCGATATATACATACACAGAGCAAGGGTCAAAAGCGCCAAGGATTAAGTTTATTTTCTGGGGATTCCTTGTTCTGATATTAGGTGTATCAACGCCCTGGATTTTCAAGGAGCCTTTACCATACTTGGTCATCGGAATAATAATTCGGGTTCTATTGGTATTGTATATATTTATAATGATAACTAAGCCAAGATTAGAGTTAATTGCATGGCCTGACAGGATAGAAATACACAAATATTTCGGGAAATTTTATCTACAGGGATTCGAAATAGAAACAAATAGGATCAGAAAGATTAATAAAGAGCAGGAAGATTTGAATAATTTATGCAATTTGTATCGCCTTTCCGAACTGATTGTTGACCAATCGCAAGAGGTGAACCTTCCAGCGATTATTTATGTATCGCAATTTGAAAAAGCGCCATACTTGTCAATCGAGACAATAGATAAAATTTATATATTAGTGTTAAAGGAAGCGGCATCTGTAATTGAGCAATTGAAATCCATTTATGGTGACAAAGAGCCGGACATTAATGAATTGGCAGAATCCGGGAAGCCTTTGATTGAGTATAAACGAGGTATTGCAGGTGGAAATATAATACTACAGCCAGAGGTTAATATATTTGAGTATCTAGGTATTTATTTTATTATACTATTTGGAAATCCACCATTATGTGGACAATATACCTTAAATCACATTGATGTTGTTCTGCTATATACATTAGCAATAGGTGCTGGATTAATTGCCGTCATTGCACCGTTTAAAATGGACAATATCCTGGAACGGTTTAGCGTGTTTAATGATCGAATAGAGTCTGTAAGGGGATTGTGGGGAAGGAAAAAGCGAGTATTTTATAAGAATGAAATCAAATCTATATCAACGGCTATGGTAAAATTCGGCGATTATTCAAATTATCCCGAGTGGGAAAATATATCGGGTTTTGGTAAGAAAGCAGGTTCGCACAAGGTGGTGCTTATTGAAGTCGAAGGAAAAAAATACGCTTTCGGTCTCCCATTCCCCGATCAAACCGCTGCAACGCTGCGGGAATTGTACGGCCTAAATTCGGGTAATTAAAAAATCCCCCTACGCTCTGTCAAAATATTGCTTCAGCCTCGATAGGAGCCTCGGGGCGAGTTGCCTGATAGTGATATTCCCCGCCAGCCCCCCCCCGTATCCCTCGATATTCACCTCGACCCTTGTGTGGTCGCCGTCTTCCATGATACGGAATTCCGCTGCCATCTCGCCCGACATCGACTGGAAACGTGTGACCAATCCGGATTTCGGACGCGTCAGGTGTATCGCGACCATGCATGGATGCGATGTCATCCCGACCATCATTGTCCCGTGTGCTTCAAGGATGCCGTCGTCGAGTTCCTCAAGGCCCGGAATGTGCAGGGCGTCCCAGAACGACATCTGCGTTTTGAAACTGGCCAGAGCTTCGTAAACCGCATCGGGCTCGCGGTCGATTATCACAGTCGCCTGGGAGAACATGGGAGGAATTATATCGTATTTAATACTGAACCAGAGAGAAGATATGGGAACCGGCGAGTTTTTCCTTACCGTGCAGGAAGCCAAGCTCGACCACGAATCCGAATCCCGCGACCTTCGCGCCCGCTTTCTCGACAAGATTTTTTGCAGCTGCCGCGGTGCCGCCGGTCGCGAGAAGGTCATCGACAATGAGAATTATATCGCCGGGACCGACCGCGTCTATATGCATCTCGATACAATCCGTGCCGTATTCGAGATCGTACTCCTCGCTGTGGGTTTTGTACGGGAGTTTGCCGGGTTTACGTATCGGTATGAATCCCACGCCGAATTTGCCGGCTACAGGGCATCCGAAAATAAATCCCCTCGACTCGATCCCCGCGACGCCGGTAATGCCGCAGTCGGCATAATGCTTGTGAATCTGCTCGATAGCATACGACAACGCGTCGTGGTCTTTCAGAAGCGGGGTGATGTCTTTGAAAATAATTCCCTCTTTCGGAAAATTCGGAATGTCTCGGATGTATTTAGTAAGGTCCACAGATTCTTCTCCTTAACTGATAAAAATTTGTATTGAACTATTGAATAGTAGACTATGACGGTTTCCCCGGTCAAGCAATATTATGCTTCCGTGGAAATCGCCGATGGCGGACGTCCTTCGCCGAATTCAACCAGCATTCGTGTTACATCCAATGGATCCTCCGCCCGCACGATCATATTTCTTAACACCGCAGCCTGCGCGAATCCGCGAAGGTATCTCCCGACATGGCGCCTGAATTCCCATACTCCTCTTCTATCGTCGCCATAATGATCGAGAAGGTTTTTCTGGTGAATCAGGATCGTTTTCACAACCTCGTTTCTCGTACGTTTCGGACGCGGCGAACCGTCCAGGATGAATTTCTCCGTATCTCCGATAAACCACGGGTCGCCCATGATCGCGCGTCCGACCATCACTCCCGCGCAACCGGTTTGTTCGAACATTTTCAACGCGTCTTCCGGCGATGAGATGTCCCCATTTCCTATTACCGGGATCGGCAATTCATCCACCAGTCTCCGTATGCTATCGAGATCGGCAATGCCCTCGAATTTCTGGCGCGCGGTCCGTCCGTGAAGGGTCACCCAACCGTATCCAAGATCCGATGCGCGCCGGCATGCTTCGATTCCCGACTCGTCGCCATCGCTATAAAATCCGATACGCGTTTTTAGCGATACGGGAATGCAGACAGACTCTTTAATCGCTCTCAGATTTTCCGTTAACATATTGATGTCTTTAAGCAGCGCGCTACCGCCGCCGCCTTTATGTACTTTCCGGACGCTGCATCCGCAGTTGAAGTCGATCGACTCCGCGCCGGAATCTTCGAGTATTTTCGCCGCGATCGCGTTAATTTCCGGGTCGGCCCCGAAAATCTGGACGTGGCCATGTTCCGCGATGACTTCCCGGACATATGTGTCGCGATTGACCGACTTCCTGCTCGCGACCGAGTGCGACGACACGAACGGGATCCAGACATGACGTGTACCGTGCATTTTCAGAATCGGACGGTACGGTGCGTCGGTCCATCCCGCAAGAGGCGCGGCGCATACAGGCTTTTCTTTCGGATCAAGAAGCCTTGCAAGCAGATTGTCGCTCATTGTATGAACCATAATCGAAAATACGATTATACCGAAAACGACTCGCATCCGCTTGCCGTCGCCAAATGTGATTTTTTGTGTAAAAACCATAAACCTGCTTGCCTTAATTGGGGCTTTCACGAATAATCATCATTATCTGAAATGAAACACCGCCTCCCGAAATACGAATGGGTCCTTCGAGAATCCGATCCCGACGCCTCGCTCGCGAAAGTTAACTCCCTTCAAAG
Source organism: bacterium (assembly GCA_026394215.1). Classification (GTDB taxonomy): domain Bacteria; phylum JAJVIF01; class JAJVIF01; order JAPKYR01; family JAPKYR01; genus JAPKYR01. Next base: position 6,072 of record JAPKYR010000103.1, read on the forward strand.
TGAGCTCGGGTACTCAAAGCTCCTCCTGCGCGTACTTGTCTCACGCGATATCGACACCCCCGAAAAAATTCGCGCATTCCTCAACCCATCGCTGTCCGGAATTCTCCCACCCGAGGCTATCCCGAATATTGCGCGTGCGCGCGACCGTCTCGTAAAAGCATGCAGGGAAAAAGAAGCGGTTCTCGTTCACGGCGATTACGATGTGGATGGAATTGTCGGCGCGGTGATTCTTCATAAAACGCTCAAGGACCTTGGATGTAAGTCGAGGATTTTTCTGCCGCGACGCGATGCCGATGGATTCGGTCTGTCGTTGAATGCGGTTGAGCTTGCGAAAAAGTCGGGTATCGGCCTTATCGTCTCCGTCGATTGCGGGATCTCATCTAATGATTCGGTCAAGGCCGCGAACGATGCGGGTATCGAAGTGATCATCACCGACCATCACGCGATTCCGGACATCCCTCCCGCTGACGCGATACTGGTTCATCCCGATCTTGACGGCGCTTATCCCGGAGGAAAAATCGCGGGCGCGACTGTGGGTTTCAAACTCGCGATGTCGCTTTTAGAGGCGATGGGGCACGATCTCGACGAAGCTATGGAAAGGCTACTCCCGCTTGTCGCGCTGGCCACTATCGGGGATATCTGTCCCCTGACAGGCGAAAATCGCGTCATTGTAAAATTCGGCCTTGACGGAATTCCCACATCCGGAATCCCCGGTTTAAAAGTCCTTTACCAGGGCACGCTTCGCGATGGAAATGCCAGGCCGATATCGGTGCGCGACGTCGGCTTCGGGATGGCTCCGCTCATGAATGCCGCCGGACGCCTTGGCGACCCGCTTCCCGCATCGAAACTCCTCCTCGCGAAGGACGCCGATAGCGCGTGGGTTCATTTCAGAAAACTCGACGGTCTGAATCGCCAGCGTAAAAAAATAATGGCCGGTGTTGTCGACCGCCTGAGCCGCCTGCCCGAGGTCGCATGGACCAAGGGCGGCGCCGGAATTCTCGCGTTGATGGACCAGGACTGCATCCCCGGAATAGCCGGACTTGCCGCGATCCGTCTTGCCGAAATTACCGGACGCCCGACCTGTGTTCTGGCACCGTCGGAATCAATCGATGGCCCGATTTACCGGGGCAGCATGCGAACGATCGGCGGAGAGGATCTGCTTGAGCTTATGCAGCCCGCTTCCGAATTTGCGAGCCGCTTCGGGGGACATCCCGGCGCGATCGGGATTACCGTCGCCCCCGAAAATCTGGGTAAATTCATCAAAGCATGCGAAAAAATCGAGTGGGAGCCGGTGCCGAAACGTAAAACCCTCGACCTTGCCGTCGACGCAGCCCTTACCAGTCCGAAGGAAGTCGAAGAGCTGAACCTGATGCAGCCGTGCGGCGAGGGAAATCCCGAGCCCGAATTTGTCTGGGGACCGGTGCATATCGAAAAAACCCGCGCTGTCGGGAAGGAACTCGATCACCTTCAGTTCACTTTTGTCACAAACGATGGGGGCTACGTGAAGGGGATCGGCTTTTCAATGGCGCAGTATTTCAGGGATTCCGACTCAAGAGGACGTAAATTCCTCACGGCGGGGCAATTTATAATCAACAACTGGATGGGTAACCAGTCGGTCGAGTTTCAGGTATCGGACCTCGAACAGGTCAAATAAAATCGGGATTCGTCAGGATTGTTCAGGGGCGGTACAATTCCAAATAAGTTAATCGGTTCATGCTTTCCCCTTTCTGTGTTATAATATTATTGGACATTAATGGGTGAATATCTGGATTCGGAGGCTAGCGATGTCAATCGATGCTGAAGCCGACAGTCTTATGAGGCGGGCGCAGATCAAAGCCAGAGAAATGAGAAACCGGGTGGATCGCGGCGAGATCGACCATATGATCCCCGACGCGTACAACGTCATGTTCATGGCCGCGAAAGCCGCCCTGCTGAAGCGCGGATTTGAAGTATCCAGCCATCGGACGGTCGTCTCCACATACCGCCGCGAATTTATCGACAGGCGCCTTATTTCGCAGGAATTCGAGGGCTATCTTCTCAAGATCCAGAAATACTGGGAGGCGGAGGGCACACCTCAGGCGGAAGCTGTCGACCATGCCCGCGCGGACCGTATCGTCGAGGCTGCGATAAAACTTGTCGACGCCCTCGCGGACACCATGCGCGTCCGCACCGACGAACCGTTCAGGATTCAGTAGGTTTATTTGTTTTTTAAAAACTGAGTTTACGCTGAATTTTCGATCCCCGGGATGCAGGGGATTTTTTGTTTGTCCTCGTTGGTCTGATCAGGTGGGGTGGCCGGGTGCCGCCCACAGCCGTAGCGAAGCGAAGGATGTGGGTGTAACCGGAACTCATTAAGGGTAATTGACATTCTTTTTCGATTTTGATATGAATGATCACCTACAGACTCGAGTACGAGTCTGTAGGCGGCACCC
>JAPKYR010000184.1 GCA_026394215.1 bacterium
ATATTCGGGAAAGGCGAACCCAATCAGACTGTGCTCTCATCCAGGGGGAGTGTGGACATCTTCGTCGCGCGATACAATCCAGACGGAATGCTCGCATGGGCGAAAAGCGCGGGCTGGAGCGGCAGCGATTTTGTCCATGAAATCACGGCGCTGTCGGACGACTCGACTATAGTGGCTGGCAGGTTCGTGGCGTCAGGTACGGGGGAAGGAGACATTTTTATAGCCCGTTACGATCCTGATGGAACGCCTATATGGGCGAAAGGTTGGGGGAGTAGCTTATTGGATGAGGGTTGTGGAATCACGGTGTTATCGGACGACTCAACCGTGGTGACAGGCTATTTCGATGAGTTAGCCGTATTCGGGGAAGGCGAATCCAACGAGACGTTGCTGATTTCCGAAGGGGTAATTGATATTTTCATCGCGCGTTTCAGCCCTTGATTCACCTTATGTAAAATATATTCAATATGTAACGAAATAGAACTGCGAATCAATAATATCAATTTTTATAATCGATCAGGACTGGTAACCTAAATTACTTCCCTTGCACCCACCCTCCCTCCCGGAGTACAATCTCTATGCATCATGCGTGAAGACAATGCGCCGGAGTCGCATTCTACGGAATCGCATGCGCCGGAATCGCATGCCACGGGAGTGAGATATGTCGGAGATTTCCTACCCATTCGAGCCGTTTAAGATAAAGACCGTCGAGTCGATACCCGTTACTACGCGTAAAGAGCGGGAGAAAATACTCTGGGACGTCGCGAAGGGGAATATTTTTAATGTCCCGGCACGGGCGATCACGATTGATTTGTTGACTGATTCGGGGACGGGGGCTATGAGCGACATGCAGTGGGCCGCGATCATGTCGGGCGACGAATCCTACGCAAGCTCGAAATCGTGGGAGGTACTGGAAGCCACGGCTCGGGAAATTTTCGGCATGCCGTTCATTCTTCCCGCACACCAGGGACGCGGCGCGGAACATCTAGTGCTGACGGTGCTGCTTGAATCGATCACCAGGCCGGTCGTGCCGGGGAACGGGCATTTCGATACCACGTCGGGGCATATCCAGTGGGCGGGCGGAGTCGGTGTGGACTGTATCTGCGACGAGGCGCGCGATCCGCACAACGACAGTCCATTCAAAGGCGACCTTGATCCCGGAAAACTCCGCGCGGAAATTAAAAAAGCCGGCGTGGGAAATGTGCCCCTCGTGATCCTCACAATCACCGCGAACACCGCTGCAGGTCAGCCAGTCAGCATGAAATGCATACGCGACGTCAGTGCGGTCTGTAAAGAATATGGAATCCCGTTATTTTTCGACGCGGCGCGATTTTCGGAGAACGCGTATTTTATCAAGACGCGGGAAAAGGGATATGGTAACAAGCCGATTCCGGAAATTGTCAAAGAAATGTTCAGCTACGTCGATGGCGCGTCGATGTCAAGCAAAAAGGACGGGCTTGTGAATATTGGCGGACTGGTTGTCTGCCGCGACAGAGAGCTTTACCGGAAACTTGCGAATATGGCGACGCTGTTCGAGGGCTTCCCGACCTACGGCGGCCAGGCCGGGCGTGATATCGCGGCTCTCGCGGTCGGGCTTCGAGAAGGGATGGACGAGCATTATCTCGCATGGCGAATCGGGCAGACCCGTTACCTTGGCGCAAAACTCAGGGAAAATGGCGTCCCGGTTTTCTGGCCGACAGGAGGCCATGCGGTTTATCTGAATATTTCGGAAGCGATGGAGGATATGCCCCTTGCCGCTTATCCGGGGATTGCATTCCAGAATGCGGTTTATGTCGAGGGGGGTGTGCGGGTGTGCGAGATCGGGACAATTCTCGCAGGCCGCGATCCCGATACCGGAGAAGACCGTCACCCGCGATTCGAGCTGGTCCGATTGGCGATTCCGCGGCGCGTCTATACCCAGACCCAGATGGATTATGTGGTGGGGACGATCACAAAAGTATATGAAGGACGTGAAAATCTGAAAGGGATCAGGCTGATATACGAACCTCCCGTATTGAGGCATTTCACCGCTGAATATGCGGAGATGGAGCTGGCGCGGAAGGGATAGGGTTCATTTTTCAAGGTCTATGGCAGTCCGCATTGAAATATCAGACTTAATATGAAATAATATTTCCGATATAATCCTAAAGGTGCTATACTTAGTAATAAGTTGGTCCATGATGAATGGACAGTAATAGAAAGAGTAGTAAAAAAAAACAAAAACTTGGAGGATCATTCATGCGCTGGCTAATCCCAATCGCAATCTCAGTGATCATTCTGGCAGTTATGACAGGATGTTCAACTGGCAGCAATCCCGTTGGACCGGGAACAGATCAGGAAAATCCTATTGTTCAGGATATCAACGGTAACAGCGAAAGCTCAACGGGAGTCCACACAAACCTCTTCGGATATTATGATATTTATTTCGATCCGGAGACCGGGACAATGGAAGCGGTCGAGAACCGAACGGCAGATTTTACGCTCAATATCGTGCCTTTGCTCAACCATATGACAAGCCCGAATAAAGGCATAACGCTTACGGGGTTTGTACTCGACAATTCGGTGCCCGGAAAGATCGGCATCGATGTCGTGTTCGGCATCACTAATCCGGTACCCGGAATTCCTCAATTCTATGCATATGACCTTCTGGGTGTAGTTATTGGTGATGGTTCTCAGATCCTGGATTACAATTCTCTCGAAGTAGCTGAGTATGGCACGGATCTCTACATGAAAAATCCTGATGGATACACGCGCTGGTTCAATCCTCAGGAATTCACGAGCAATAATTTCTTCGGGTATTATCCTGGAGGATTCGCGAACTATTACGGACTTGCCAATGTAAATCCGTACAAGTACTATTGCTCGGGGCTTGCTCCCGATCAGGACATATGGGATTTCCTTACCGGAGGTTCCAATAATGAAGGACTATTCGATACTTCCGGCAGACTGATGCAACTTGAATTTGTGTACCCGCCCGCTGGAGTCGGAATCAAGTTCGGTTATGCCGTCGTTGTCGAATGGGAAGATCAGGGCGGAGGACCATACACTCCTTATAACCGCACTGAAGCTGTCGCCCACGAAACCGTTCAGGTTGACAGCCTTTATTACAATACGACGGACGGATCGGGCGGTAATCTGAGAGCGGATATCTCACTTTACGAATGGGAAGAACAACCCGATAACATTATTATTGAATCGACAGTGCTTGATTCAAGCCATTCATTTGTCGCATCCGACATTGAGACTGCGGTTAGCGGTAATACCCGTACATACCATATCGATATTCCGTCCGACCCGTTTGTCGGGAACGACGGCCATGAGATGTGGGTGATCGCACAATATGACAGTTTTGATTACCATAACGGCCTTCCGGGAACGATCGCCCCAAGCGGTCCGGTTTCCGCATTTTTCCGGGATTCGCTGACTGTCGGAACTGAGCCGACATGTGATGTCGAAGTCACCGGCATCGTCCCTAACCAGGGAATGGTTGATGAGCTGATTATCGGAGCGGAGATTATCTGCACGCAAATCGCCGATGGTCCGGACCTGGCCGCATACCTCTCAAATGGCACCGATACTTTTCTAGGCACGAATATGATGTGGGTTGATACCAATACGATAACCTGCGATTTCGACCTCACCGGCGCAACAGAGGGTCTTTACGACCTGACCGTGCATGATGGCGTTTGCCCGAATCCGGGTACGCTGACCAATGCTTTTGAGATCTTTTCCTGTGTTGTCGATGTCAACGGTATTATCCCTACCCTTGGAGTGGTTGATTCGGTGATTGTCGGAGCGGAGATTATCTGCACGCAAATCGCCGATGGCCCGGACCTGGACGCTTTCCTCTCAAATGGCACTGATACTATTCTCGGCACGAATATGATGTGGGTTGATGCCAATACGATAACCTGCGATTTCGATCTGACCGGGGTATCGGAGGGTCCGTACGACTTGACCGTGCATGATGGCATTTGCCCGAATCCAGGCACGCTTCCCGATGCTTTTACCGTCATTCCGTGTTCGACGGATTTTGTCGGCGTGACTCCAATCAAGGGCGCAGTTGACACGATGAAAGTCATCCATATCGAACTCGCTAACTGCGTAGACGGTCCGTCTTTTGAAGCCGTCCTTCAAAAGTCGGGAGAAACCGATATCGTATCGGGATTAATGATATGGGAAGATTATACGCACTTCCAAGCTGAATTTGACCTGACCGGTGCCGCACTTGGATTATGGGACCTCTATGTTGTCAACGGATGCGGTGGTACTGGCGATACGGGCGTCGCAGTATTCGAAGTTATTGTGGAAATGGGTATTATGCAGACAGATACGACGCCTATCAGTACCGGAGTAACGCCGGTTCCCGGTGATGCGTTATTCAGTTATGCAATCGACATAGGATGCGCAACTAACGACGGCGGATTCTACCTTGCATGGAGCCAGGACGGTTACGTGGCCAGTGGAGGTTATCTGGACGGTGGATATGTTGACCGCTACGATCCTCTCGGGGGAACCGTTCTTATGCACGCTCTTTGTGACCCTTCTGGTACAGAAGATATTCAATTCTCCTATGAACGAGTCGGGCTCGATGCTGGATCAGTCGGTGCATCAAATGGGTGGGCGTGCACGGTCGATCCCTTGATCCACTTCGGTAGCGATGAAACCAGCTCCGACGGCGCAAATGACAGTTATGGGGTCTGGGCCGGATATCCTGACTGTTGGACTGCGGATGCCTGCGGTCCGGCATCAGGAAATGTTTACTCCTACGCAAATTATAATGTTGGTACGAATGAGTGCGTAATCTGTACGCATTATAATCTAAACTGGGACAATTCTGAACCGACTTCCTGGACTTACAATACCGTCGCTTCGGATATCGACGGACGTGAAAATGCCGGTGAGATGCCATGGTGGAGAACAAATGTCATGAGGCTCACCATGGGCCAAACCCAGGACGACTTCTGGAACCTGAGTATGACTGCCCCGCACGTCAGAAATTACACTGACTGGAATTGGACGTCGCTTGGAGGAACAGAATTCGGAATTGATGGGACCGGCGACGGAGAGATCGCAGCCTGGACCGATTCAGGCACTCCGGATTACAAAAGAACAACCGGCCCTGTTGACATCACTGCCCGCGGTATTGGCGGTCAAACCAGGCTTTATGTTCTCGATGAGCCCACAAGCGGCAACTTTAGAATTCAGTGCTTCGACGATACCGGCGCGCTCCTGGCTACATCAGGCGAGCTAGTATGTGCTGACTTTGGCGCAACCCAGGTTTACGCGCTGGATTACCAGGCGTTCTTTGATGTAATGTATGTATTGTTCGATAACAACACTGTAGCAGCGTTCGTAGATACTACTATATAAGTTTGTATCAAAGTATGATTTAAATTGACCGGACTCTGCGGCCCTCCAAGCTTCAGAGTCCGGTTTCGTTTATTAGCTTAATTCAAATAGGAATAGTAACTGAACCGCGAGCGTGAGCGAGTGGTCTACCATGTTCACTTATTTGTTTTCTTATATGCGATAAAGTGTCGTTTGGAAGACCACTCGCTCACGCTTGTGGTTCTGTTACAATAAGGATATGCGTACCGACGAGTTGAATTATTACCTCCCCGAAGACCTCATCGCGCAGGAGCCTGCCGATCCTCGCGATTCATCACGCCTGCTTGTCTGTAATGAATCGACCGGTAAAATGGAACCACGAATATTTCGCGATCTTCCCGATCTTCTAAAACCCGGCGACCTTCTCGTCACAAATCAGGCGAGGGTGATGCCGGCGAGACTGGTCGGGTATAAATTTCCATCGGGCGCGAGGATCGAAATTCTCCTCCTTGAGAAAATTCCCGATCTGGTATCCGCTGAGAAGGTACGATTTAAGGCCCTTCTTAACCGACGAAGGCGTCTAGATGTCGGCGACACAATCCTGTTTCCGGAAAGTACGATGTCGGCACGACTTATAGAAGCCGATGAAGAACTCGGTGAGGATATAATCCAGCTTGGGTTTAGCGAAGGGATAGGGGACATCGAATCGGAAATTGACAGGATCGGGAGTGTGCCTTTACCTCCATACATAAAAAAATACACCGGCGACAGCGAAAGGTACCAGACAATTTTCGCGAAAGTAACGGGTTCTGTCGCCGCACCGACCGCGAGCCTGCATTTTACCGACGATGTTCTTAAACGGCTTAAAGAAAGGGGAATCGGACGGGTCGAGTGCCATCTGAGAGTTGGGTGGGGAACTTTCAGCCCGATTCGGTCCGAAAATGTGGAGGATCATTCGCTGCACGAGGAAGCGGGGGAAATATCTGAAAATGCGTGTCGAAAAATAAATGAAGTACGGAAAAATGGTGGACGGATAGTTGCGGTC
>JAPKYR010000084.1 GCA_026394215.1 bacterium
TTCCCGATGGCGATGACACGGCTGTCAACTGGTACACAATCCGTAATGATCTTGGCAGGGCTTCGGAAATCCCGCGATTCGATTCGCTGAACGCCAGATACCTTGCATCCGACAGGATTACGGGGCAAATCTGGGTCACAATCGACGATGGCGATATTTTCCAGCTCGATTCGACGAATATGAGAGTAACCGGAATCTGGGACAACCGTCTGCCATCCGGCGCGCCGGGTCATCCAATTGACGATATGGTTAAAATCAGCGATGGATGCGCGGTTCTGGACCGCGAGCATCGCGCAATTTTTCTGCTGAAACCGGAAGCGTTTGCGCAACCGGTATTAGCGTCGCAAGGCGATGTGGACGATGCTATAGAGGCAATCCAGAGCTCTCTGAGCGAGGTTAAAAGCCAGTACGGATTCTACCCTCCCCCGTCGCTTGATATTCTGTCCCAGATTCTTGATTATGACGAACAGGATTTAGTGAAGCGATCTTTACTTGGCGGGAGAATTTTCAATTACGAATTGACTGAGACGGGATACTCGTTTGTCGCATGGTCGGGCGCCGCGGATCAACCTGTCATTGAAGCAAATGAATTGTCTACCCAGGTTGTGAATTGATTTGAAATATTTCCAGATACTATGAAACAAACTAAATGCATAATAATCACCATTGACGGGCCGTCCGCGAGCGGTAAAAGCACACTCGCGCGTGAACTTGCGAAATTGCCGGGATTTTCGTATCTCAACACAGGCGCCATGTATCGAGCTGTCACTGTTAAGGCAATGCGTGAAGGGATCGACCTTGCGGATGAATCGCAGGCCGAAAATATTATTAATGATCTGGAAATTAAATTCGTCCCATCGACGCCCGTTGAGCCGGAAAGGACTTTTCTTGACGGTGAGGACATAACTTCTCAGCTATCAACCTCCGAAGTCAGTATGGCATCGAGTATTTTCAGCCGGCACCCATGCGTGCGGAAAGCGCTTGTGAAGCTCCAGAGGGAATTTGCTGAACGGATCTGTAATAATTGTAACGACGACAATCCTGATGATAATAATTCCAGGGGAGTTGTCGTCGAAGGACGGGACACCGGTACGGTGGTTTTTCCCAATGCGGATTTTAAAATTTTCCTGACCGCATCCGCAGAAGAACGCGCTAAACGACGACTGACTGATCTAGGCCTCCCTGAATCGGATCTGGAAAAAGTCAAGGCTGACATCGAATCACGGGACAAACGCGATACGGAACGTTCCCATAGTCCCCTGATTCCTGCCCCGGACGCGATACACATTAATAATTCCCAAATGTCAATTGAGGAAACGGTAAGTAGGATGATGAAAATTCTTCTGAAAAAATTATAAAAAAACCGGCGTAACAAGTACACCGGCTATTTATTTTCCCGATCTGCTTCGGTAGCAAAAGAAGAGCTCGGGATTTGTCGAATTAACTATCTTATGTATCGATGCTTTTTATCGAATTTTAAACCTTAAATCTGATTAACCCAAAAATTCTTTACCGAATCCCTTTATGGGGCGGTCCGGAATTCCCGTTAGTTCTCCTCAAATCGCCTTTCAGGAAAATGTTGTACCAGCCGGGAATTGCCTCGATGAACTGCTTGTTTGTCGGAAATGCCTTATTGCCGATACGGTCGATGACAAACTCGGTGCCGTGTTGATCGCCGAGGCTGTTGATAATCGCCCTGAGATTTCGGATAGCGTCGATTTCGGTCTCGGAATAGAGAAGTTCCTCGTGACGCGTACCGCTCTTGAGGATGTCGATCGCGGGGAAGATCCGGCGATTCGCAAGGTCGCGGTTGAGTACAAGCTCCATATTACCGGTACCCTTGAATTCCTCGAAAATGACATCGTCGAGGCGGCTGCCGGTCTCAACAAGGGCTGTCGCGATGATTGTGAGCGATCCGCCATCCTCGAGATTTCTCGCGGCACCGAAAAATCGTTTCGGTTTATGAAGCGAATTCGGGTCCAGGCCGCCGGAAAGAGTCTTTCCGCTCGACGGCATAACAATGTTATAAGCACGCGCGAGGCGTGTGATGCTGTCGAGGAGAATCATGACGTCCTTCCCGTGCTCGACAAGCCTTTTAGCTTTGTGCAGAAGCATCTCCGATACTTGGATGTGATGATCGGGACGCTCGTCGAAAGTGGACGACACAATCTCGCCCTTGACCGACCGCTCAAAATCGGTAACTTCCTCCGGACGTTCGTCGATAAGAAGCGCCATCAATGTAACTTCCGGATGGTTTTCGCTGATTGCGTTCGCGATTGTTTTCAGAAGGACAGTTTTGCCGGCTTTCGGCTGGCTGACGATCAATCCTCTCTGGCCTTTGCCGATCGGGGATATCAAATCGATCAGCCTTGTCGATACGAGCTTTGCATCGGTTTCCAGTATGAGCCGCTTATCCGGATATACCGGAATCATTTTATCGAAATTAGGGCGGTCTTTCGCGAATTCAGGATCGCCGCCATTGATAGCTTCAATTCTCAACAGCCCGAAATACTTCTCGCTTTCCTTTGGCGGACGAATCTGACCCTGGATAGTATCGCCAGTCCGAAGCCCGAATCGTTTTATCTGGCTGAGGCTTACGTAGATATCATCAGGGGTTGGCGTATATCCATTTTTCCTTAAGAAACCATATCCTTCCGGCAGGGTTTCCAATGTTCCCGTTGAAAAAATATTTCCGGAGCTTTCAGCTTTGGCCTGAAGGATTTTTAAGATCAGGTCCGCTTTTTTAAGCGTAGTAATTCCTGTCAGATCGCAATCTTTTGCGATTGTCCTCAATTCGGACATTGTCTTCACTTCAAGAGAAGTTATGTCGGGTGCTGGTGGTTGCATAGTTTGCACGATATCACGCTCTCCATTACCGGGTCTGTTTCCACTTCCGTTTGGGTTATGGTTAGGGTTTTGATTAGGATATGGGTTGGAATTCTGGTTTCGATGAAAATCCCTTCGATCGTTTCCACGCGGATTCGGTCTTCTATTATCCCTTCTTTGTGACCCATTCATAGAATTTCCTCTCCCCATGTCATCTTCGATTTCGGGACGCGAGGTTCGTGGTCGAAAATTTCTTCTAGGTCTCGATGTGTTACTCAAATTGACAACTCCGTTATTAAGCGAAATTTTCCACAGGATTTATAAGGGAGACCATCCTTGAAATTGACAATAAAATGCCATGTTCAGGATTTATCTCCGCTTTTACGGATATTCCGGGTTATCTGGATGATTATCTTATTAGATACGTCTATTTGCCCTGTAATGCCTGTCAATGAGCGCATGCATGTTTTTGCATACTTTCTTTCAGTCATGATTCATGACATAAGTGGGATATTTTGGATGACATAGACAATACAAATTTCATACAAAGGGCATTAATTTTACTTTTTTTAAGATTCGGTTATCTACTGCAAACACCTGAATGATTAATGGAAGACCCTATAAATGCAAATCGTAAAATTGGGAAAAACCACTGGTGGCTGCAGATACGAGGGGGAACTTGGCGTTCTTTAAAACCCTATCCACCCTTTATATACACGGTCGAAAGGCAGATGTCAAGACCGATACTCAATATTAGTTTCGTTAGTTTTATAACGCTCTTGACCTGAACCTGCCCTGTTTCAAAAAAGGATTAATATTTTTATGATTATATCCCTCTCTTCAGGGTTCATAATCCAAGCGGTTTGGCGCATCTGAAAATTGAAAAATTCCTCGGATCCTCGGCATAACCATGCTCAGGAATCAGTTCGATGGCCTGTTCACGTACCCAGTCCACGATTCTGTCCCATTCTGCAACTGTTATATCTTTACCCCACAAGCCCCGATTCGAGCGAAACAGGTCTACAAGTACTTCCGCATCCGGATACTCCAATGCATCCTCGAATCTGAATTCCTCAACCGAACTGAAATACAATCTCAAAACCTCGTTTGCGATCTCCGTTTCAAACCCCTCGGTCCATTCGGTTGAATAAAACCATCCGAATCTCTCCCTGGCTTTTTCTTTCAGTTCCTGGAGAATCGGATAGGACATCCTTGAATTTGTCGCAATAACCACTCTCCCGCCGGCTTTTAATACCCTGCCCGCTTCTGACAGGACTTTTCGCGGATCGGTATTCGTTATTACATGCAGGGCTGTGACGCAATTGAAGCTGCTTGCGGGGAAATCAAGGTGTTCAGCCGAGCCGATTCTGAAATCCGCCCCGATTTCCCTTTTATCGGCAACCGACCGTGCGCGTTCAACAACATCGGAACTGCGATCGACACCGATAAGCCTTCCCATATGACCTTTATTCCGGATTTTGAAAATAAATTCGCCCATCCCGCAGCCGATGTCCAGAACATCATCGTACGGATTCAGATCCAGATACTCATATGCGATTTCGTAATAATCGTACCCGTTTTTCGAGTAAGTCTGGTGAATATGCTTCCGCATTTCAAGACGGACACATTCAGAAAACTGCTCCGGATGCTGTTCCATTGGACGCTTTCCTTGAGAAAATTCCATACTTCGGTTTGCCGTTTATTAGAAAAGGAACCTGTTATAGAAAACCTCGTAATTGTCGTTATCGTCGATCAAATCTTCCCAGAATGCATAGATATTATCGCTCAAATCGCGCGTGACGACCGGCTCTCTGGAATCCCCCCATATTGAAGCTGAAATCTGTACCGGGTCTTCCCATGAAGCAAGCCCGTCCTCGGAGTAGGTGTGCCAGATATTCCATGTTTCCGCCTGGAGACTTCTGAAAGCAATATCGACGAAGTCGCCATCAGGCGTCACATGTATACATGGACGGCTATCGGGAACATTATTGGAAGTTATATTGACTATCGGATTCCAGCTCATGCCCGAATTATTGCTTGAAATCGCGCAGATTTCGGAGTCCTGGTTCTGCGGAGTATAATGAAATACTGCATATACATTACCAAGGTCGTCAGCGGTGATATCGGCATGCGCGCAGCGGGAATCATACGATCCCGTGTTCAGTTTTGCCTGCGTGGAAAAATTCAGCCCATTGTTCGTTGACCTTGCGTAAAAGACATTACTCACTGAATTCCACCACTGCCCGGTGACTTCTTCCCAGACGATATGGATCACACCGTCGTAACCGACAGCGATAGCTACTTCCGTGCTGGGCGGATTCGAATCGTTGACCATCAAATCGGTCGACCATGTATCGCCGCCATCGTCGGATCTTATGAAGTAAATATTGTAATCGTTATCTGCCGTACGGTCGTCATGCCATGCGACATTAATACTGTCGTCCAGTCCGATTGCAAGCTTTGGTATCCGGGAATCGCGAGTAGCGTTTGTCAGGCGTACAGGCTCTCCCCAGGTAACCCCGAAATCTGTCGATCGGCAGTAAAAAATCTCACGGTTGTTATTATTGATTTTATTTGAATAATAAACGACATGCACGACTCCTTCGGAATCGACCTGGACATCGGGATAGTAGTCGTTCTGCGGCGATCCATCAATCAGTACGGGATCCTCAAAACTCTGAGCCTTATTTGTCGAACGCATGACCATTACATCGAAATTGCCTGTTCTGTTCGTATCAAAAACCACATAAACATTCCCTGTTACAGGACATGTAGCGGTTTCCGCACGCCAAGAATAATTACTTTCTCCAGATCCCCCGGTCATAGTCAGTTGCTGCGGATCCTGCCATGTACCGCGAATCGGAACTTCATCTGTCTGAATCGGGAAATCAATTGGGTTGACCTGATCCGGCGTCTTTACGATAACGTCCGAGCCTTCGAGTATGCCTATCTGGACTGTCTCTTCGCTGTTAGCGGTCGACAAGACCTGAATCACTACGAAAATCGTCCTTGGAATACCGGGAGCGGTTGGGACTACAATCTGGTAGAAATGAGCTTTCCCGGATGAATCGAAAAATACGGGATCGAAAGTCGTGTAATCGACTCCACTATTAAATCCCGTATTGGGATCGTTCAAATCATCGAACTGGCCGCGCCATCTTGGATCATTGTAGGATCTGTACGCGACTCGGGTATCGAATAACGTAGAGAATGACCCATTGCCGTCCTGATCGAGCCAGAGCTGTACATTTCCAAGACTGTCAGGACCCGCAGTTCCGGTCTGGCTGACCGTTAGCTCTTCGAGAGTCGCGTAATTAGTATCGCCTTCGAGCGTAAATGACAGAGCGGGAACATCTGAAACACCCTTTGGCAGATAATTCTCAAGCAGACCCTGTCCATAGGCATCTACAATATCGACTGTCCCAAGGTCGGCGCGGACTGTGAAGGAATACGGGACCTCAATCGGATCGCCACCCGTAAATTCGAAAATAAAATTCAGTTCGACATCCGTATTCTGAGTGATATTCGGATTGGCCCTGATAATAAACGGGTCGGGATGCGAATAAGTTTCACCAGGACTCATAATATTTAAAAACAGATTATCGTTTAAAATCTGGATATTGCCGGTCTGGTCCTCGAGGGAAACGTAGCAATCCTGCGCACTGGCAAGGCCGGAATTTTTGAAAGTCGGACGAAACTCAATAATCTCCCCTGGATTGACAAAGCCGTCGCGATTGCCCTGCGAATACAGAGGCTGATCGTCGTCGGAGGATATTGAGATAATCTGGAAATCGGGCTCCTGAGCAGTTGTCACCGCACGGTAATCGTTTATCCTGCCCGATCCAAGCTTTCCGATATAAGAAGGATTCTGGGAATCGATATTGTCGGCTGTGAATTTGATCTGGTCGACAATCTGGGTGTTCGTGTATGCGGGAAATTGTGTAGCAATCAGCGCCACAAGCCCTGATACTTGTGGACATGCCATACTCGTGCCATTATAAACTGCATATCTTTGATTTTCCGGAACTGAATCCGGAGAGCCGGAATATTCGTAAAAAATAGACGATATGATGTCCACTCCCGGCGCGCAGACATCGATGGTTGAGCCGTAATTCGAAAAATCCGCTTTTTTGTCGTTGGAATCGGTAGCAGCGACTGAAAGTACATTCGCGTATGCTGCAGGATAAAAAGGAGACGATGAATCGTTATTCCCGGCAGCGGCGACAAGCACACAACCCTTATTCCATGCATAATTTATCGCATCCTGCTCGGCTTGGGATCCGCCAAATGCGCCGAATGACATGCTGATCCCGTCCACTCCCCCATAGTCCGCGGCATAAACAAGCGCTTCGGCGATTGCATCTTCCATCGCACCGCTGTCGCCGTCGGTCGGGAAAACGCGGAGCGGCATAATTTTCGTATTCCATGAATGCCCGCTGACTCCCTCGTCATTGTTACCGACAGCCCCGAGAATACCGGCACAGTGGGTGCCATGCCCGACATTGCCGTCGGGATAACCATCATTATCATTGTCCTGCCCATCTCCGGGAGTCTCTCCGCCAAGCCCATCGCCAATCGGATTAATAAAGTCCTCACCGTCGATTATATTTGCTGCAAGATCGGGATGGTCGCGCATGGCTCCAGAATCGATTACGCAGATTAATGTGTCAAGTGTTCCCTCGGTAATATCCCAAGCTTCGTAAAGATGTAAAAGACCGTTTTCATATTCCTGGTCTTCGTATGTATCATCAGGGATTATGTCAACATACCGAATGCCGTTTACCTCGGCATATTTTACTATCGAGCTCGATTCGAAAAGCTCTATGAATTTCCCGTATTCGTGCGTTCCGGGAATCCTTACACGGAAAACATTAATTTTCGGAATTTCGCGGAGGATTTCGCAGTCGAGAGCGCTGACAAGGGCTTCCACAACTGCCAATTCGGTGCCTGCCTGAATCCCTACAAGAAGCTCATTATCGGCGATATCGTACGAAACTCCGGTTTCAGGGTCGGTAAATGAATGATAGCCGGACATTCCGGGAGCCGGGCGATCCTCACATGGCGCTGTCCGGACAATTATTTCTCTCTTGCGAACAGGTTCGCCGGAGATTTCAAGCCTTACAATAATTCGCTCAGAAAAATCGCGTATGGAGAGATTTGCATCTGCGGGCCCATGATAATTATCAACCGGTTCGCCATCCGACAATAAGACAGCGTTGTCGATTGACAGGGAAATTTCGCGATCCGGGGCTGTAAGACCGATTTCGATGGGATAAATCCCGCCATCGGCGAGGATCGCATCCCTGAATCCCCATGGAAGAAGCTCATTGCCGTCGAGTTTGAGGGATTGTATATCCGTGTTCTGGATTTCGACATTATTAAGGGCGGCGGTTATTGAAGCGTTATGCTGGTCAGTGGAATTGTCGGGAGAAACGGGAGATGATGACCCGGAACATCCGCCGATCAAAACCACGAGAAATAGTGTGAAAAAGCAGGTAAAAATCAAACTACGCATATTTCCTCCGCGACGCGCGCGTTGCATGGTAGATATTATTTCCCTGTCCTAACAGCACAGTAAACTTGACGGGGCCATGGAAATATGGTCGCATCATGAAGACGGATTATAGCTTACATATGATATAACAGCCCGGTCATCAAATCAACCGCGAGCATACCACCCGGAAAACAAATTATCGCAATTCCTGCAAGCCGCCTTGCCATTTACAGAATAATATGGTAACTTTTTCTGTCCGCCAGAAAATATTGGGCGGAGGTTTTTTTGCGCTATGAAACCAGGAACACATCCAGAATATCACTACGCCACAGTAACGTGCGCCTGCGGGAACACCTTCCAGGTTGGAAGCACCCGCACAGTAATCCGCGTCGAGCTTTGCTCCGCGTGCCACCCGTTTTTCACGGGTAAAAAGAAGATTGTCGACACCGCCGGACGTGTCGAGCGGTTCAAACGTCGATACGCTGATTCAAAGGGCGCGTACCAGGTCAAGGAAGAATCCTGACTTATGTATTGTGCTTGAATTTGGCAAATTCAGGGCTATCAGTATAAACTGGTAGCCCTTTTATTGACTTTATAACTAATGGAATCCAGCATTTGCAATAAAATCGATAAGCCCGATGTTTCCAAACGGAAGGAACAGACTGCACTATACGGCGGGCAGGCGGTTATCGAGGGCGTCATGATGAAAGGCCCGGAGCGGACGGTTGTCGCATGCCGCGATCCGAAAGGGAATATCGTAAAGAAGGTCCTTCGCGAGGGCGCGGAGGAAAAAAAGAAGAATTTCTGGTACAAAACTCCATTCCTGAGGGGACTTCTGGTTCTTGTCGACAGCATGACTCTTGGATATTCGGCTCTGACATTCTCCGGGCAGGTCGCTGATCCGGATAATACACCCAGAAATCCGATCCTTGAAAACGCGATGCTCATTTTCAGCCTTGTGATAGCCCTCGCAGTATTTAAATTCGTGCCGATCCTCCTGACTAAGGGTCTTTTCTACCTGTTTCACATTAATACAAGCCAGGGCTCTCTGCCAATCGGGACTAATGTTCTATTTTCAGCGGTCGAAGGGATTTGCAAGGCCGGAGTACTTGTTACTTATATGCTTTCGATACGGTTGATGAAGGAAGTTCGGAGAGTTTTTCAGTTTCACGGCGCGGAACATAAGACTATAAATGCATATGAAGCCGGAAGCGATTTGACAATCGACGATATCGCTAAATATCCGACCTTCCATCCCCGGTGCGGGACGAGTTTCCTGTTCGCGATCATCCTTTTCAGCTTGATTATCGCGATGACATTCCCGCTGATCACATGGTGGCTGTTCGGAGACCCGAATCTTGTCGTTCAGAATTACTGGGTCCGATTCGGGCTTCACATATTTTTCCTCCCGATAATCGCGTCGCTCGGTTATGAATTTATCCGATTCACCGCGCGGTTCGATAATAATCACCCGTTTATAAGAATCCTCACCTACCCCGGCAAGCTGCTCCAGAAAGTAACGGCTCTCGAACCCGACAGGGACATGCTGGAAGTCGCGTGTTTATCTTTAAACCTCGCGATGGGAACGGTGTGTCTCGACGATTTAATAAATAATTTGCGACATTACCGGATATTACTGTGGAACGGAAGTTCGACCTACAGGTGGGAAAAACAATGTCTAAACACGCCGATGTCGTAATCCCGGCTTTCTCCGACTCGATAGACGATGTGCGTATTTCGAACTGGCTCAAGAATGAGGGCGACGATGTAACATTCGGTGAGCCGGTAGTCGAGCTTGAGGTAAACAAAGCCGCGGTCGAGGTTGAAGCGCCCGCCGACGGAATCCTTGAGGCTATCTATTGCTGGGAGGGCGAGGAAGTTATCGAGGGCGAGCGTGTCGGTGTGATCATCCTGACCGCAGCTGATGGTGATGAGGAAGAGGAATTCGATTTCGCAGACTCCGAGAAGTACGATATTTAAGCCTGAAATTTAATCATGGTCGTTTTATCGTAAAGCGGTATCTGTTATAATCCTGCACGGAGGCGTGGCCGAGCGGTTTAAGGCGACGGTCTTGAAAACCGTTGTACCGCAAGGTACCGGGGGTTCGAATCCCTCCGCCTCCGCCAGTTTTATCTACATTCGTATTTCTTCAAAATGCGCAATAATATCGACATACCTCATGGTAATTTAGCAGCATTCTGCCGAAAGCATTACATACTGAAGCTATCATTTTTCGGATCGGTTCTTCGCGATGATTTCGGTCCGGAAAGCGACGTCGATGTCCTGGTGGAATTTGATCCCGACCACATCCCCGGGCTTGCCTTTTTTGGTATGCAGGATGAGTTGTCTGAGATTCTCGGGCGTAAGGTCGATCTGCACACTCCCGGTTTCCTGAGCAAGAATTTCAGAGCCAGAGTACTTGCCGAGGCGGAGACTCAATATGTCACAGCATGATGATAAAATGAGCCTTGCCCATATGCTTCAACATGCGCTGTTTTGGATCCGGTTTTAGAGTGTGTGTATTTAGATACTTAATAAGCTATAATATTTCTATCTTCTGGTATGCAAGTTGGTAGGGAAATATGATTAAACGGGTCAAAATAAAAAATTATCGAAGCCTTGCGAATGTTGAGGTGGATTTCGAGGATTTCACTGTCCTAGTTGGTCCAAACGGCGCAGGAAAAAGCAACTTCGTTGATGCATTATCATTTCTTGCGGATTGTTTAAATACAACAATTGATGCAGCTCTTCAGAAAAGAGGGGGTATTAACGCTGTACGGAGAAAATCAGCCGGACATCCAAATGATTTTGGAGTAAATATTGATTTCGATTTTCCAATGGCCATTCGTAAAAGATCGAAATTTGAGACCAAATTACTTTCCGCCAGCTATGCCTTCGAGATTAAAGCGCAAAAAGAAGCTAAGTATATAGTTAAAAAAGAGAGTTGTAGAATATGGGGCCTTGACCAGCCTGAGATAAGCCTTAAAGTAGAATCTGGGTTAGTAAAAATTGAAATGGTTGATGATGTTTTCGAAAGAACTATTGAAGAAGATAGACTTGGTCTGCAAATATTCTCAGGATTCCCACAACTTCGCCCAGTCTATAATTATTTAACAACAATGAGGTTTTATTCACTGGTTCCTGACCATATTCGTAAACCACAGGAAGTTAATCCTGGAAAATGGTTGGAAAAGGATGGCGCAAATTCTGCAGCAATACTGAGAAACATCAGTAGTTCGCGGAATCATGACGATTATGAAAGGATTTGTAAATTACTTTCAAAAGCAGTTCCAGGTATAACAAAAGTTAGCCACAAAGCGCTAGGGCAGTTTGAAACATTAGCCTTCAAGCAGGAGGTACAAGGTGTTAAGGATGCCTGGCAGTTTGATACATACAATATGTCAGATGGGACTCTCAGAATTTTGGGAATTCTATTGGCAGTTTACCAAAATCCTTCTGCTTCCTGTTTATTTATTGAAGAACCTGAATCAACAGTACATCCAGCTGCTGCTGATTTAATCGTTGACATCTTACAGGTTGCCAGGAAACATGCGCAAGTTGTTATTACTACCCATAGTCCCGATATTCTTGACAACAAAAATTTGGATGCAAAACAGATTAGATATGTTGAAAACAACAAGGGTATCACTTCAATTACACCCATCGATCCTTTATCACGAGACATGGTTAAAGAAAAATTATACTCATTAGGAGAATTACTTAGGGAGAATAAGTTAAAGCCTGATAAAAATTACCTTAATAAAATGTCAAGAACTCTGGATCTTTTTTCAAAAGGTGGTTGAATCTTGAATCGCCGAATAGTTCCAATAGTGGAAGGGGAAGGAGAAGTTGAAGCAATTCCAATTCTGTTGCGTAGGCTATTTTCTACATTCAGACGTTTGGACCTGCTTGATCAGATATACCCTCCTCAAAGAAAAAAGAGACATTTAATTGTGAAGCCGAATCAACTTGAGAAGGAGATAATTAGGGCATCGCGTTTCCAAGGATGCGAGGCAATAATTGTTCTTATTGATTCTGATACTGACTGCGCCGCTAAATTAGCTCAAAACTTGGTCGAGAGAGCTCTTAAAGAAAGAAACGATAAGCACATTGAGGTAATATTGGCTGTTTCTGAATATGAATCTTGGTTGATCGGGGGAGCATCATCTATAGCAGGAAAGCGGGGACTTCCCCTGGATCTCCTCCCCGATGAAGATCCTGAAATGATTCCAAATGCAAAAGCCTGGCTTGATAAGAAAATGGGATCAAGAAAATATTTAGAAACCGATGATCAACCAGCCCTTACGAATGACTTTAACATTTGTGGAGCTTACCGAAGATGCCCTTCATTTAGACGTTTTTGTAAGGCAATCAAAAGGATAGCAAAAATACTTCCACCATCAGTTGATATATGTCCTTAGATTCATAAAATTCTGATTTTTCATGAATGGAGCACTTCATGAGAATCCACATCCGACAATGCATTTTAATCTCACTGTTCATTAGCATATTACTCTCCCTCTCCTGCGCGGGTGGCCCCCCTACCCCCGGACGCGAGATTGCATTTCCAAAACAGGGAGTCACAATCAAATTTGCCGATGGCTGGATTGGCGAGGTTGTCTCCGCCGACTGGTCGGTCTGGGAGAGAATTCAGAAGGGCAGGACGGACGAAACCTGGGTTTTTCCACCGGTTACCGCTAGAAACGAAGGTGCCGGACCTCAGGGCGGAGAGGGGGAGTTACGCTACATGAACTGGCGATTCAAGGGCGTGACCGGCACTTTCGACCCGAATGTAAATCCCCTTTCATCGCAGTATCCCGTACCGCCGGGATTGTGGATTCTCGACCCGCTGAAACTCGACCTGATAGAAGAGCGCGACCAGCCTCTGCCATGGCCCGGACTCGCGGGTGTGACAGCCAACACTAGAATTTATGAAAACACTCACGGAACCGGAGCGACATCGGCTATCTGGCATACCTACACGGTTATTTTCAACCGTGGCGGGAATGCGTACGAGTTTGTCATGTCGATCCCGGACACTAGCGATTTCCGCGACTGGATCGATAAGTTCTGGACATCGATCGAAGATATCACAATCGAAATCAGCTAAAATCGCACACTAACGGCCCGGATTAAGATATTATTAATGGAATTGAACTATATTAACGGTCAAAAGGGTCTTGAGATTATGAAACGGATCGCTTTTCTTACCTTACTTTTTCTTTTGGGGACTATTCTATCGATCGCGGGGTGCAGCCGTGAGATGAAAACGACGGATGAAAGGCCGCAGCAACCATTTCAGCTTAGTCACATCCCGGTCATCGGGGGAGCGGATACGGGTCAAAACACTACAGCTACCGGGGAGCAGGGATCGTCTGCTCAGACTGAAACGCCTGTTAATGCGGATAATGGCGATGGAACTGTGGAGCCCGTATCCGGCGAAATTGCCATTCAGGAGCCTATAACCACAGGGGATGAAGACCCGGCTATAACCAATTTGATGAATGGCGGACGTGCCGAAATTCAGGTGGGAGATTACCCGAGAGCGATTGAATATTTCAATGAAGTGCTCACTCGCGATCCTCAGCATACCGGAGCTTTATACAATATCAGCCTCATATACCGTCTTTCCGGTGATGCGGAAAATGCGGTTGATTACGCAAAGAGGGCTGTTGATTCCGATCCCAACAGGTTATACGTGAATCAGAATCTCGGCTATGCATATGAGATGGCTGATGAAACTGATCTGGCAATAGAAGCTTTCGAGGAAGAGCTGATTCGACATCCCGATGTCAGCTCCCTTGCCGTAGTAGCATCCAAATTATCCGTTATGTATAGCGATAAAGGATTGTATGAAGACGCTGTAGATGCCGCTCTGACCGCTATTTCACTTGATCCCAGTGAACCTTCCTACCATGTTTTGCTTGGCGATACATATATGGCGAACAAAGCATACGATCAGGCGGTCGCTGCATATTCCGACGGGCTTGAGCTTGAACCCGATTCGACGGAAATTCTCATCATGCTTGGCGATACCGAATGGGAAGCCGGAAAGCAGAGCGAAGCGCGCGATTATTATAACCGCGCGATAGCGATCGACGATTCGGTCAGGGAGTCGATACCCGCCGAAAGGCTCCTGGAGGATAGCGCTACCGATGCGAATGGGGAAACTCCTCCAGCCGACCAGCCCATGTAAATCCGGAAAAAAAAGGATATTAAATCATGCCGAACCCAATCTGCCATTTTGAAATCTGTGTGAAAGATATGGAAAAGGGGATTGAATTTTACAAAAATGTTTTCGGATGGGATATTAAAAACATAGAAGATATGCAGTATGCAGAAATATCCACCGGCGAAGGTCCCGGTGGAGGATTAAACCTCGCTCAGGGCGATATGAAACCGTACGTCACGATTTACCCGAAGGTGAATGACATCACTGCCGTACTTAAAAAAGCTGAAGAAAATGGGGCTTTTATAATATGTGAAAAATCTAAAATCTCCGACGAATACGGATATTACGGGATGTTCGCCGATCCGGACGGCAATGTGATCGGAGTCTGGAGCAAAGAATAATCCATAAAATTATAACCGAAATATAAAAATATATGGGGTAATTATTTCAATGCCCATCCAAGGCCAACCGTAAAACCAGGTTTAAGCTCCTCAAGACGTTCAATTGCCAGGTAAATCCCCGTCAGAAACGCACCTCGATCGGTCGTATCATGGCGGATCGTCAGCACTTCCCCTTCCGACCCGAAAATTACCTCCTGGTGTGCAAGAAGTCCCGGAAGACGGACAGCGTGTATTGGAATCCCATTCTCGATCCGCCCCCTTGATCGATCCTCCGTGCCACTTAAATCAGTTATTTTCCCTTCTTTCCTCGCTTCCGAAATTATTTTGGCGGTATGAATGGCGGTTCCGGACGGCGCATCAAGTTTTCTGTCATGATGCATCTCGATAATTTCCGCTTTTGGAAATATCCTTGCCGCCATTTCTGCAATTTTCAGGAGTAAGTTAATCCCCGGCGTAAAATTCGGTACAAGTACGATCCTTTTAGAATATTTTTCAGCAAGTTCCTTGAAAAGACGGTGATCATCTTCATTAAAACCTGTCGCGCCTATTATCACATCCCAGCCGCGTTCAAGACATGCTTTGATATTCGCCCGGGTTGCATCGGCCACTGAAAAATCGAGGACAACATCCGCTTTGATATCAGCGGGAAGGTCATTAATTGAGCGAACCACTTCCAGACTTTCGAAATTAATCCCGGCAGGTTTCCCGATTTTCTCCCCTGCCCCATTCGGATCGACTGCACCGACGAGTGCGACCTTCCCATCAGTGAGGAACCTGCCGGCAATAACACGTCCCATCCGCCCGGAAGCTCCAAGAAGGATTACTTTTTTTAGATTCTCAGGCCGATTCATGGTGAGCTCCGATCATTCTGCAGCTTCAGGCTTCGAGTTCACAGGAATTTTAGCTTTTTTCGGATGCCAACCCGGTAAGGCGAAAATCGCGTCGAATAACCGCTTCGCTTCCTCAAGCATCTGCGTGCGATCTTCAAGGTTGAGTTCCCCAGGCTGCCATCTTATCGGTTCGCCGAAAGCAACCTGGACTTTACCACCGTGGGGGATAATGCTTCCCGGCGGCATGGCGTCATAAGTTCCCGAAACTCGCGCAGGCAGGATCGGCGCCCCAGTCATTGCTGCAAGGACAATAACACCTGTACGAGGGCGTCCGGGCATCCCGGTTTTAGATCTGGTTCCCTCGGGGAAAAATGAAATCGCGTTTCCCTTCCTGACGATTTCCGCAGCTCGGTCGAGCATTATATTCGATCCGCCTCCCCCGCGTTTGATCGGGATGACCCCAATTCTCGGCAGGTACCAATTGAGGAAAACCTGCTCAAACAACTCGGATTTCGCCACGAAATACGACTTTCTAGGCAGGGCGCTGCCTATCGCGGGTGGGTCGAGATGGCTGATATGGTTGGACGCCACGATGATGCCGCCTTGCATAGGTACATTCTCGATCCCCAATACTTCCATATGGTTGAAAAGGCGGAGATGTGCTTTAACCGTAGATCTTCCCAACCCGTATAAAAAACCGAAATCTTTGAAATATTTAAACATTGAGGCAAATTGTAGCACAGCCGAATGTACTTGTGTTGTTGAAAATCATCGGGATCCCTGCCTGATTTTCATATAATTCCGCCAGAATAGCCAGAGTCCCAGAAAAACCAACCCATGCAGGAAAAACAAGTATAACCTGAAATCAATCAACCTCTGGTTGTCGATTGTCACAAGAAGCCATTGCATATCGCTACCCTCCATGAGTATATACAACTGGCTGAACGGATTGATGTCGATGAGAATTTTTAACAAGTTAATTCTTCGAAGGAAAAATTCCGCTTCACGAGCCATCAGGCCGACCATACCGATGTGTAACAGTATGAATCCGGCGACAATCGCGAGCCGTCGCGCCGGGCGTCCATGAAGGTTCCCATTGTTCACGCAGACAAGGTCCATGAGGAAATTGACCCAGAGCGCTGTGATTATCGTCTGTAAATACGGCATCACATCGAAAACACTGACTGTCTTACTAATTAGCGGGTTGAAAATTATAAAAAGCAGAAGAAGCGGTATCGCGGCTACTGCCGATAGCCTCATCACAATCAGCATTCTCGCGTCGGATTCACCCAGCAGGTCATAAGGGACCGACTGGAAACTGTCGTCATTACCGATCATGGGTGGGAATAGGTCGGGGCTTACGAGAGGTATTACGATTGTGCTGATAAGGAAGCAGTATGTCCCGATGAGTTTGATAATTATTTCCGGATTGGGATCTGAAATCCAGAATCTCTGAAGCCATCCTGCCAGTCCGAGAATAATGACGATACTGAAGTGAATGGCGAAAATTTTCCAGATACCGATGCGGCTCAGATTCCGGACGTAAAGCTCTAAAAACGGGTTTTCGGATCTGGCCGGGAGTTTCGCGTCGGATCGCATCGCGCGTATAGCCGATGCTGGAGGCTTAGGGGCTGTCGGGGGTCTGGGCGTCATGAATTTAGCTAGTGTGGTAATTAATTATAAGGTTTGCAGGTTGTTTTAGCTACCGTGAAATGCGACATGATAAGTCAACCTTTTGGTAATACGTTTTCGGAATACTGATTCTCGCATCAAAAAAGAATGGATGGTATACTTTCACCCGGACACGTCAGGATTTCGCAAACGGGGGGTATCGGGGCAATAAAATGATGGAGTAATTATTATGATGATCAGTCTGAAAAAAAATAGAAACCTGAATAAACGTCATCGTCCCTGGCACTTAAATGCGCTGGTTTTGACCTTTGGGATAATTCTGTTCTCCTGCGTTTTCATACTGTCAGTAAAGGTAGGACCCGTTAATGCCGACACGAACCGCCTCATAATGCTCGGTTTCGATGGTATGGATTACAAGCTCGTGTCGCAGTATATGGATGAGGGTTATCTTCCGAACCTCACAAAATTGCGGGATTCCAACACATTTTCAAGGCTCTGGAGCACCTATCCGCCGGAATCGCCGGTTGCCTGGTCCGCGATGATAACGGGTACGAATCCCGGAAAGACAGGGATTTTCGACTTCCTCAGGCGCGATCCGGAAACATATTTTCCCGTATTGAACATGACAAATACTGTCAGCCCGATGAAAGTATTATTCAACACGATTCCTATTAAGGCACCCGTGCTTGAGAACGCCCGCCATGGCGACCCATACTGGGTTTATGCGGCGAATAATGGGGTTAAATCGGTCAATATAATGAT
>JAPKYR010000189.1 GCA_026394215.1 bacterium
CCTGTTATGTGGCGGGATTCGAAAAGCCAGATTGTGCTGGTTCAGGAAGTTCTGAACGAATGGTATGGCGCGGGATTGGAAATAGACGGGAAGATGGGTTCCAGAACAAAGGCCGCATGGTCGAATGCGTCGGGTGGAGAATTCAGGGAATCCGGTTTCGATTACGTAGCGGCGTTTAAATGGTTGCTCGATACGGTGGCGTTTAATCCGCCGAATAAATAAGGCAGTCACTTTTTAATCGGCTTTGGTTTTTTCCTGCCCTTGAGCTGGTCCATGAGGTTATCGACATCATCGGCCTCGTAGCCCGAGCCTTTCAAAAGTTGAAGGTGAAGGCCGTCTGCAGGATTAATTTCCAATTCCACAATTTTTTTCATTTTAAATTTATCATCAATATATGAATGAACCGTGGCGTTTACAAACTCCTGAAGGCTGATTTTGTCTTTCGCAAGGCGTTTTTTCAGTTCCTTGTAAGTTGACTTCTCAAGACGCGCCGATATCTGTGTTGTCGCTGAATTTGCCATATTTGCCTCCGACCTGGCGGACAGTCGGGATATGTATCCAGCAGTATCTGAAGCTTCTTCCTGAATGCTTCTCCTACTGAAGACGGTAATTTAGAGAACTGCTTACGAAATCGTTCCGTAAATAATATCCGCATTATGGCACCAAATTGCATGTAAATTGCTAATATTATTATACCATCATGCTACATATCTTATACCATAATAATTCCATGCTGTCAACCCTCCACGAATATTTCCGGCTCGATAATTATTTCCGCCTTGATGCTGTTACCCATCCAGCAACTGTGGTGAGCCTTGTTCAGAAGATCCTGAGCGATAAGTTTGTCGTCTTCGGATTTGACTCCGATTTTTACTTTCTGGACCATTTTCGTGAAACGGTACCCGCTCTCTTCCGTGTGTTCGATAGTGCCCACGGTTTCGCATGAGAATGAAACGAATTCGAAATTTTCCTTAGCCGTTATGGAAGTATAGGTCGAGATCAGGCATGAATTGATGCTCGCGATCATGAGGTCTTCGGGAGTCAATTTTCCAGATTC
This sequence comes from bacterium, assembly GCA_026394215.1. Lineage (GTDB taxonomy): Bacteria > JAJVIF01 > JAJVIF01 > JAPKYR01 > JAPKYR01 > JAPKYR01. The sequence continues at coordinate 1,058 of JAPKYR010000189.1, forward strand.
GCCTCTGAATATTTCGGGGGGAGAACCATGGAAGGTCGGGGTCACGTCGCCGGAGAAATCCCAGGTGCGTCCGCCGGTCCAGTTAAGAGTGCCTTTGAAGGAGAAGGATTTGTATTGTTTTTCGGGCATTTTTTTTGTCCTTTTCATGCGCCGGAGTCGCATGCTACGAAGATCATGCGCCGGAGTCGCATGCCACGGATTCGACTGTTTTAATTATTAATTTCAAATTAAATCGCGCCAATTGGCGAGGATTTCCTTCGCGGTTTTGAAGATGACTTTAAGCTTGCTGCCGGTTTGCTCTCCGACAAGTCGAGGGTAATGGTGGACGCCGCACTGGACTATTTTCGCGCTTTGTTTTTTCAGCTTGATCAGGACTTCGGCGTCGATCAGCGCACCGTCGCTTTTTAACTGGACGTTGTCGAAAAATTCGGCTTTGTAAAGTTTGAAGGCGCAATCGACGTCTTTAACATTAAGTCGGAAAAAGATTAAAAGAAAGGCGTTATAGATCCACGCGTTCAGTATGCGATTCCACGGGTCCTTGCGGTCGAGACGGTACGCCGAAACCACATCGCCCTTATCAAGAAGCGGGATTAGTTTGGAGATTTCAGCGGAATCGAACTGCCCGTCACCGTCGGTATAGAAAATATATTTTTTCGAACATGATGAAAATCCGGTTCTCAATGCAGCGCCGTAGCCGCGATTCTGCGGATGGTGTTTCGCGACAACTTCCGGATATTTCTGCTGAAGCCGGTCGATTATCTCGCCGGTTTTGTCTGCGCTGCCGTCATTGACGATAATTAATTCCAGATTGTCCGTGACCATACGGAGTTTTGTCAGGACATCCTCGGTGACCCAGCCGATGTTCGGCTCCTCATTGTAAGCCGGCATAAACGCGGATAGTTCGGAAAGTTTCGGACCGGTGTATTCCTTTGGCGGAGGCGGTAGCGGGCTTGCCTGTATTACCTGAGTCTGAGTGATATCGTTATTTAAATTATTTTCCATTTGTGGTGATAAAAAAATTGCAGTTTTGGATACGTATTAAAATAATGCGGCAATTTTATATTTAAAACATCGGATCATCCGGGAGTTTCAGGAGAACTATGGTCGCGCGTTGTTCCTCTACAACAATCGGGTCGGGCCATGTATAGAAAATCAAACCGGAATTGCCTGATATCTTTACATCATAAGTCCCTCTTTCGAGAACAACCTCAAACCGTCCAAGCGTATCGCCATTCACAGTCATATTGACCACGTTCGGATTTCCTGCGGAGTTGGTAATTATCAAAACAGGATTCGCGATTTTCTCGAGGGTACTTTCGCGTACGACAGTTCCGATCAGGTTTCCTTTCGTTGAATCATCCTGGCAGGATACCATCGCTGCGATCAGGATCAGGAGTGAGATTAAGGTAATCAGTCGTTTTGACATGGCAATCATCATCCTCTTAGTTTTTAAAACGGTACTTTAAGAGCGTCCAGAACGCTTCGATACCGTCGATCAATTTGATTTTTTTACCTTCAAGAGTTGTGCGTCCGCGGTAATTTATCGGAACCTCGATCAGGCGGTATTTTTTCTTTAAAACTTTACTTGTCACTTCCGGGCAGAATTCGAATCGCTGGCATGTAAGCTGAATTGAATCGAGCACATCGCGGCGGAAAACCTTGTAGCAGGTAGCCTCATCGGTCAGGTGTTTGCCGTACAGAAGTGTCGCGAAGAAGGCGAGCATACGGTTCGCGAGCAGGTTCAGGAATTTCATGCCTTCGGGTCGGGATTTTCCGAGGAACCTCGATCCGTAAACGACGTCCGCCTCGCCTTTCAGAATCGGAGCGAGGATTTTCGGATAGTCTTCCGGATCGTATTCGAGATCGGCGTCCTGGATGATTACTATTTCGCCGGTGACGTAGGTCAGCGCGATACGGATAGCGAATCCCTTTCCGGTATTGACCCTCGATTCATGCACTTTGAGAATTCCGGGATATTTTTTTTGAAGATCATGGAGAATTTCGATAGTGCGGTCGGTGGAGCCGTCGTCGACTACTATGATTTCGAGATCGAGGCCGGTATCGACAGCAACTACACGGTCGATTACTTCCGTGATGTTGTCCTCTTCGTTGTAGCATGGAATAAGGACAGACAGTTTTTTTATGTCTTTCGGATCAATGGGCATAATCAGGAGGGAATTCTAGCATATTTCCGGATGAAACCTCATCCCCTGGCCCCCTCTCCAATTTTGGAGAGGGGGACGGGGGGTGAGGTCGTATGATATACTGGCGACTTCTACGGAGGTCAAAACGATGAAGATTAATTACCTTCTAACAGTATTCTTTATTTTGATCCTTGCGGCTTTCCCAGCGGTCGCTGAATCCGGAGTTGATATTATCGTCGATTCCTCGGATGGCGCGAACGCAACTGTCGGATTTGTTATTAAAGATAAATCTCTAACAATCAAAGGGATTTCGGCGGGGGATACAATTCTTGAAACCGGAGCGGGATACGGAATTTATGTAGAGAATTGTCCCGATATAAAAATTCTGAATCTGACAACAAAAGGCGGGACTCGCGATCAGGATGGAAGTGCGACCGATGCAGCGATTGTGGTGAGAGGGTCATCGGTCGAGGTCGCGTACTGCGAAATCAAGGATAATCAGGGCGATTACGAGATACCGGTCGCGGGAATCGGCGGCGTGATGGGTCGCGAAGGGGCGATTCTCAATATTCACCACAACAAAATCCACGATAATTCATGGGACGGAATCGCGCTCTACCGTGGTGCGGTCGCGAATATTCACGACAACGAAATCTGGAACGGTCGCGGCGCGGGTGTGGGGATCACATGGGACGCGCACGCGAATATCATCAGGAATGAGATTTATGGGTACTGGAAAGGGATCGGGTCGTTCGGAAATTCGAGAGTGGGGGTGTATAACAATTTCGTGCATGACCTTGCCGGGTGGGGGATAATCGCGTCCGGCACGAGCGACATGATATGCCGCAATAACACCGTGACAAGGATCGGGAATGTCGGGATCGCGGGATGGGACGAGACTGCAAGGATCGAAATTGTGAATAATATTATCTCAGGCAATGGAATTCAGGATCAGTGGGTCGCACCGAGAGTGGGAATCTGGATGAATTGTCTGCCGGGGAATTTTGTGATCGGATATAACTGTTTCGATGATAATCATGATGCTGACCTAGCGTTCGGTTACGTTGAATCCGAGGACGGGACATGGAGCTTCGATAGCGTGGGGGATTTAGCGGAGTACGAGGGAAATGTAATCGCGTCACCCGGATTTATCGGCGAAGGTTTCATGATCTCACCCGACAGCCTCTGCGTGGATTCTGGCGATCCGGAAGTACTTGATCCGGACGGGTCGAGATCGGATATCGGGGTGACGGGTGGGAATTATGCGGGGTAAGTGCATAATAATCAGTGTTTATCGCAATTATATTTAACATCGCCCGATTGTCGGAACCCGGCTTTCAATGTATACTGTATCGGCTGTTTTTTTTAAATGGGACGCGCCGAAGTAGCTCAGGGGTAGAGCAGCTGATTCGTAATCAGCTGGTCAGGGGTTCGAATCCCCTCTTCGGCTCCATTAGCAGAAACTCGGAATATTCCGTAATCATATAAGTCAGAGTAATGTTTTACCTGGAAATGAAAATTATAAAATATGCCTGATCCGGACCAGAATTATAAATCATCGCCAAATAAAAAAGGTCTGGAGAACTGGCTCCAGCTCCCGGACGATCATGAGGACAAAAAGGACTCCGAAGAGGCTGAACCGGATGAGCCGTCCATCTTCGGGCTTGAGGAACTCGACGTTGTCACTCCTGTGCCGATCGATCTGATCACCGGCGAACCTTTGAAGAAGGTCGGTCAGGTTGAACATTCCGACCGGGAAGAAATTTTCGGTGAAGTGGAATCCGGGGAAGGCTCCCGTGATATTCGCGAAATGGAAGATATTGGGGATCAGGATAAGGTAGACATCGGGGAATCAAAGGACGAGGATTTGATTCCGGTGCAGGAAGATAATGTGTCGGAGAGCGAGTTAGAAAGTGCTGGTATGGAAGTCCCAGAGGTAGATTTTAAAATAGATAAAAACCCGGAAGAGGAATTTCAGGAGCTGGAATTATTCACGTTGAAATTTCTCGATGCGTTAGATGAAAGCAGAGACTCCGGATTCCATACTGAAATCCCCGAGCCGGATGATGAAGTAGTCGCTGATGATACGGTATTTATTGAGGACAAAAACGAAATCAGCGAGGTGGACAGGCTGGAAAAGGTATTGGCGAGAGAATTTGGAGATACGCTGACCGGCGGCAATGCGATGACAATTTCGGTGGGACTGGTTTTTATCGTCATTGCGATTTTGCTATGGTTTATAGACCCGATCGCGGGATTTCTGGGGATATCCGGGGTTATCAATATAAGAGCCGGGATTTCAGGCATCGTATCGGTTTTCCTCGCACTGGCCGGAATTCACCTGATTTTTTACTGGTGGGTTCACTGGACTTCGAATGTGGTGAAATCGAGGGAGCTTGACCGGCTGATCGAGTCGAAACGGGTACATAATCCGTGCATGCATTTGAACTGCAGGGAACCTGAAAACATAGAAATATCTGAAAATGGCTCTGCATTTACGGAAACTGAAATGATCTGGCAATGCGAGTTGTTTGGCGTGGATCTTCCTGAAGTGTCGTTGTGCGTGGTATGCGACAAATATCATCCATCTCAAGAGATGGATGATGAGGTTGATTTTGAAACTCAGAATTTAGACTTAAATTGATTCAATATAATTATGAGGATTGCCAAGAGGTTGGATTTCTGGTAGGATACGGGACATTAAATCGGGATTCAGCCCGTATACGTTTTTAATTGACTGGAGGATTATACCTCTATGCGACATTTACTTGTCTCGATAGTATTAATCATGGTTGTGCTCTTGCTTGGCGCTTGCAGAAGCAATCCGAGCTTTACCGGCACACCGACAGATCCCGGCGGACCGAACCCTCCCGACAATCCCGGCGGGCAGACATACCAGCTAAGCGCCACAATCGGCCTTTCCAGAGCGATTGGCCATGCGCCGCTTCCGGTGAATCTCTACGCCAATGTCAACGGGGGCATGCCTCCGTATTATTACAGATGGGATGTCAACGGCGACGGATGGTGGGATTACGGCGGATCCGATGTGTCGGAAGTTGGAATTAATTACGCTTCCGCCGGAGAGTACAATGTGCTTCTGGAAGTCGAGGATTCGGAAGGGCAGTTTTATCAGGCGACCGCTCTGGTCGATGTGAAACCGTCGAATCCCGCAGTCCTTCCATATGCATGGCCTCTTGAGGGTCCCGCGCCATTCGAAACAACCTTTAACGGAGCGGGATCGTCCGATCAGGATGGTTACATCGTGTACTGGCAATGGGATTTCCAGTCCGATGGCATCTGGGACGCCGAAGGCAACTGGGTTATCGGAGCGTCGAATAACGCGGTTGAAACTTTTATTTTCGAAAATCAAGGCACTTATGACGCGACTCTCAGAGTCACGGATGATGACGGGCTTATAAGCGAAGCATCGGTCCAGGTCATCGCGTTATAAGGAAAAATTATTATTCCTTTCGAATCAGCAACCCGCCTTCGCGTGATGCCAAAGGCGGGTTTTTGTTTTCCTCATCCCCCTCTCCACATTGTGGAGAGGGGGATAGGGGGCGAGGCCGGAAAAAATGATTGAACCGGACAAAATACAAAGGGAATTGCCAGAGAAACCCGAACCTCACGGGATTCTGGTTATCGACAAACCTCCCGGACCGACTTCATTCGACTGCATCAGGTTTCTGAAGAGAACATGCAACCTTCCGAAGAAATGGAAGATCGGCCACCTTGGTACCCTCGACCCGTTCGCGTCGGGAGTTATGGTGATCGCTCTTGGGCAGGCTGTGCGATACGCGATGTACGGGCTTCATTCCGAGAAGGAATACCGCGCGAGGTTATGGCTTGGCGAGGAAACAGATACGCTTGATTTCACCGGCAAAGTTTTACAATCAAAGCCGATTCCCGAAAGCTGGAAGGATCGGCTTGGCGAAGTGCGGGGTAAACTGACCTGGAAATATATGCAGGTTCCGCCGATTTTTTCCGCC
>JAPKYR010000299.1 GCA_026394215.1 bacterium
CAGCTTATTTCCCTTGCCCCCGACCTTGCCCGGAAGCCGGACTGTGAAACCCTCAAGTTTCGCGGCCAGTTTCTTCGCATTGTCAAGATCCCTGTCGGCGCGGCGGACAGCCACACGTTTCAGATCCTCAACCCGGGCGAGCGCATTTTTGCTTAGCGTCTGCGCCATGCCTCTAGGCACAAGATAATTCCGGCAGAATCCGGACTTAACCTCGACCACATCGCCGGCTTTTCCAAGTTTTGATACATTTTCAAGTAGTATAACCTTCATGATCAAACTCCATTCTTACAGTACAAACACTGGCGGGAATTCAATTTGGCCAGACTCCCGTCGATTTGTATACCATCGTTAAATCAGTCGTTTGTGTATGGAACCAACGCGATTTCCCGACTCTTCTTAATCTGTCTGGCCAGCTCGCGCTGATGTTTCGGGCATGTTCCAGAACGTCGCCTGGGCTGGATCTTTCCTCGGTCGCTCATGAATTTCCGAATCAGATCGACATCTTTGTAGTCGATATCCACAGTCCGATTCGCGCAGAAAAAACAAACCTTGCGTCTTCTCGGCCTGAATCCGCGTCGGGTTTTTGATGCTGCTGACGATGATGATGAGGAGCGGGAAGATCCACCACTTTTTCGTTTTCCCATGGTCTAAAACGTCTCCTTCAATTTCCTTTTTTATATTTCGTCACCGGACTCAAGCCTGTGACGATGGTGGTCATCTATCAAATAATCAAATGATATTTACAGCGGCGTACCGTCATCTTCTTCCTTGAACCATGAATTATCGGACGGTTCATAATTGCTGGTATCGGCAGTTACATTAACACTTTCGGGTTCAGGCGCTTCCACAACAGTTATTTCTTCATGTTTTTCAAGCTCGGGAGCGGGTTCCTGAACGCTGACATGAGGCTTCTCACTATCTGGTTGACTATTATGATCCGCGAGGCCATTATCCTCGTGAACATTCATGTCGAACTCGTCATCCTGTTCGGATCCATTCCTCGGCCTGGCCCCTTCAAGGAACCTGACATCGTCGGCATGAATCTCCACAATAACGCGCCTGTCCCCGTTCGGCGATTGAAGAACCCTGTTCTGCAGTTTTCCGTCAACCGCGATCATTCGACCACGCTCAAGGAACCTGCAGCAGGTTTCCGCCAGCTTCCGCCAGGTCACAACTCTGAATACATCGCGCTCGTAACGTCCCTGACCATTCGGTATGTTCCGCCGTACAGAGAGGGAGAAGTTCGCTACCGGTATTCCGGTGGATGTATGCCTAAGCTCGGGAGTCGATTCCAGACGTCCAACTAAAACTATCCTGTTCATACTTCACCAACCTGTTTTGTCCCCTAACCAAACACCATAAAGGGTAATTATATGAAAATTAACTTGTTCTCTTTCTGTCCTTAGTGGTGATCAGATAGCGTATGATCCGCTCATCGATTTTGAGCTGATCCCGAAGCTTCACGGGACCTTCCGACGGAAGCTGCATCGTAACAAGAGTATATATCCCCTCGGTCATGTCCTTGACTTCATAAGCCAACTGGCGCTTGCCCCATGGGTCTTCTTTCTCGACCACTCCGTCGAGAGATGTAATTTTGTTCTGAACGTCCGACCGAAGGGTACCAAGGTCCTGGTCTGTTAAATCCGGTCTGGTGACGTATAATAACTCATAATTTTTCACGTTAGCCTCCACGTGACACAAACGATGTATTCTACCAAAGAAAATAAATTCAATCAAGTATTATTTGTTTTTTCTGTAAATCAGGCCGGATTATTGCGTTTTTCTATCGAATGTTTACCTCACAATCCCGGTCTCTCCACCGCACTTGGCGCATTTTTCCCCATCCAGACCCGTAATCCGCGTATGGTATCCTGACCTCTTTATCAACAAATTACCGCATTTCGGGCAGAATGTATCGTTTCCACTCTCCAATCCAGCCACATTGCCGATATAAACGTGCTTCAATCCAGCTTCAAGGCCTATCTCCCTCGCTTTTAGAAGTGTTTCTTCCGGCGTAGCTTCCAGATGCATCAATTTGTGATGGGGTATAAACCTCGACACATGCCATGCGGTCAGCGGTCCAAGCTTCTCGAAAATCCACTTCGCGATATTTTCCAGCGACTCATTGTCGTCGTTGAATCCCGGGACAATATTCGTCGTGACCTCGACATGCATTCCATGGACATTTTTCGCCCGATCGATGGCGTCAAGAATTTTCTCCCATCGCGGGATTTTGCAGAATCGAGTATGAAAATCCTGACCCCATCCCTTTAAATCGGCCGCATATGCGTCCACATACGGTCCAAGCTCATCGAGCGGTTCTTTCTCGATATACGCATTTGTCACAAAAACCGTGTATAAACCTTTTTCCTTCGCGAGTTTGCTGACATCCAATGCCCATTCGAACCAGATTGTATGTTCGTTGTATGTGAACGCGACACCTTCGGCTTTTTGAGAAACAGCAGCTTTGATAACATCTTCCGGACGCATCGGGCCGTCTTCCATACCCCTTAGCGCATCCATCCTTGTAATTCGTGGAGTGGAAATCGATGCGTTCTGACAGTGCAGACACGATAAATTGCACCCTATCCCTCCGAATGAAAGCACTCCGGTTCCGGGATGAAAATTATAAAGAGGTTTTTTCTCGATCGGGTCTACCCCTGCGGATACGACAAGGCCATAGTTAACTACTTTTTTGCCCCATAACTCAAGTTCACTTTGTATTCCAGGCCAACCTGGAGTCGACAAGCCGTGATCGGGGTAGATATTATTCATCTCCTCAGGGTCTGATTTCAGATTAAAAAACTGGAACATCGGTAAGGTCGGTTCGGCTTCCGGACCATATATCAGGTGCCAGTTCGGTCCCCTGAAGCTGAAGAAGCGTCCCATCGATAATTCGGGAAGGTTGGGGTTGTCGAATAAATACGCCTGGCTCGCGACGTAGTTCCATCCCGGTTCCTGTTTTATAATTACTTCCTGACCTGCTACTGATGTAGAATACTCATCGACCTCCACCCCGGAAAGGCCGATTAAATCATGGTCCCAATTTTCAACAACCCCCGGGGCATTCGCATTCATATCACCAATTTCACGTGGGGATTCAATACCGACATAATTGAGGACTGTGGCATATATGTCGCTTACGTTGACCAGCCACGGAATTCTTGGCCCCCCGTTTCCGGGCGTAAACGAAGCTGAGTTGGGATTGGGATAGCGAATAATCAGCGGTACATGTATAAGCTGGTCATAAACTCGGTCGGTGTGGCTAAACAAATAATCATGCTCGAAACTTTCCCCATGATCCGAGACAATAATCAACATCGTATTATCCCAGATGCCGTTGCTATCGCCCCAGTCGAGAAGCCGTTTCATTTCCTGATCGATAAAACTTATCTCACCTCGATAAAGTGAATGGAAATATTCAATATCGTCGTCGGTTAATGTGTCAAGTTCCTGAGTTAGGGTATTGTAATCGGGCAGATTATCCCTGAATGGACCGTGATAATCGGGCATATACATCGTATCGAACGGCGGAGGTGGCGCATAGCCATAATGGGCGTCGTAATAATGCACGAAAAGGAAAAACGGATCGCTGGAATTATTCTCAAGCCAGTCGATAGCCTGGTCCGTGACAACATCCGCCGTTTTTGTAAGCCCCTGCGGGATTCCTTCTTTGATATTAAACAGCCGCCTGAAAATTTTCGATACTGTCAGAAGCCAGATCTGGTCGGGGAGGAATCTCGCGCGGAATGAAGTGTTGAAAATATCATTATAGTAATTGAACCCGCGCTCAAGCCCGCATGATTGCCTTGAGAGAATCGACGACCCTATAATCGCGCCGGTGTTGTATCCGTTTTCATTCAGAATTGTTGCCAGAGTCGGAATGCCATCAGCGAGTGGCACCCCGTTCGACTTCACCCCGTGTCCTGTTTCAGAATCCGGTTGAAGCCCCGTGAACATGCTTATATGCGACGGTCCGGTCATCGGGAACGGAACGATTGCGTTGTCAAATATGTATGACTCCGCTGCGACCGCGTCAAGGTTCGGGGTTTTGACAATTTCGCTTCCATTGAAACCAACATCGTCGTAACGGACGGTGTCCAGCGAGACAAGGATGACATTGTATGGATGCTCCGATATTCCCACCACGGATAAATCCGTCCCGGCAAGACTTTGTCCGATAATCAGCGGTGGAATGAAAGGAACAATCAGAAACAACACCCAGAATATTTTCAGCGCTATCCCGTTCCGAAATTTACCCGCGAAGGAAAAAATGAAATTCAAAATCGGCAGCAAGATTATCGCGACGACAAAAATCAGCACTGTAATAATACTGTTCTCAATCCCCGCGGACACTTGCGATTCTACATTCGCCCTTGCAAGTAATAGATTTTGTTGAACGGAAATAGAAGCGATCAGGTAAAATCCGGCACTGAGCACGATTGCGCTGACCCGGTAAAACAATTTATACCTTTCGAATCTGACTCTGATACCCGCAAGCCATACACCTATCGCCCAGCAGAGCGGAATAACAATCCAGATATATTTAAGGAAATAAATCAGGATTCTCAGTTCCGTGACAAGGATGCTTTCTTCCGCGACAAGTTTCGCGATGTTTCTTGTGAGAATTATTGACGCGGGGAGAGCAGCTGAAGCGTAGAGGGTCGCGAGCGATAGTTCGAGGTTCCATTTTTTCGATTTCGCGATGGGGATGACAATCGCAAGGAAAATCGCAAGGAAAATGAACATCGCGACCGATGTCAGCAGGAATGCTGCCGTAATAAACCTGAGCGTCGCAGGGATATCGGCGCTGACGGTAGGATAACGCGTAAGAAGGTAGCTTACGTCGGCAAGTCCGCCGATAGCTCCGAAAAATAAAGAAGCCTCTATGATATGTAAAATACCGGGAAGTTTAGTGCCCGAAGCGGTTTTTATTTCCTGATCCAATACAACCAAGCCTCATTGGTAGCACTGCTGATCCATAAATCAATTACATGTAATTACCGGATCTGTCGTTCGTAACCTCTGGATTTTCTTTGCCCAATTCCCATTCAATAATATAAAGCTCAGTATCCTCAACAAAGGTGTGAATGTAGATTTTCTGACGGTAATATGTCGTCCCGTCTTTCTTTAAATTCTCCGGATGATTCATATAGGCTTGATGGAAAATTACGAACGCATCGCTGGCCGCGACCTGGCGTTTTTCTTCATTCATATCCGATCCGGTGCGCAAATAAAGATACATTGTGCCTTTCTCGAAAGTCACCATTAATGAACCATCGGGATTTTTAGCAATATTCGATGCGAGCTCCGTATCTGCCGCGAGTAGGGCAGGCATTTCCTGGTAAATAAGCAAATCGACCTTGTATTCGCCGGTCCGGCATCCGAGCAGCAATGTCATCCCGATTAATAAACCGATTATAAAGATTCTATTTTTCATTTTATTCTCCTGCGGTCATCCGGACTGGCATGACGGTTTATAACACGTCCTGGGTTTTTGAATGATGAGTCTCGATTAATCCATCCTTATTTATCTCTGTCCAACCAAGGTCGGCTGCCCGTTCTATCGTTGTATCATAGAGTTCCACACGAAGGGTGAATCTGGGTTGTATGTTTGCAGGATAAACTTCTCTCCATTTTCTGGCGATATCCTCAATCATGTTGCGCTGATGATAGGGATTCACATCCGGGCCTTTTATTGCCAGTTGAAGACGGGCAGGCTTGAAATTATGATCGACAACTATTCCCTTGTAGTTTGTCTCAAAACCTGTGATGGCCCAACCGTTTGTATCCTGTTCCTGGATCCATGCCCATAGCGCATCCTGCGCTAGTTTATCCTGCCGATTGTTCCCCGGACATCCCGCCAATATCGGGACTATCGCCAAAACCAGAAGAATGTAAGCTAGCCTTTTCATATTTTCATAACCTCTCAGAGTGTTGAATTTTTCTAATATTAATTTTTAAACTCATTTTTATAAGCCTGATTTTAACAAAGTATTGCGCAAATCTCAATTAGAGCGAGTGAGATTTGACCTGAAGCTCAAGCCTGCCTACCTCTCCATAGAACCACTCCGCTACCGGAGACGCTGCATAAATCCCGATAGTAAAGTCGCCCTCATGATCAATCGCGAACCTGGCCTGGTACATATTTTCCCTGTAAAACATCGGAATTTCATAAACATCCTGCGTGTCACCGTTTGGATATATCCGTAGGAAAACCTCATCAACCTGGTTTGTGAATTCAAGCCTGATCGTCATAAATTCACCGGTAAGCAGCCATTCAGGGTATGGATCGGGCTCGACAAGGTTGATATCCCGTCTGCAGAAATCCTGAACGACAAGCACCGTTCCGAAACCCCGGTAGGTTGAGTCGGGATCGGATTCCGAATCAAGTTGATGATTCAGCCCATCGACATCCTGGTAGAACCCGATTCCGATATGGGTAACATTGGGATCAACAAGGTTCGACCTGTGTTCCGGGCTTTGTAGAAATCCGTCCATCAGGGCATCGACAACTTCATCGAGGCTTTTTCCAAATGTGCGGATGATCCCGATATTTTCGGACACTGCGTTAGGAACGCCGGCTTTTCTTGCCCGGTCTGTCGGATTCTCACCCTCAGGCGAGTAATGATCGAAATAGTCCCGTAAAGCCATGTCCATAGCGTAACGCTGGCATGATGTAGACAGGTTTTCGTCAAGCCCCACAAGCGGAAGACCTTGCGAATATCGGAACGTATTTATCTGCTGCAGCATAAGGAACTCGGCTTTATCCTCGTCGAAATCGAGAAGGAATACCTCCGCGTTCCCTGCCCTTCCGGGAATGAACATCAATAAAATAAATATACTGCCCAGAATAATTCCGGATAACCGGTTTTTCGATATTGAAATTCTATTTTTCATAATTCCTGCAAATTTTTGAAATGCTGTAGGGTGGAATTTACACACACTATGGATGAATCGCAAGGGATAACCGCATAAAACCTAAAGAAAATTGTACAATGCTTACGACAAAGGCCGTTTTTGCAAGTTCATTCTCCATCCTTGACAACCACTGTCCCGTAGTGTACATTTTTTTCTGCCATACAGATAACGTCCTGCGGGAATAGCTCAGTTGGTAGAGCGCAACCTTGCCAAGGTTGATGTCGCGGGTTCGAGTCCCGTTTCCCGCTTTTTTTTTGTGCCCTTTTTTGGGTATAATCGACTTGCCAGTTTCAGAACCGGAAGAAAAATCAAAGGATCGTCAAGTCAATGCCAGAAACATCCGCAACAATATCGGAATATGAACAGATCTCACCGACAACATTCCATGTCGCGATAAAAGTCCCATCCGACAAAATCGTCCACGAGCTGGACAAAATGTACAACGACCTCGCGGCAAAAGCCATTATCCCGGGTTTTCGTCCCGGAAAAGCGCCGAAGAATATAATCGACCGGACTTACGGCAAGGACCAGATACTCGCGGAAACCTACGAGAATGTCATCGAAAGCACTATCTGGCCCGCGCTTAAGGAAAAGGAAATCACGATTGTCGGACGTCCTCGAATCGATTTTTCCCCATGGACCCGTGGAGAAGATTTTGCATACAGGGCTGTCTTCGAAATCGTACCTCCCATTTCTCAAATCGATTACGAGTCGATCACCGCTATTCTTCCGATTCGGGAAATCACCGATGAAAATATGGCGGAGGAACTCCGCAAACTCAGCATACGGCTTGGAACTTCTGAGCGCATCTCCGATCGCCCCGTCAAGAATGGAGATTTAGTTCTGGCAAGTTTCGAAGGTGAAGTCCCTGAAGTCACAATCAGCTCGCTTGAAGGGGATCATCCATGGCGGTTTACCAATCCGACTCTGGAAATAGAGGTGGGGATCGGAAAACCCGTTAAGGGCCTGGATGAGCATATCATGGGCATGGAACTGGAAGAAATCAAAGAGTGCGAATTCATATTACCGGATGATTTCGACGACCACCAGGTCCGCGGAAAGAATATCAAAGCAAAAGTGCATATTCTCGGTATCATGAAAATCACCCCGCTTGAATTGAGCGATGAGAATATCAAATCCAAATTCGGGGACCATGGAATCGAAACCCTTGACGCGCTGAAGGAAAAAATTCGCGGAGAAATGGAAATTGAACTCACCCGCGCCGAAGGCCGCGAGAAAGCCGATCAGGTTGAAGTTTACCTGAGCAGGCGCGATGATTTCCCGCTTCCCGAAAACCTCGTCAGAAGCAAGTTCGCAGAACTTATCGACCGGATTATGGAATCTATGAAATCCGATGACAAAGATACCGAATTCGTACTTAAAGAGGATGATGAGAAGGGAGTCGCGATCCGGAAACGCGCACGATTCCAGGCTGAAAGAATGGTTCGTCTCGATCTATTGACGCGCGAGATAGCAAGGAAGGAATCCATCGGCGTCAATAACGAAGAAGTCGCGAACTACATCATGATGATGGGTATGCAGCAGGGAGTCCAGGAAAAAGACATACGAACTCTTATTCAGGACCAGAATTTTGTCGACGGCACACGGAATGATATCCTTCGAAGGAAGGTTACATCGTTCCTCATTTCGAAAATGATGGTCGAAAAAGTGCCCGAACAAGATTATAGGGAGCACGTCGATAAAACCAGGGATGAAGAATTAGCCCGCGAGACGGAAACCCTCAAAAAGATCGAAGACCCGTTTATAACATTCGAGATCGATTACCTTACTGAAACACTGAACAAAATTGTCCAACGGAATAAAGAAAAAACCGCTGAGATATCGGAAGAGGCTCCGGTAGTAATATCTGGCGATTCCGGAGAACTCAAAGATCAGGCATGAATGATTTAGAGACAATCGGAATCCGGGCTCATACGCTTTTATGCCTACAGGGATATCGTGGCCTTGGCTATTCTCCCGATTTTATCGAGAAAATGGATGAGGTCACCGGCTGGCTTAAGAAAAATCCGGCAACAATGGTACGCCTTCTCGCCGCCCCCGATATTTTCTGCAGGATATGCCCCAACCTTGTCGATGATCGTTGTGTATCAAGCGACTCGGGTCTGGAAGGGTACTATCTGGATAGCCCCGACAGCTCGACAGTCATGGATAGAAAAGTCCTTGCAAGGCTCGGATTCGAAAAGAACGAGACATATTGCTGGTCCGACATTCTTTTCGCAATAGCGGAAAATATCACCTCTGCGGATATGGACGATCTGTGCGGCGAATGTCGATGGCGTGAATTTGAGTATTGCGCCAGAGCCATCGATCACCTGAGCCGATCTTCACATCAATAAACCGAACCAATTCGGCTGTAATAACATCTGTTTTTTGATCGAATCTCCCATAATCGAGACACTCGACGCCCTCTTTTCCCGATAGTAAATTGTATCTTTAAGTTTTATTAAGTCACTTACGGGCGAGTCTGGTACAATGTCCTCGACACATCAATTTCACCGGATCCTGTAAGGAGAAAAGAATAATGGGACTTATTCCGTATGTAATCGAGCAGACAAGCCGCGGCGAACGCACCTACGACATCTACTCAAGGCTTTTGAAGGACAGGATAATTATCCTGGGACGCCCGATCGACGAGTATCTTGCGAATACTGTGGTCGCAAGCCTGCTTTTCCTCGAAAAAGAGGACCCCGAAAAGGATATCGATCTTTACATCAACAGCCCGGGCGGAATTGTTACGCAGGGACTCGCGATCTATGACGCGATGCAGGTTCTGAAACCCGACGTCAGCACGATTTGTATCGGACTTGCCGCAAGTATGGGCGCATTACTTCTCGCAGGCGGCGCGAAGGGAAAAAGATATGCGCTTCCGAATGCCGAAATACTGATCCATCAGCCAACCGGGGGGGTTCAGGGTCAGCAAACCGACATCGGTATCCACGCCGAAAATATCCTGAAAACAAGACAGAGACTTAATAAAATAATCGCATTCCATACCGGACAATCCATTGAAAAAGTCCAGGATGATACCGAGCGCGATAAATACCTGACGCCCGAGGAAGCAATTGAATACGGCATTATCGATGAAATTATTACCAGTCGTCGCGGTCTGTCGGAACCGGCTAAGAAATAAGCCCGGATTAAAAAACTGAACCAGAATATATGCTCAACTCTCCAATAAACAGTATTAATAACATTGCCAGATCAATCGCGCTGGGGTATTTTATAGAGAGATACCCTTAAGGTTTCGGACAAAAAATATGCCTGATTTCGATTCAGATGATGTCCGTTGTAGTTTCTGCGGACGGCCAAAAAACCGCGTTAACAAACTCGTCGTTGCCCCGAATGGCATCTACATCTGCGACCGATGCGTCGAGTTGTGCGTGCAGGTCATCAATGAGGACTCATCGTGCCGAATCGGTGCGCGATCGGATCGAACCCCTATCGACCGTCTGTCCGTGCGCACCCCGAAGGGTATGAAAGCGCAGCTCGATGAATACGTCATCGGACAGGAAGAAGCCAAAAAAACGCTATCTGTCGCAGTTTACAACCATTACAAGCGTATTAAAAGCTTTTTCCAGCCGAATGCCGGGATTGAACTCGCCAAGTCGAACATTATGCTCGTTGGCCCGACCGGCAGCGGAAAAACTCTTCTCGCGCAGACTCTGGCGAAAATCCTCGACGTCCCGTTCGCGATCGCCGACGCGACAAGTATCACCGAGGCGGGTTATGTCGGCGAGGATGTCGAGAACATCGTCCTGAAACTCTATGTAGCGTCGGAAGAAGATATCGAGCGAACGCAGATCGGAATTATTTATATCGACGAAATCGACAAAATCGCGCGAAAAAGCCAGGACAATCCGTCAATAACGCGCGATGTGTCCGGCGAAGGCGTCCAGCAGGCGTTACTGAAAATCGTCGAGGGAACGGTCGCGAATGTCCCACCGCAGGGCGGACGCAAGCATCCCGACCAGGCTTACATCCCGATCGACACGTCCAACATCCTTTTCATCGCAGGCGGTACTTTCGAAGGCCTCGATGAAATCATCCGCGCCCGTAAAGAGCATCAGACAATGGGCTTCCGCACCGACGTCAAACCTCGAAAGGGCAAGGCGACATCGGAACTCGTGCGCGACGTGCTTCCCCACGACCTTGTCAAATTCGGTTTCCTGCCGGAATTTATCGGACGCTTTCCGGTCGTCACAACTGTGAACGATCTCGAAGAAGACGACCTTGTCCGGATTCTGACCGAGCCGAAGAATGCGATCACCAGCCAGTTCGCCGAATTGATGGCGCTCGATGGTATCCAGCTTAAATTCTCCGATCCGGCTCTGCGGGCGATATCGCACGAGGCGTTGAAGCGTAAAACCGGCGCGAGGGGCTTAAGAAGCATACTCGAAAAGATTATGCTCGACGTAATGTATGAAATCCCGAGCCTGAATAAGAAAGGAATTTTAAATATAGATGAGGATGATATTCGGAGCGGCACTGTTGAACTTAATATCGAACCTCTTCAGACTCAGATGGAAGAGCCGATAAAAAAGAAGAAGAAGGATGCATATGAGGAAGCCGGCTGATTGTCACGACCACAGTCGATCAGCCGAATAAGGAGTTCCACTCTCGTCCGCGATTTTCCCCGCGGGCTTTTTTTTTGTCGATATGCAGTGCTACCGCGGATGTATGGAGGCGCCACCGCATCCTGGTACCTGAAATTTCCATTCAAATTGATCCCTTGTCCGATAGTAATTTAATGGTATAATTTATTTCGTACTGAACGGGAACCAGGGAGGTTCAGGTAATGCATTCATCTTTCCGTATTCTACTCATCATTGCTATCACAGGATTGATCATCGCGGGTTGCGCTTCACATAACTCACTGCCAGTTACTCCCGATGAAACATTATCCCCGCAAAATTTAACAGGCGTCGCAGATGTCTCAACTGATCCAGGCGGAAACACCCACTATCTTCTGTCTTCCGGACTGATTTACGTCAACATCGAAAATCCGGATGATCCTATCATCGAAATTATTCCAGCCAGGGAAGGGGAAATCCATTTTAACGTCCTGAAATTTCTCGAGGGCGCGCCGTGTTATGACTGCTTCAGGATAATGGGGTTCAATTTTCCGGGACCGGGATACCAGTACCTGAATCTTGACATACGTATCGATCATCCGTTTAGCGATCTTTTATATTCTGTCTTCGATGTCAGGGGCATTATCATGTTCGATGGAAGCCATGAGTTTCCGATTGCCGGAAAATCAATTTCCGATCTAACATTAGGCGATGGTACGTTACTCAATGCAGACGGTTACACCGCTTTATACAATGGTTCAACAATGACCGCGCCGGTCGGAGATTTGCAGAAATATTTTCCGGGCAAATTATCGACCCCGACAATACCCAATTCCGATATCAATGGATATATTTATTTCCGATCCGACGATCCCGCTAACAACCGCAACGCATTTTACGCCAATTCGTTCGATGTGAAGACCTTCTCGATGGAGCTTCCATCCAGTACATTTGTGATCGGTTACGCTGTCGATGCGTCCTGGGCTCAGCCGATCGAAACGCCAGTCGATGATCCGCTAACAGATTTCGACGATAATGCGAATTGTGTCGAACCATGGAAAGTTGTAGTTACAGAAGAACCAATTGATTACGGCCTTACCGACCATTGCGGTCAGACAAAACTTCTGATTGACGTATATGACTGGCAGGGAAAAGAGACTCATCACGATCCCGTTGTCGAATGCCCTGGGATTTTCGATGGCCCGCTAACCGCAACCTGGGTTAGCGATGGGACAGGTTATACGGAGTACGAGGTCACAATTTCCAATTCGCTTGTTGCTCCGTTAGACGAATACATGTGCCTTATCGGCGTCGAGGCGAATGAAAATGATCCGGTAAATAAGCCATGGCTCGATTTGAGAGCGTACCAAATACAGATGCTCACGGTCATTGAACAACCCCTTCTGAATCCGGTCGCAGTTGCTGAAGCTGTCCCGAATCCGCAAACGATCGATCAGCCAGTCAGTTTTTCAGGCTCGGGTTCATATGATCCCGACTGTGGAGACATACAGCTATATGAGTGGGATTGGGATAATGACGGGATTTATGATGAAACCGGCGAGAACATC
>JAPKYR010000204.1 GCA_026394215.1 bacterium
AAATGCCTGGGTTCGATATCTAACCAGGCATTTTTGATTTCAATTTTAACTTTCAGACGTGTGAATGATCTTTCGGATTCACATCAGTCCCCAACCGGATCCGCCCCTTCAATTTCCAGTGTATTACTGTATGCTGGTGAAGGATCTGTGTTGTTTGATTCATCGGTGGCGCGCACTTCCACCTCCCAGACGCCCGTATACAGGTCCTTCAATTCAAGCGAATCGGTCGCGTAATGGCTGCTCCATGTATCCCAGATTGGGAGGTACGGTCCTTTCTTACGGTACTGGAAAAGAAGATTCGATGGATCGGTACAGTTGTCTGTCCCGGATACATTTACCGTAACTTCGGTCGTGCCCGATGGATATGTCGTACAGCCCGAAACAATCTGGGTATCCGGAAATGTTATGTCGTTCTCGCATGGATCGGGCGCGCCTGAAATATTTACAGGACCCCAGAATGATGGAGTCAAATCAACATTGAACGATGAATCCACAGCCCTGACCTCGATATCCCAGACGCCGTCATAGAGACCGGGAATTTCGATTGTCTCATAAGCGTAATGGCTCTGCCATGTGTCGTAGTTTGCATCCGAATCGAGTTTCTTTCGGAATTCGTACGAAATCTCGCTTGATGGAGTGCAGTTATCGGTCGATGCCACCCCAAGTGTAATATGCGTTGTGCCCGACGGGTATGATAATTTTCCCGATGTGATCACCGTATAAGGCGGAACCGGGTCGTAAGCGCATTGATCTCCCGCGATTTCAACGCCACTACACATGGCGGGAGTCGGGTCTACATTCTGGAGTTCATCAACGGCGCGGAATTCAAAATCCCAGAATCCATCGTAAAGCCCCTCGACAAGCACTTCTTCGCCCGCGTAATGTTCACTCCACGTTGTGAATTCGGCTGAACTCGCCGACCTCATACGATACTGATATGACAGGTCCGGAGTATCGGTGCAGTTATCAATTCCGGACAGCCCAAACATGATTGCCGTCGTGCCGGCGCTGTAGTTGTAGCAACCGTAGTCAAGTGTCGTGTCAGGAGCCTCTGTATCGCTAAGGCATGGATCGGGACCGTCCGGATTATTCGCAAAATTACATTCCGCCGGCGTCGGATCGACATTTCCCTCGCTGTCTACAGCGCAGATATCGATCTCCCAATATCCATATTCAAGGTTATGGATCGAAATAATCGGTCCGGGAGTATTTACCCAGTCGAAATGAAGCCCCCCGTTCAAATATGATCTTACTTTATACGTCAATGATTCAGTGAGAGTAATCGGGCTGGATCCTGAAACTGTAAAATTAATAAAATCGCGGGTCCAGTTATCCGTCGGACACCCCGAGACGATTTCAGTATCCGGCCTGATATCGACATCATCGACCTGGAAATGGCACTCGGCAGGAGTGGCGTCGAAACGCCCGTCGCTGTCGTTTGCCCTCACCTGAAAGAGCCAGTCGCCGGTTGATAGATTTTCGATCAACAATATCGGGTATGCAAACTCTTTCCATGTTTGTTCAAGGGTTCCATTTTTATAGGTGCGATATTTATAACTCATGTTTTCCGGGGAAGTTACATCGCTTGTCGCAGATACGGTGAGCTCAAGCGACGAATCATAATATGTTTCTTCCGGACATCCCGATACGATAGATGTCTCGGGAGGCGGGATTGTGTCTTCCAGATTCGCCGGGAAATGGCACTCTTCGGGAGTTGGATCGACACTGCCGACGCTATCAACCGCGCGCACGTTGATAATCCAGTCGCCGGTGGTAATTCCGGAAATTGTGATCTCGGGTCCCGCATTGCCGGTCCAGTCGTCATTCAGTGCGCCATTTTTCATCGTCCGCCATTCGTATGTAAGTTCTTCAGCAGGATAAATATTACTTGTCCCCGAGACATCCAGCGTGATTTCAGGAAGGAACCATGTATTCTCGGGACATCCCGATTC
This sequence comes from bacterium, assembly GCA_026394215.1. GTDB lineage: Bacteria > JAJVIF01 > JAJVIF01 > JAPKYR01 > JAPKYR01 > JAPKYR01. The sequence goes on from JAPKYR010000204.1 coordinate 1,953, forward strand.
AAGCAATGTGTCGGGAGTAATCGAGCCGGGATCGTAATCGACCACGAAGAGAATTTCCGCTGGCGACGGATCGGGCTGGCCGTCCTTGTCGATCGCGCGCACTATCACGAGCCATTCCCCGGTTGAAAGGTTTTCAAACACGATCTCCGTCTCGTTGACTAATGTCCAGTCGGCAACCAGAACTCCGTTTTTGTACGAGCGAAATTCGAATTTCATATCGACCTGGGGAGTGGTATCGCTGGTTCCGGCAACCAAAAGGGTCAGAGTGGCCTGCTTGACGACTTCATTTTCCAGATCGGTAACGATCGATGTTTCGGGAGGATCGCCCGGCAATGTAGGCGACACAGCAGCTCCGCCGCCACCACCTCCGCCGCATCCAACCATAATCAGGTAAATAAGAAGAGTGATGAGAACCAATGTAAGTAAAAAACGTAATCCTCTGACAATAACTACATCGAACATTAACCGTTCCTCCCCGGAAAATCATATATCTTTACTCTGTGCAATATCTTCACGATATCGCGTTTCAATATAGTATCGACCGAGTGGAAGGGGTAACTTTTTAAGAGATGAAATGAGATGCAATGCGGGATTGGGGGAAGTTATTGTAGAACAGCAAGGGGCTTTTGAAAAATTGCTGCTTACAATACTTACGTAGCACAGGCTTTCCAGCCTGTGGTTATAACCATGATGAATACTGAGGTCCCGACACGGGCTGGAAAGCCTGTGCTACTTGAATTAGAGATTATCGGAAAATTTTAAATTATGCAGGACCTATGGAGCCCATCTATATACGGTCACCAGCGGCGACGACGTTCCCTGATGCAGAACATGGATTGCCAGATTGGTGTCGTCGATATCGAGGCGCAGAGCGCTTCCTGTCATGTACGGCGGTCCGCCGATTGTATCAAGCAGCGTACCCGAGTAATTATAAAGCCTGATAAGATTATCCGAGCAGAGCACGCAGATCACATTCGAGGGCTGCCCAACCTTCTTAAGCGGGAGAATCTGGACATCAAGGGGTGCCGAGGGTAGCGATACCGTAATAAAATCATTCGTTTCAAGATCAATATCTGCATCGACAATTTCAAGCGAATTTTCCGCGCCCGCCTCGACAACCGCGACCCATGCGTGACCCGCATAGCCGCCGGAGACGGGCAGAATATTTGTGTCATCGACATCGATGCCCCTGATTGCATCTTTGTTCACAACCCCTGGACCGCTGCCTTCATCGAGAAACATTCCAAATCCATCAGTGATAAGAGCGGGATTTTCGCTGAAATCCAGTGGGGGATGAAGCCCAATGATTTCGACTATGGGAAACTGCGCGGGATCGCCGGAATCGAATGCAAGCGCTGCGAATAGTATCCCGTCCTGGTTGAATCCGGACGCGTATTCGATCGGCTTGACGATAAAATTATAGACTTTCGGTGGACCTTCCGATTTAACATTTACAAGCACATTTCCGGTCAGCTTCACGCCGAGGTCGGACAGTTTCCATAGGCTGATACGTTGACGCGCGATAATGTTGGGGAGAGTGTCGCCATCGATAATTTCCTCAGACGTATTCGACTCGCCCCAGCTCATCGAGAAAATCGAAGCTCCTGTTGTATCGGCAAGATTCTGGTCGGCGAAATCGAACCGATTGATGGGAAGATTGAACGGCTCGATCGGGGAACCGTCGCTGGCGTGATACAGCCCGGTCGTACCATCCGTGTATCCGTATCGCCAGAAATGATACGTGTCGTCATCGCCGAAAACCATCGAGACAAAAGTCCCGTCCTGCGCACCCATAACGGCGATATCCATACCGTCGGTCGGACCGTTCGGAGTTTCAAGCGGGAGATTCTGGTACTGAATCTCGAACGATCCTTGTTTTACAACGGTGGATTGAACGACAGTTATAGGAATGTAATTGAAGGTCGATACGCCATTGGATGTCGCGGTCACTTTAAGCATATGATCCCCGACGCCCTGTCCCGACTGTCCATAGCTGACGCCGTAATAACCGTAAAGATCGTCGCCAAGCGGCGACATGAGCGAATTTTCCGATCCGCCCACGGGGGAGAGGTCGATCATGACACTGTCTATATTGGCCTGCCAGTCGCCGACCTTGCATGAAAGATCGACCGTGTTCAAACCGTTATTTTGAAAATCAGCGCTCACATTGCAGTCCCGGATTTCATACGGCTCTTCCTGGTTCGCGGGATAAGAACACTCGAAAAGGAAATCCATCTCGACAAATTTGGTCATCGAGCCCATCTCGAAGCTGACCGTCTCAGCATGCGCTGCATAGCCCTGAAGAGCGCGATTCCCGACACCAGTGTCCCAAGCCTTATAAGGGTTTGGAATAGTGTCGCCGGGATGGCATAAAATAAGCGTGTAGCTGTCGGGATTTAGGAATATGATGTCGCCGGAATACCGGACAATCGCGGACAAATCATAGACAGTTATCGGGGTCGGATTGGTTAAGGTCAGTTTCAGATTGATTGTTTTTCCGGACGGGGGAGGGTCCAGTTCGACTCCGACTGCTCCGGGGGAACTGAAAATAAAATTCGTGATGTCGATATGCACTTGCTCGCTTCTCAATGGGAAAATTTCGAGACGGCCATCTTCGTACACCCTGACTCTCTGAATGGCGAGTAACCTGTGGGCGTCATCCAGCATATTTTCCGATGCATAAGGCGAGAGCGGTGATCCGTCTGAAAGATCAGCCGTCAGTGTTGCACCACCTGATCCAATCGCAAGGCCGGATCGAAGGTCCGTGGCAATATTATTTTTTGAATCGGGCGCAACGGGCGATGAGCCTCCGGTGCAGCCGATCAGGATCAGGATGAAAATAAGCGTGAGTAAAGCAAAGCAGGATCGTTTCATTACGACTTGACTCCGTAATCCGGTTTTTTATTCTTTAGATGAATTTATTGTCCATCCAACTAGTCTGTTAGACGTTAAACCTCTATTTGGTAATCAATCTCTTACAATTTCCATCAACCTTGATTTATTCTAATTAGAGTATATCATGTTATGTGGTAATTAGTATGGAGGCCGGTAATTACAAGGTGCAACATAATACTTATTACTATGTCTTAATTGGGACTCAGAAAAATTCCATTCCGATGTTGCCCTGCATGCTGAATTATCGAAGCGGGGCTGGAGGTTGAGAAAATAAGGTTATGTCGTTCACGTGGCTCATATCGATGTTGATTTTCGTTATCCTCATGGGGAGCGAAAGGAGCCACTGGGGCGGTCTCTGGGGGGGCGACCCGTGGTGTGACGACGACTTGTTTACCGGGAGAGCCGGAGTCGACCGTATAAGGCACAAAACCGATTTCGAGATAAGGCTCGAAGCACGGAAATATGTCCAGCCCGATGTTGTTATGGTCAGTGCGGACGATTATATCGACAAACCCGATCCCGACCTTGAGCGTATGATATCGGAGGGGAAAATCAAAGAGGCGAGGGAATATCGCGCGGGGATGGAAAAAATCGCGGAAGAGATGGACGACGATGCAGGCATGAAAAAATACGCGATCTACGGAGCGAAAATCGCGAGAAAGGCTAAAGCGGTTGCGGTGGAAGAAAGGAAAAAAATGCTCGAGAGCCCTATGGAAATTCCCATGGCGAGTGAGCAGAAACCATCTTCCGCAATGGAAATCGAGAAAATAGCGGTATCCAGCGTTCCTGGAATCGCCATTACGGAGAATGTAAGCTCTTCTTCAGCACCCCCATTATGGAAAGTGAAAAAATCGACAACTCAGGAACTTCAAAGCAAGGATTTTGTCCCGCCAAAACCTTTCATGAAAAAACCGGAAGTTGTTAATCCCCCCATTATGAAAATGCCGGACAAACCGATCGAGAAGATTCCGGAACCGTCGAAACCCGTATATGAAAAACCAGAACCGATATTTCAAAAACCTGAACCTGTGACAATTCCCAAAGATTTCACTCCGTCGCCATCGGGACCGGTGGCATTAGGCGCGACAGGTGGCGCCAGCGGATATACATCGGGACCGGTTGATCTGGACGCTAAACTCGCGGAGAAAGTAATAGAGAAGGAAAAGGAAAAAGCTGTAAAAGAAGAGGAAGCGAAGAAAGAACCCGAGGAAAAAATCAACCCGGACGATTACGGGGATTTGATTTCATTGTGATGGTTATTTGATCTTGTACAACCCCCACTCATTGGATCTATCAATTAGGGATAAATCCGCACCGGCATTATCCGCAATAAACGCAAGGAATCTGAATATTCCAATTTCGTACGGTTTTTCATACCTTGACAAATCAATCCGCCATTTCCATACACCCGCATCCTCGTATCGTATCCCGCCCTGGTGCCGCAATATCTCCCGAGCGATATCCCGATCCATCCGCATACGATTATTACTCATGGATTCAAGATATTCATCTTCGTTAAAAACCATCTCGCCATTTACATTTATACCGTTATCAAGAATATAATTGATAATCTTCACCGATATCATCACACGTCCATCGACAAGGAGATAATTTTCGTTTCTGTCATGAAGTTCCTGGAGAATTTCAGAATTCGTTTCTCCCGATGAGAAAATATCTACGGGAGGGAGTGTGTACGGCACATTGAGACGGTACGATCGTAGCGAGAAAATCACGACCTCCTCATTTTCACCGACGATTTCATCTGCTTTATCGAAAACCCGGGCACTCGGCCAGACCGATTCCTCATATTCAGTGCGGTTCATTTGCCCCGATAAATAAGGCCATTTCATTAAAAAATGATTTCGAACAAGATCAAGTTGTGTAAGGAATGGAATCAGCACGATAACGAATACGAGCCATTTCACCCACGTTCGATTAACGGACCGCGATCCTTCCTTCAATTCAGTCGCTGGTCTTGCGGATGCGAAGCTTTCAAGCAATTCGCAGACAAGCCACAAGCCAAGAATCGTAAACGGCAGAAAATATCGCGTCTGGACGTTCATTACAAAAAACGCGAATGTAAAAAACACGAGACACCATATCGCGACAATTCTCTCGATCCTTCTGTGAATCAGGAGAATTCCCGCGATCGGCATTAGCGCGAACAGCCACGAGATATACATGTACGGAATCCGTATCAACTGCCACGGCGGCTGAAGTTTATAAAACATTGCGAGTTTAAACGGGTAGAGAATAAAATTTTTGAAATTGATAGCAAGCCCCCAGCCGGTCCATGTCGAGACATCGTCGGCAAACGCAGGATCGGGTCCTCCGAACACGCCTCTCATGAATGGGAATATCGGATTTCCGGTGACGGCGATATTCCGTCCGTACCATGGAAGCATCGGGATCAGCATCAGTACAATAAACCCGATAAATGCGCAGAAGTTCCTCTTACGATGCTGCCTGTCGGTGATCAGAATCCAAAGTAAATGAAGAAGCACAAGACCCGCTATCGGGAGCGCGGAATATTTCGATGCGAGCGCGGTTCCTAAAAACAATCCTGCTAGCGCAAGCTGCGTGAATCCATGCTTTCGAAGCGTCCAGGAAAATTTTCTGAAAGGATTCGATGGTTCCGGCGGCAGCTCGTCCGGTTTTGAACGGCGTTCAAGCCAGTCGAAATAAGTAAAAACCCCGGCCAGCGCGAAAAGAGTGACCCCGCCGTCCACGTCGCCCGAATAAGCGATCACCGGCCAGTAAAACAATCCGGAGACAGCGGTCGCAAGAAGGTAGCCGACCCGGATTTTCCCACGCTTCGCGCAGAATCCGATCAGCCATCCCATGAGAAGGACCTGCATGAACCAAAGTCCGAGGTTCGCGGCTTCAGGCCCCACATTCTGCCTCACATTGCTAAGTCGATGGCCTATGTCATATGCTGATGCGAGCGTAGTCTCCATCGCGAGCGGGTAATACGAGTAGCCGTTGTCGGGGATAATCGCGATGCGCCCCTTCTCAAGCCAGTCGCGGATGAAAAGGTAGTGGTAGGTTTCGCAATCGAGATTGATAAATGGCGCGATTGCATTAATGAACATGCCGATTTGAAAAACCAGCAGCAGCCACATCAATATCCTTGACTGTAAATCCGGCGGTGCCCATGTGGACAGATTGAACCTTGAATGTCCCCTTCTTCGCCAATTTATGAGATCGATTATGAAAAGGATCAGGACAAGGAGGAAAATTATCAGCGTAATGACGTAACACTTATCGAACCACCCGGACATTCCGAGCATAGTCATGAAAAAGCTGTAGATTGCGATTGAGGTCGTTGAGCCGAGGAGCAGATTATCGAAAGTCGGACCCGGTTTTGAAGGGTCTCTGGGGAGCGCAAATCTCGCACCGATATGACCGATGAGGAAAAATCCAATGAGGAACCCGATTATCGGAGCCAGTTGCTGCGGCATGGTTGTTTATTTTTTACTGCACTTATAATTTACAATGGCATATTCCCAATCTTTTTTGGCGGAAGACTCTGACGCTTGCTCTGCAATCCCGCCAGCGCGCCAATCAATGTCTCGCGAGTCCGATCCGGCTCGATAACAGCTTCGATCAATCCCACTTCCGCCGCTGCATACGGGTTGGAAAACTGCTCCTCGAACTCATCGATCACTTCCAGCTTTCGTTTCTCGACATCCTTCGCAGCCTCAAGTTCTTTCCTGAAAAGAATATTCGCTGCGCCCTTCGCGCCCATAACGGCGATTTCAGCCGATGGCCACGCGACATTGAAATCGCTCCCCAGTTCGCTCGATGACATAACGCAATACGCGCCGCCATAGGCTTTGCGGGTGATGACGGTCAATTTCGGTACTGTGGCTTCGGCATATGCCCACAGAAGCTTCGCGCCGTGACGTATGATTCCCGCAAGCTCCTGTCCCTTACCCGGAAGAAATCCCGGTACGTCGACAAGAGTTATCAAAGGGATATTGAAAGCATTGCAGAATCTCACAAATCGCGCGGCTTTATCGGACGAATTGATGTCGAGACATCCCGCGAGTACCTTTGGCTGATTCGCGACAATTCCGACCGGAAGCCCGCCCATCGAAGCGAATCCGATGACGATATTCATCGCGAAATTGGCCTGCACTTCGAGAAACTCGCCCTCATCGACAATCGCAGTGATAATGTCCTTCATGTCGTACGGTTTCGCGGGATCGTCGGGGATGATCGAATCGAGGATCGGATCGCGGCGGAACGGATCGTCCTCGGTGGGGACTATCGGAGGATCTTCCTGGTTGTTCTGGGGTAGAAAATTCAAAAGCGTCCGGATCATCATCAGGCACTCGTCTTCGTTATCGCATGCGAAATGAGCTACTCCCGAAGTAGTCGTGTGGACATTCGACCCGCCGAGCTCCTCGAATGTCACTTCCTCGTTCAGGACTTCCTTTATTACATTCGGACCGGTGAGGAACATATGCGATGTGCCCTTCACCATGAAAATAAAATCCATAAGAGCCGGCGAATAAACCGCCGCGCCTGCGCACGGGCCCATAATCGCGGCGATCTGGGGGACGACGCCGGACGCCATCACGTTGCGGTAGAAGATCCCCGCCACACCCGCGAGCGAAAAAACGCCCTCCTGGATTCTCGCGCCCCCGGAATCGTAAAGCCCGATCACCGGAGCGCCTGCGCGGATCGCGTGATCGATCACCTTCCGTATTTTTTTCGCGTGGCGCTCTCCGAAACTTCCACCCATGACTGTAAAATCCTGGGCATACACAAAAACCGGCCTGCCGTGAATCGCGCCGCTTCCGGTCACGACCCCGTCGCCGATATTCCGCTTCAAACCCTTGATATTCGGCGTCGCGACAAAGATATCGTATTCGAAAAAAGAATTGGGATCGAGAAGGACCTCAAGACGCTCGCGGGCCGTCATTTTTCCGGATTCACGCTGGCGCTGGATTGCCTTCTCGCCGCC
>JAPKYR010000007.1 GCA_026394215.1 bacterium
GATCACGAGGTTCAGGGCGGGAGTGTCACCAAACCGTTGACCGGAATTAAAAATGACGGGCCGTCCGACGCGTCCGTAATTACGCCGGTTCTTGGAAGCAAAAAAGGCTGCGTGATCGCGAACGGGATAAATGTCCGCTACGCCGCGATCGATCCGTATCACATGGCTACTGCGGTAATCGATGAGGCGATGCGGAATGTTGTCGCGGTCGGGGGAAATCCCAATCGGACGGCGATTCTCGACAATTTCAGCTGGGGATCGTCGAACGCGCCGGAACCGTTGGGGGATTTGGTGAGGGCTAGCCGTGGATGCTATGACGCGTCGATGGCGTACAGAGTGCCGTTCATCAGCGGGAAGGACAGCCTGAACAATGAATATCGCGCGGGAGGAAAGCTCGTCAGGATTCCGTCGACTTTATTAATAAGCGCGATGAGTGTTGTGGACGATGTATCGAAACTTATCACGATGGACGCGAAATCCAGCGGAAATCTTCTCTGCATTATCGGTCTTACGAAAAAGCACCTTGGCGGGTCGGTTCTTCTTGTTTTGTACGGCAAGCTTGGGGTGAGCGTTCCGGAAACCGATCTTGCGATGGCGAAAAAAACATTCGATCTGATGCACAAAGCTATTCAAGCAGGAATTATCACAAGCTGTCACGATTTATCGGATGCCGGATTGGGAGTCGCATTGGCGGAGATGTGTTTCGCGGGAGGGATGGGTTGCGAGGTTGATTTAGCGGATGTCCTTACCGATCCGGTGCCTTTCGATCCCGATGATCGGGACCGTTTCGGGCTTGGCCTTGACGATCCCGTGATTTTATATTCCGAAACCCCGTCGCGGTTCCTTGTCGAAATCGAGCCGGAGAAGAAGGACGATTTGTTTGACCTGATGACCACCCACAAAGTCGATATTCCGATGTCGGTGATCGGCACCCTATCCTTCGACGACCGCCTCATCATCCGCGACCATAACAGGGCTGATTACATCGATGAATCCATCACCGACCTGAAAGAAGCATGGCTGAAGCCATTGAGGTGGGAGTGAGAGAGAATATTTAATAATGAAAGATAAGGTGAAGAATAACAGGCTGGAAAGCCCGTCCTACAACACAGATGATAAATGAAAAATATTAATTTCCGATTATGATTTAATAGAGAATATCTGTTGTAGGACACGCTTTCCAGTTGTTGTAGGACACGCTTTCCAGTTGTTGTAGGACACGCTTTTCAGTTGTTGTAGGACACGCTTTTCAGTTGTTGTAGGACACGCTTTCTAGCCTGTTGTTGGACCAAATTACAAAATGGTAATTCCTATTGACATAAAAAAACAAAATATCCAAAATTGGTTAAGCAATAAGCCAATTGGATCAGCTTACGAACCTGACATCTATTGTCCTGAACTTTTAGAATTCACGAAGAAACAACTCAATTCTGTACATATGTATAAAAGGAAGTTGCCACACTGGGAACACCCCGGTTCAACTTATTTTATAACGTTCAAGGTTTTACTTGCAATGGGCTATCCATTTAGGCTTTCGTTACTCAATGGTCAAGCTGGAAATTTACTTGCTTCAATTGTTGAAGAAAGCATATGGTTTGGTTTTAATGAAAGGTATATGATAAATGCTTATGTAATTATGCCTGATCATATTCATATACTAATCCAACCTTTGCAGGAATGGACCCTTGCAAAAATTCTCCAAGGCATTAAAGGATACACTTCATGGATGATAAACAAAACCCAAAATCGGAAAGGGGCTTTCTGGCAACCTGAGAACATGGATCATATTATTAGAAACAACGAAGACTGGCTGGATAAATTCGAATACATACATCAGAACCCGGTAAAAGCTGGAATTGTTGAACACCCAGAAGATTATCCCTACAGCAGTCTCGTAACGCTGCATAGTAAAGGACGGTTAGAAAGTTTATTGAAAATATTGAAGATGGAAGAATTATAAAGAAAAACAGGCTGGAAAGCGCTGTCCTACAAATTATGTGGAGATTGACAAATATGAAAAACAGGCTGGAAAGCGCTGTCCTACATTAGTACTGGTCAAAATCCTTTTGAATAGACATTTTTCATTTATTGAAATTAAAAATCACCATGAAACCAAAAACCCTCATACTAAAAACCGCCGGGATTAATTGCGATGAAGAACTCGCGCATGGATTCCGTATCGGCGGCGCCGACGCGGAAATAATCCACATAAACGAATTCACACGCGGCGGTTCCTCCGGTAAAAAGTCCCTGCTGGATTTCGACATCATCGGATTCCCCGGCGGATTCGCGTATGGCGACGACTTAAGCGCCGGACGTGTGCTCGCGACAGAATTTCTCGCGCACCTGAAAGACGATCTTCTCGCATTCCACGATAAGGGCGGACTTGTGATCGGAATCTGCAACGGCTTCCAGGCGCTTGTGAAAATGCGATTCCTTCCCGACCCGGAAACACTGGTGAAAAATCCCGATGGGCGGCAGGAAGCGACACTTTTCTGGAATGACTCGGGCAAATTCGAGGACAGGTGGATCGCGATGCGCGCGGAGAATACGAACTGTGTCTGGACGAAAGGGATACGCGATGTGGTCGAGTTTCCGATCGCGCACGCAGAGGGGAAATTCATACCGGTGTCGGACGATACGCTCGCAAGGTTGGCGGATCGAAAGCAGATTGTGTTTCGGTACACCGATCCCGCGTCGCCGGATTTGTGCGAGATGGGGCAGCTTCCGTATCCGGTGAATCCGAACGGTTCCACCGCGAATATAGGGGGAGTAACGGACGTGACGGGTCGGGTGCTTGGAATGATGCCGCATCCGGAGAGATATTTATATGCGGAGAATCATCCGAGGCATGCACGATATCGCGCGAATGGGGAGTCGAGAGAACCGGATGGGTTGCCATTGTTTAAGAATGCGGTTGAATATGTGAGGGGGTAGTAATTCGATCCTATTTTTCCGGCTGATCAGTCTTCCCGTTTTTCATTCGCTTCTTAATGCGATTTCCCTCGAATTTCAGAATCTGTGAATACATCCTCCATCGCTGGCGGACGCCCTCCAAATATCCCCGCTTTTCCTCTTTTGTGCGATGCGTAACGCCTTTCCAGATAACGTCTTTCACCCGAATTTTTCCTGTCTGCCAAAGTTCCGTGAGCGCTCTTTCAATCGCGAAACCGACCGTGTCCATGTCCATATTTTCAATCACGGATCTTTTCACGCATCGCTGCCCGGAAAGGG
>JAPKYR010000232.1 GCA_026394215.1 bacterium
GTCAACTCTTTTTAGTATGTGATCTTTAGGGATTAGCTTGTCCAGGATTAGTGGTGTGAAGAATTCCTGTTGTTTGTGCTTCTTGATTTCGCCTAGCATTTTTGTATTTTATGTCTTTTGGACGACTTTTTCAACAGCCCCTAACGCTCGTGCCTCTGAAGTGGGGTGGGAGTGGGGTGATGAAGCACTCGCTAACGCTCGTGCCTCTGTAGTGGGGTGGGAGTGGGGTGATTGAAGCACTCGCTAACGCTCGTGCCTCTGTAGTGGGGTGTGGCGTTACCTGAAAAGAGCACTCGCTAACGCTCGTGCCTCTGTAGGGGTGTGGCATTACCTGGATAGAATGCAGGATAATATTTTTAAATAAAAAGGCACGGGCATCAGCGAGTGGTTAAGAGAGGTTACAGGATAAGAATATGCATCAAGGACTTACCGATAACCAATCTCCGCCCGAAATATTGTCCTGCGTGGCGTCGGGGAGGTTTATAAGGTAGTTTCCGTAATCCCGAAGCGCGGACGATAATTCCTCCGAAGCTTCAATTACACTGCATGCGGCGCTACCAGGATCTTCTTCAAGTTCACGGGACAAGAATCCCTGTATCGCCCATTCAGGAATTCCGAGCGTGTTTGCAGCCTGGAGCGATGTCGATGAGTATCCATTCTGCGCGAGGTCAGATTGTGCGTCGGAGAAGTCATCGGCGTTTATGTAAACATCAATGACACCATCTGCCCGAAGGACTTCGATGTAAGCGTCGATTTTATCTGCGGCGATATACATCGCGTACCCGGACTGGCGTTCGTAATATATAAATGCTTTCGCCTGTTCCCATGCCCAATTGCTGTCGCCAGCCGCGACTGCGCCGGATTGTCTTTCCATCGAAATGAGCGCAGCTTTGAGAAGCATCCCGACATCAAGGAACGAGGTCATCAAAGCATTCTGCGCGTCGACCATATATGCCGGGCCATCCTGCGGTGATTCAAGGAAGTAATAAGTTATCGATTCAGGTTCCGCGATCACGGTATAGTCGGAACGGGGAGGATCGGAACTGATCTGGCCCGTGCAGAATTCCCACAGGTTCACGACCCATTTTAAACCCTCGTTAAAAATCTGGTTTGGAATAGCGAATCCCCATGAGTTAACGATGCTCATGGGCCCATCATTGATCCAGCTCAATTTATCGGCTGCATCGCTGAATTTATCCGTTGCCTCCATTGCGTTGTTGGCCTGTGGATGCTGATCGGGCTTGAAGTCCGGGATATCGGGATCTCCCCAATCGGGGTCCTGGCTTGGGCGGGGATCGCATCCGCCAAGGCGCTGGCATCCACGGTTAGCGGGATCAGCGGTGTCGCCTGATGGGTCGAAAGGGCTCCATCGGTCCCGCCAGTCGAATGGTTTAAGGTCCTTATTTTCGCTTTCCCCGACTTTCGACATATTCGCTGCAATGATCGCGTACATCCATGCTTCACGGCCAAGGTCGATTGCTTTATCCCTGAGAGAGGAATCCGCCGTGCTGGACCCCAGGGTGAAAAGCTCGACCCCATAAGAGAATTTTCCGATCTTTACGATGTCATCGACCGACTCATTGTCGCCGACAACTCGCACGACTTCCGAGCGGTGTGATGGCAGGAAGTTTCTCATGTCAGCATCGCGGATAGTAAAACCACTCCAGGTTGCCTCAAGCGTGTTCCATGGGTCTTGTGAGTCGGGACAAGTGAAGATCAGGTTTGCACCGTCATATTCAAGGCGGTTTCCGTGTTCGTCTTCAATGGAATTAACTTCACCATTGTCACCAAACCCGATCGTGAAATTATCGGGCATTGCGATTTCGACATCGGTTGAAGAATATCCGTGCGGGTTGTAGCGGATAAAATAGCCTTCCCGATGATAGGACCATCTTTCTGCAGGGACTTCCCGTTCGACTTGATTGGCGGGAGCATTCCCGGCGAGAATCGCGACAGCTTCAAGTTCGTCATACGACCCCATCGCTTCTCCAGCAAGATATCTGATATCCGCGTTCGAAGCCATGACAGTCTCGACTTCTGGGGGAAGATCGAGGTAATTGAAAATTTCGCTTCTGGCATCCTCTGGGATAATTCCGAACGCACCAGCATTGATTGTATTTATCTGGTCACCTGAGAGAAGGGTTCGCGCGATATTCTGTATTCCAGGATCCATATCATTGAGGTTAGTCCGAGCCAGCAAAGCCCAGACAAGGTATTGAATATCTCGTTGCTCAAATTCGGGGTGGGATTCGTAGTTGTGCAGAACGCTCTGGATGATATCCGCCCATGGGCCTTTCAGAGGAGCGTAGAGATACCCGTCACCGCTGCCCGGTCCGTGGGTCCCGGCATTAAGGCAGAACGATTCGATCGTGGTCTCGTACCGTCCGGGCATGACCATCGTGTGCCCTTCCGCATCCCGTGGCAGGGCTAAAGTCGGGATGAACTGCCGCAAACCGTCTTTTGTTGACATCGGATAATTGTCGAGGAACGGGCAGTCGTATACAGCATCATCGAAGCTCGTCGTGATAGGCTCTTCCTCGTCCATACTGAGGCCGAATCCGGGAAGGTTGGCGAGGATGTCATCAATATCGCCCAAACCTTCGACAACATCGCCAATGTCGCTGGGGAGATCGTCCGGCCTTGGAATATCAAAACCTCCAAACTGTTTTTGTCCAGATGCTGAAGGAATGAGGAACAGGCCGATGAGCAAGGCCAATGCCATGAGTCGGAGAAATTGGAATTTCATAACAGGGCTCCTCTTAATCGGAATTAATCATGAATTTTAGCATAAATCATGGAGTTGTGAACATTTTTAATAAATTTTTTAGTTCATAACGGTTTAGGTAAAATAAATCCCGGATATCAGCTACCCTCCGCTAACGCTCCGGGCTAGCTGCTACCGGGATTTGCCATAACGGCCTGGCTATGGTAGTTATGTTAATCTTTCGGAATCGATAATTCCTTGTGGTCAGTTTTCTTTATTATTTTATAGATGATCCTTCTACGATATCCAATCCGCCAGTTTTCGATGAGGAGGATGAAAAATAAATACCAGATAACCGCAAATACTGCAGGGAGCGGATCGATTGGAAGATTTGCGAAGGGTATCGACGCGAAACCATGCGCGACCTCCATTAAAATCCGCGCCAGGAAATCGAGAATGTAGTTGATTTTCATCGAGATGATGGGGCTTACAAATCCTCCGACGCCGCTTAATGCTCCGAGGTAGAGGATAATCTGCGCGATCGGCACGGCAATCAGGTTCGCGATGAAACCCGATAGCGATATGCGCCCGATTGTACAGGCGAGAATCGGGACGACGCCGATCTGCGCGGTAATTGTGATTATCGAAAGCCCGGTGAACAGGCGCTGCAACCATCTGAGAGTGTAGATACACGAATTTATTACTATCGACATTATTGATAATCCCGGAGCGAAAACGAGCCTTTGATTTCCGGAGAGGAATTTTTCAAAAAGCGGGGGGCTGAGATAAATAATTCCGAAACAAGCTCCGAAGGAGAGCAGGAATCCGATATCCCTTATAAGCAGGGGGTTGGCGAGAAGCCAGAACCATCCGGTTGCAACAAGGGTCGAAAGGCCGAAAGTCCGTCTTTCGAGTCCGAGCGACAAAAGGAGTATCGTGCCCATCACGGCAGCTCTGAGAATCGATGGTTCACCGCCTAGAAGTTTCGCGAATCCGAATAAAATGAAAGCAAGACAAGCTAGAAAAATCAAATTCAGGATTTTCGGCAGCCGGATTAATGTCAGGAAAAACATGATCGGCAGAAAGAGCAGGCTGACCTGTGCGCCGGACGCAACTATCAGGTGCGAGAGTCCGGCTTGGTAGAAATCGTTGGCCCAGCTTCCCGAAATCCGACGACCTTTCCGTCCGAAAGTGATCCCCGCGACAAGTTCGGATTCGCGAAGGCTGATCCCCCATGAAAGATGGCTCATGAGCCGGTATCGAAGCCTGTTGGAAAAATTGGCAAGGTCATCAGGCTCATCGATTTTATTTACATATGGACCGAATGATAACGGCCTGATTATTGCGCGTGGGCTGTACCTGAGTAAGAAAGGTCCCTGAAGCGTATCGGGTGAATTGTCGAGGAAGCCATGGATTTCATATCTCGCTCCCGGAAGACCGACAAAGTCTCGTGGCACGACAGCGAGGACGATGCCGGATTCATATATCCATTGTCCCTGAGTTCCGCACGTTTCATCAGGGGGATTTCCATCATTGAATATCTCGATAGATACGGGCAGAAAACGTCCGCCGGAGCATTCGAATTCCGAACCGGTAGCAGTACCTATTATTGTACATACTCTGCCAGGCGTTGGATTTACGGGATTCAGAGGTTTTGGCCAGGTCGGAAGCTGGATGATCCATATCATTCCGAGGAAGAAGGATGCGAGTCCGAAAAATACGATATGAAAAAATGAGGGAATCTGCCGGATAAATATGGGAATTAAAGAAGCGGCAATGAGAATGAAGGGGAGCAGGCTGAGTTCGGAAAACCTGTCGTCGGCGCCGGTCAGGAGGCCAAGGAGAAAGGATGCGAAAAGGATAGCGAGTTTCATATCGTATTTAAAACGAATGGGGGACGAAAAAACTGACATGGAAAATAGGGGAAATCGTGAAAAAATTTTATTGTATTTACGGGGACACCTTTTTTTGCCTGGCGAGAGGGAAGCATAAGACAATAATTTCACTGTCAAAAATAAGATTCTCTCTTTAAAATCAACACAAAAATCACCCTAACTGACATTTACAGGTACAGGTGGCTTGAAAAACTTCGAACCATCGAAAACCTGGTTATTTTCAATCATG
>JAPKYR010000263.1 GCA_026394215.1 bacterium
CGTGTCTGTCCGTAAAAATAACTCTTTCCGAACGCGCTCGTTTCCCGATTGAATTCCCATATCGATGTACTTCAGGCCGGTCCCCGCGAGTAATTCCACTATCTGTTTATTTACGGTATTCGGATGGAAATAGCACCAGTATGGACGGTCGAATTTTTCCCGGTATTTTTTCGTGAACTCAGTGACCCAGTCCTTGTACAGCACAAAAACATCGTCGCCGAAATTAATCGTCCCGTCCCTGCTCGCTTTGAAATTCGGAAAGCTTTCCTCGATATATTCAATCTCCGCGATTACATTATCCACAGTACGCTGCCGGATATATTTCACGATATGCTTTTCCTTTTTCAAATCCGCAAAAATCCTCGGCGTCGCGCAGAACGAGCAGTGAAACGGACATCCACGGCTCGACAACACGAAAATCGAATATAGCTCTTTTCTGAACGGCTCGATTCTCTCAAGTTTCCCCTCTCCGATATAATAATGCCTGTCGTTGTCATAATCCGGGAAGGGGACCTCGTCAAGATTCTCGACAAATTCCGCCAATTGATTTTTATGTACTGTTCCGTCAGAGTCCTTTACCCACGCGCCTTTCAGATCGGCGAACGATTCGCCTTTCTCGACCCGATCAAGAAACTCCACCCATGGATTTTCAGCTTCGCCGGTAAACGCAAGGTCGCAGTGTTCGATACATTCGTCATGACATAAAATCGAGTGAATCCCGCCCCATGCTATCAGCCCTTTGTAACCTTTTCTTCTCAGGCTTTCGGTGATTCTTCCCGATGTTTTGAAAAATGCCGAGCAACTGACCGACACTCCCACAACATCCGGCTTTATTTCATTCACCAGAAGATCGGTCATCAGCTCGATATCCACGTCCGTGGGGGGAAGAATATCGTTTTTCAGAAACGCCCCGACAAAAATTATATGCGTGTCGTAACCGCACAATTTTGAAAGTGAACTCAAATGCCTCGCACCGATATTAAACGGATTCGAAAGCGAGATAATGGCTACGCGGGTATTTTTTGTCGGTTTAGCTTCGAACATTTTTACTTTGCCGGTAAATATTAACCTTTGTAATAAAGAAAATATATCCTTTTTACCTGACTAATGAAACAGGTTATAGAAAATCAGGTTCTGGATGGTTCCAGGTAGAATTTTTTCATCATCCAAACTATTATAGATGATACAAAAGTAGACTTCAAGCGTTTAACCATGGTTACATATTTCAATTTCCCGGAATTTTTATCCATAATTTCCCTGAAAACAATGGTTTTACCCGCTAATTCACCAATAAACGTTAAAAATAATTGAGCGATATGGAAGCATGTGCTATACTCCCGTTCCCGGTAACGATACCGGATGGGCGGTTTTTATAGATCACAATACCTTTCGAGATTTATTAGTTGAAGGAGACCTCAAAATGGGTATACAGACTTATGTAAACGGCAAGCTTTTTCCCAAGGAGCAGGCTTGCGTCTCCGCGTACGATCACGGCTTCCTGTACGGTGACGGCACCTTCGAAGGAATCCGAATCTACAGCGGACGGATTTTTAAATTCGAAGATCATATGAGAAGGCTTTATGACTCGCTCAGAGTTCTTCTGATCGATCCCGGAATGACTATGGAAGCCATGATGCAGGAGATAGTGAAGGTCTGCCATGTCAATGAACATTACGACAAAGCTTACATACGCCTCGTGGTTTCCCGTGGAGAAGGGGATCTTGGTATCAATCCCCGAAAATGCAAAAAAGGAGCCACTGTTGTAATAATCACTGACATCCTCCAACTTTATCCTGAAGCGGCTTATAAGAATGGCCTTGAGGTTCTGGTTGTCGGTACCCGTAAAATACGCCACGATATGCTTAACTGTCGGATAAAAAGCTGCAACTATCTCAGCAACATTTTCGGAATAATCGAGGTTGAGTATGCGAGGGCGCTGGCTGAAAAGAGCGGTAGTATGGGTCCGATCGAGGGGATTATGCTCACCCATGACGGGTATGTTTCCGAATGCACCGCCGACAATATTTTCCTGGTTAAGGACAAAGTCATTCTTACCCCGCCAAAATACCTCGGAATTCTTGCCGGGATCACAAGACAGACAATTATGGACCTCGGAAAAGAAGCCGGATATGAAGTTAGAGAAGATATATTCACACCATTTGATCTATATACAGCCGATGAGGTTTTCCTTTGCGGCACCGGCGCCGAGTTAATCCCAGTGATTAAAATCGGCTCTTACCAGATCGGCGATGGAACTCCCGGGACAATCACAACCGAACTCCTGGGGTTATTCCGTAACTATGCCAACACTCATGGTTATCCGATCCGCCCGGATCTGGTTAAAGCCGGGGAAAAAGTCGCATCGGCGAAGTAAAATTCTGTTCAACGAATAAAATAAAAAAAAATCGGGGACACCTTTTTTTCGTGGACGAAAAAGAAGGTGTCCCCGATTTATATTTAAGGTGTCCCCGATTTATATTTTAGCTTCTAATTTTCGATGTTAATGATCTGTTCTAATTTTCAAATTACATATCCGGCTGTTCCTGGTAGAACGGGTCTTTGGTGATCTTCATTAAGTTTTGACCGTTGATATCCATATAGAACATCGCTTCATCGTCATGATTATCGCCGGAAAAATCCCATCTTTTGCTTACGAATACGATCCACTGGCCGTCATCTGAAAGTGTCGGAAAGGTATCTGCAAACCTGTTCATTGTAATCTGACGCTCGTTTGATCCGTCCCTGTTACATGCAAACAGCTCAATCAAATCCTCGGTCTGGGGTGTAATTCCGAGCAACTTCTCGTAAACAATAACCGATCCATCAAAGTTAATCGTGGGGAAATACTCCGGAATATCGGAGTTCGTCAAATTTACGGTGAAATCGCCGTCCACATCGTACAGGTATATATCCATCTCGCCGTCGAGGAACGAGTTATATACGACATATTTCCCGTTACCGGATATTTTCGGGATCGAATTTTTCAATCTGGTATCGGCGATTACCTTACCGTTATTAGCGTCGCCGTCCGCAAGTATCAGCACCGGATTCTCCGGGTTTGTCTTGGTCTGCGAAATGTATACCATCCTGCTTCCGTCATTCGACACGCTGACGCCGTAGTCGGTCTCGTTGTTGTATGTAAGGCGGACCGGTTCAGCGGTTCCGTTCGCCCGGAAATTCGCCATATCGATATAATAAATCTCCGTATTTTTTGTGAACGGGTTCGAATTATTCGGATCGTCGTCCCTGTCGCTGACAAAATAAACCCTGCTCCCGTCTCCGGTGATCGCGGGGAAGCTCTCGACCGAATCCCATGTGGTGAGCCTGGTGATATTGTACCCGGTCTCATCCAGGAGATATATATCGCTGTTGCCTTCGGCTTCCATATCCGACCTTACTACGATCTGCCAGTTGTGAAGATTAGTCGTGGATTCCCCATAGGTTCCCTCACCGATCGGGTCTTCTTCCGACTGGTAAATCGGGTCCTGAAGCAGCGCTACAAGCTGCTCTCCGTTTTTAATTCCGGTCCCGTCGCCGACAGGGATAACGACATTCTCTCCGGCGACTGCGGAAAGCTGGCCAGTCGGCGCCCCTGCGGGTACGGGTCCGACATGGCTTGTCCCCGCGGGCGTCAGCTTGAATGAGCCCGGCTTTACAAAAATCGCAATCGCGATTATCACTACCACCAGGAGTACTGGAAATAACCAGAATAGCTCGTCGCGTTCCGGTTGTGTCTGCTTCAAATCAGCCATAAAAATTACACCTCTAAATAAGTGCCAGTTTACGGATGCTTCCGGATAAGTAAAGGTTCATTGCTTCTTAGCGGATTTTGCCCCGATACGGAGCAACTTTAATATCTTCTTTTTCTCATCCGGTTCGAACACCCCGAACAGGTACAGGAGTATAGAATATGATATAAAGTAAAGCAAATACTCTATGACAACCCAGAATGACTTAAAATTCAGGAGATAAATAAATGGGGATGCGATCAGGGTCGCAGCGAATATTTTAACGATTTTCCAGATGTTTACAAACGCCTTGAATTTCCTGTGAAGCCATAATCCCAGGATTGCTGTGCCCGTTATCCCTATGATTATCTGGACGCCTGGACCGGCTAGCGCCCATCCAATCGGTGTTTCAGGTCCGAAAATATTTTCGGGCATATGAGTCATGAATAACCACGTGAAGAAAAACGCCGCAATAAGAGCGGTAATCAGGTGCTTGAATACAATATACGGGTAATTTATCGCGACCATAATTACGCATAATGTCAGAAAGAACGTATAACATGTCGCTCCGAAGACCATAACATCGAGAAAAACCCACGCGAACGGGTATTTATTTCCCACAAGAATCGCGATGATTTCCTTCGACGTGCCCGCAATGGCAAGTGAAAATGGCAGAAGAATGAGAAAATTGGCTTTGGTCGCCTGGATGATCAACTTCCTGACTTTGTCGAATTCTCCATGGCCAAGATGATAGCTTATCGATGGATAAATCGCGGGGTAAAGCGAGTGAAATAAAAGCGACGGAATCACCGCAAGCGACCCTGAATATGCGTAACTCCCGATAATCAGTTCGGGATCGAATTTAGGGTCTGTGATATTCCCGGTGCTCATACCGGATGTTATAAACGCCTGGACGCTCCAGAGGTCGAGTTTCAGGAGCGTCGTATAAATTAACATTCCGGCCATATTCGGAGCGATGAAAGCGATGATCTTCTTGAGCATATTCGGATCTTCGCGATATCCTCCGTAGCCTTTCGTATAAACGTTGCTGAAATATAACCCGACTATACTCGACATAATGTTCGCAATCAGCGCGAGGGGTATCATCAGCTCGATTTTTCCTTCCCTGTATGCCCACCAGACCGCCCCGATGGTGAAAATCGTGCGTCTCGCGTTGTACCAGAGCACAGTGTACGACTCTCGCGTAAATCTCCTGAGCCCGTTCAGGACGCTCATTCGGATGTTGTACATCGCGTATGCCGGGATATCGATCATCGCCAGCGCGAAAAACAGAATAAAAGTCCTGTCCTCTTTCAGGTAATATGTAATGATGGGGCTTAAGAGGAGTGTCGTGGCAAAAAGAATAAGGCTGAACCAGACCTGAAGTTTGAATCCCTTTGTGAGAAAAAATCCGATGAACCGTATGTCCTCCGCGACAAGTTTGCTGATCGCGGACGGTAATCCGTAATGAATCGCGATCTCGAAAATGATCACGAAGCTCATGATGATCTGGAAAGACCCGAAATCACCCGCCGGCATCAGTCTTGGAAGGACTATGTTCATCGTGATGAAAGTGCAGGCAAGTCCGAAGATTCTCGCGATAAGGATTACAAACGCGCCCCTGCCGATCGACTCGCCTTTCGCAAAAATTTCCCGCGCGGTTTCGTCCGTCTCAGCGCCGGATGAATCCGACAGCGTCAGCTTTTTTAACGCGTCGGGGTTGAAATCGGGATTTTTATCTTTTTTATCCACAAGCGCCGGTTATATAGCCTCTGGAAGACCTGATAAATAAACTTATCCGTGAAATAGTACATTTACGCCCTTTGAATGGCAAATATTGCGTTAATGTCTCTTTGTATAATATCCTGTTACTTATTCGGAAGGTGATACTATGCGCGCGATTGTGCTTGAAAATCCGGGTCAGGCTCTTAAACTCATGGATGTTGCTGTACCCATCCCCGGGTCTGGACAGGTTCTGATTAAGATCAATGCCTGCGGACTTTGCCGTACCGACCTTCATGTTGTCGATGGGGAACTGACTGAGCCAAAGCTCCCGCTGATTCCCGGACACCAGATTGTCGGGTCGGTTGTCGAAGTCGGGGAAAATGTCAGGGAGGCCAAAGTCGGCGACAGGGTAGGGGTGCCCTGGCTCGGAGGAAGCTGCGGACAATGTAGTTTCTGCAAAACCGGACGTGAAAACCTGTGTTCACAGGCAAAATACACCGGGTACCAGATCGAAGGCGGTTTCGCGGAATACACAGTCGCGAATGAGCGGTTCGTTTTTCCGATACCAGATAGATATCCCGACATTCAGGCAGCACCTCTTTTGTGCGCCGGCCTTATCGGCTATCGCTCATATCGATTCACCGGCGACGCAAAAAAACTTGGCCTTTATGGATTCGGTGCCGCCGCACACCTTATCGCGCAGGTCGCAATTTACCAGGGACGTGAA
>JAPKYR010000041.1 GCA_026394215.1 bacterium
GGAAAGGACTCCCGTTATAGACGGATGGGTAATCGATGGATCAGAAGGGGAGGGGCTGTTCAGGATTCTTGAAATAAAACCGGCAGGGCAGGATGGTCCGATCCTTGAGGCATATGTCGGCGATGTCGGGCCATGGAATCAGGACGACCCTTACTGGGAGGATTATTCCCGCCCGGATGCGGAGGACGGGATCGATTCGCACGGAAGGACGACAAATCGCGCTGGGATTGATCTATCCTACGCCCTTGCGCAGGCGCTTGGGATTTCCGGAATGGGCGGTATCGACTGGCGATGGAAAACCGTAAACGGGAAATATGTTGTGCGCCGCCAGGTCACCGAATGGCGCTGGTAAGTGTCATTCGCTTCCAGCGAATGAGCAAAGTGTAATGCGCTTCCAGGGGCTGTTGAAAAAGTAGAATTTAACCGAATTTACGTAGCACAGGCTTTCCAGCCTGTGATGAGACCTCAATATTCATCATTGTTACAACCACAGGCTGGAAAGCCTGTGCTACGTAATGTTTGATATACCATATTTTTTCAACAGCCCCTTCCAGCGCATGATTAAAACCACTTACAAAACAAAATGAAAAAACCCCCGAAATTCGGGGGTTGGAAATTATTGCTTCGTTAAAAATCCCAATCGAACAACTTATGCGGCTTTTCTGTAACCCGCGCCCTTATGAGGCCTTGTACTGCCTGAGTCAGTTTCATCATCACCGGAAGTGGTTCCCTCATCCCCACTGTCGGTACTTGCGCCCTCATCCTCACCGCCAGTATCCCCATTATCGACTTTATCGCGGTTCCGGTCTGTACCGCTATCGCCGCTGTCCCCGCCGCTTTCATCCCATGGTTCAAGTTCGAAATCATCGGGTAATGGCAGGCCAAGTTCCCTATGGACTTCAAGCGCGGCTTCTGTGCGAGGAGTCAGTGTGAAATTCATCATCGCCTGAAGATCGCTCCAGTTGAATTGGTTGCCTTTGCCTTCCCCAAGCCGGTTCATAGCCTCAGTGTCCGCGCTTAATGTCCAGACATACAGCGTCCAATCGTCTTCCGGATTTTCTCTCGCTTTCCAGATCATGGGCGTCTCCGACTCCACATTCGCGCCGTACCCGGATGGCTGATTAGATTGGGAATCGTCTACTTCCCACCCCTTTGTTTTTAAATCTTCAAAATAAGTACTGATTTTGGAAACGTTGGCGATTCCCTGGAACAGCCCACCGAGCATAGGTATTGCTCCGGCGCATGCAGCGCATCCAAGACAACTTATTGCAAACAGTACAAGAACTAATAATATTGCTAAGATTCCACAACCTCCGCATGTCCACAAACAGGCTTTCCCACAGCCGTTTCCACTACTCTGGTTCTCTTGCATTTCATGGTCCTCCTCGGATTTTTAGACCATCATTTGTGACGTGATAAAAATACGACTGACATTTACTGAAAAGTTGCATGAATATTGAGAGGCATTTTACCAAAGATGGCATGCGGTTCCAAGTGTAATACATGATTGATCGGAAAAAACATATTAATCCATTTGCATGTCACATCATATCCTGCGCGAACGAAATTATCGCTTTCGCGACATCGATCCCCGTCGCCGATTCGAATCCCTGGAAACCCGGGGTTGCGTTGATCTCAAGAAGAACCGGTCCTTTAGAGGTTTCGAGCCAGTCGACGCCGGCAATATCAAGCCCAACCGCACTGACCGCTTTCAATGCAAGATTCTGCTCCCGCTTTGAAAGATCGATTATTCCTGGAGTCCCGCCGCGATGCACATTCGAGCGGAATTCCCCCGGAGCCGCCGACCTTCTCACCGCTCCGATAATTTTCCCACCAATCACAAATATCCTTATATCTGAAATTTTACCGTTTTCCGGCTTGATAAATTCCTGCAATAAAATCGGCTGTTTGAGCGCCCAGAGAGTCGCCGCGATCGCTTCGAGCTGGTCTTTCTGATGTATGAGCATGCTTCCGATCCCCATCGCGCCGGTGAATGTTTTCAAAATCCATGGCGGTCCGGGGATGGTTTAGCGCAAGGCCGTTCTCATAATTGCCCGGCCCGAATCGTGGCAGGATGCATCCGGGTCTTTGGAGCTTTCTTCCGTTGATCCAGAAAACCCCGCCATCGGGACCTGTTTCAAGAAGCGCGCGCGATGGGTCGGCGGTGCGAAGTTTGACGTCGAGTTTTTTCGACGCTTCACGGAATCGCTTTGCGCCCCAGCCGTCAGGACGTGCGGTCAGATGAAGTATGTAAGGGTCGTTATTTTTCACGGACAAATACTAGCGATAATCGGGCGCGAATTGCAAGCGGGAGGTGTTCGCACTCTTGACATCAAATATTTGTTTGGGAATTTACTTCAAAGCTTCGGTTTTGCCCGTGAAATTGCG
>JAPKYR010000222.1 GCA_026394215.1 bacterium
GGTCTTCTGATCCCGTGCTTGACCTTGCTGGCTCCTTCGGCAACCGCGCCTGTAATACTCTTCGCGCGGGATTGAGCCATCTGTAGATTTGCTTTGGCCTGCTCATTCATCGGATCGAGTTCGGCGGCCTTCCGGAATTCCATAAGCGCCTGCGTATAAAGCGCTTCGCGGAAATAGTAACTTCCGATGGCGATATGGGCGTCGGCGGAATTGGGGGCGGTCGCGACACCGACCTCATACTCCTCAAGGGCGCGATCCTTATTGCCGCGTTCGTAGAGTATATCCCCCATCTTCGCGTGGCCTTCCGCGAATCCGGGGAATAAATCGAGCGCTTTCTGGCAGTGTTTCAATGCAAGTTCAAGCTGGCCTTTTCCTTTGAATGCCTGGGAAAGCTGGAAGTTGACGGAGAAACTGTCGGGTTTGATCTCAAGTCCTTTCAGAAATTCGGCAATCGCTTTGTCGTACATTTTTTCTTCAAGATATGCGGTGCCCTTGGTTACATAATGATGGATAACCGGGCCAGCGGGGAAACGTCCCGCCAATGCTCCGATCTGGTCGGAAATCTCTCCGAACTGAACTACGGCACATGCCATGCCTTCCTTAATAGACGATCCCGCCCCTTTATACCGGGAACTCGCGAGTGAGATTATCCGCTCGCAAGCTTCCTGAGTGTCGATTGTGCTCGTGACACAATTGCGTAGTTCAACATCGGACAAAACTCTTCCTAAATCGCTCGTGCCAAGGATAAGAACGTCGCCGGCCCTGAGATGCCGGTCCGCGGTCTCAACCTGCACGGTAAGATCGCGCCCGAGCATGCGTTTCTCAATCGAACGGCGCATGAATCCCCGAATTGTGGCGCTTCTGAGAATATAAGCGAAACCGGTTCCGACCCTCGAAAGAAATAGACGGTTCTGGCTGACAGTCGCGATCAGCATCTCGGCGCCGATCGACCCGACTTTATTCAGCCTGAAAGCTTCCTGGTTAACGACCCCATTCGCGCGCTGCATGGCGTTAATGGCAAGTTGATTCGGGTTTTCGAGAATGTCGAGCTGTCCTAGCGATGAATAAGAAAATACTTTCTCGGCTTCGCGCATCGCGAGATCGGCGCATCGGAGAGCCTCTTCGAGATTCGCTCCGATTCCCGATGAAACCCCGAAAGCGCCTCGGACCCCGATATTGGAAGGCGGGAATCTCATCTGGAGAGTCATCCTGACTTCATCCATCGACTCTATCTTTTTTTCGGATGTATCGACTATCGATAAATAACTTATCGTTCCGGGGATAAACGAAAGATTTTTCTCCTCGATTCCCGCTCCTTCGAGACTTGCCTGGTAGTCGTCGAGTTCCTCGATGACGTCGTGCCATGTCGCGTGGCGGGACATGTAATCCTTCTTGAGCGCTCGTTCGAGAATACGTTTGAGGTCGGCTGTAACAGGGGCAGCTTCGAGTTTTTCCTTTGGATCCAGAAAGACATGCATCCCGGCGATCTCGTGCGGCTCGCCATGGAAAAGGTCCTCTCCGGTGATCATGAAATATAACAACAGACCCCATGTATAGATATCGGACGCGAGCGTTACCTCGCCTAAGCCTGTGATCTGTTCCGGGCTTAGATATTCTGCGCGGTTCAATTTGAGAGGAGTGTCGTAAAAAACATCGCGCTCGAATCCCGACAGCTTGGCTTTCATCTGAGGCTTTGCGACTAAAAATACGCTTTCGGGCGACACGCGGCCGTATACCTCGAATCCCGACGCTTTCAGGTATTGGAGGGCTTCCGCGACCTGCTTTGCGATATCTACAGCCTGCATTTCCGAAATAGGTCCATTTTCAGCTACATAATCTGCGATGGTCTGGTTGCGAAGTTCACTGACAAAAAAGTATGCGCCTTTATCGCGGCCATAATCGAGAACCCGGATCAACCCGGTATGGTCATAGTGAGAGGCCTGCTCCATCCTTTCGTTCCAGGCTTCGTCAAGGGCTTTGCTTTTTGGAATCCTGTAAAACCAGAGCATGACAGGGGTCTCGGTGCCAAGGTGTATTCCCGAGTAAAGCACGAGGTCTTTTTCGGGCGATGGCCCATGCAGGCCGCCGATATTCAGGAGCCGTTCGTCAAGCTGATATTTTCCCTTTATTGTGGTGCCATGGTCGATAAGGTGGATATTTATTCCGCTATCCGCGCCGCCGATAAGATTATCGATATCCTCCGCGAGAGCGTCATAGGTCTGATATCGATGCAGGGGGTCCTTTTCGAGCATCTTGATCATGATGTCGTGAAAGACGAGCGGGATTTCAAAATGCTGCTGGATTATCGGGAGGGCTTCGGTCTCGATATGAGCCTCCATAATTTCCTGTATCGTCCCGTCGAACAATTCTCCTCCGGTGACAAGGCGGTAAAGGATGCATCCGAGCGAATAAATATCCGATCTCCCGTCAATCGGGCTGTCGGGATCGTCGATCCAGATTTCGGGGGACGCGTAATGATAGCCGGTCGGAGGTACGCCGTAAGTTTCGCGAATGAACCGTTCGGTCTCAGGGAGACGGAAATCCTTGAGGAAGATATCCTCTCCGTGTGGGTTGATTAATATGTGTCCCGGTTTCAGGGCGCCATGCGCCTGCATGACTTCCTTAGTATGGAGGTATGAAAGGACGGCGATAACTTTCCTGATAATTTTCAGAGCCTGCTCGGGAGAAAGTTTCTCACGTTCGGCCAGGACGCCTTCAAGCGATGATGGCACATAGCTCTCGACAGTGTAATACCTGTTCCCGTGCCATCCCTGCGCGATCAGGTCGACGACATGCGGATGCTTCAACTGGGCGCGCTGGTACATATCTTTATTAATGGCGCGGATGAATCCCTCTTCCCCGGATAATTTTTCATCGTAAAATTTAATCGCAACAAATTTGTCCCTGCCTTTTTCAAGGGCTTTGTAGAGGTCGGAAAACTGGCCGGTGCCGAGTTCCTCAAGGACTTCGTAGCGCTTGTCCACAATCTGCCCGGCAAGGCTTCCCTCGGGACGCGCTTTCTTGAAACTGACAGCGGCGAGGGCGTACGCGACAGCTTCCTTGAATTCGGTCATCGAGGAATATCTCTTACCCGGATTTTTCTGGAGGGCGGTAATCAGGATTTCCTTAACCGCTGCCGGAATCTGTTTGTAGTACTCGATATGCGGGGTGGCGTTGGTATAAACTTGTTGATACCTGACCTTCTGATCGTCATCGTCATGGAACAGCGGATAACCGGTCAGCATGTTATAAAGCACCATTCCTACCGAATAAATATCCGCGGTCTGTGTGAGTTCCCCGATACGGTGTATCTGCTCGGGCGAAATGAACCTTGAATCCTCCCATTTTATTCTATGCTCGGAATCCATCATCTCCATCGCTCTGCCGACATACCAGTCGGAAAGCTTGACGTTTGTAAGTTCGTCGTTTACGAGAATATTATTCGGTTTGATTGCGAGATGCGGCTCCAGTCCCTCTTTATAGCCGGTCTCAAGGGCTTCGATAACTTTCAGCGTAACCGACAGGGCGCTTGTGAGATCGACAGATTCATTCTCGACCAGATACTCCTTCAGGCTCATTGGCATCATTTCGGTCGCGATCTTCATCCGGTCCGAATGGCGCCCGACTTCCCAAACGGGGACAATATTGGGGTGCTTGATTGTGCGAAGGTGATTCGCGACATTTTCGCACTCGTTCACAAAACCCTCATGGATGCCGTACGGCTCCTTGAAAATCTTGACGAGGGCTTCGCGCGGATCTTTCGGGTCTTTTCCCTTGTAAACCAGCGCCGCTTCGCTTCCGCGGATACGGTCAACAGGCTCAAATGGCATTGAATCACTCCCGATAAAGGCGGTTCCTGATTAACAGAATAACAGTCTTTAGATTATACCATTGAGACGTATTAATGGAATTATTGTTCGGGGAATTATTAGCAGACCTCACCCCCTGCGCCCCCTCTCCACGATGTGGAGAGGGGGAATGGGGGTGAGGTATTTTCTTGAAATCATCCATAAAACCTGAAAATAACTGATATTAATTCAGGCACATGGATTCCAAACCCACAATCCTGTTCATTGCGATAATTCCTCGCGATTACTCCCCATACCAGGCGTCGGCTTATGGGATGGAGCGGACATTCGACTTACTTCCGCATAAATATGCGATCCTCGCGCTCGTTTCATGGCTTCGGGCGCACGGCTGCGAAGGGCATTATGTCTGGATTAATGAAGCCAATGATGAGGAGGGTATGGGGATTATTGACAAGGCAGTCGAATTAATTCGCCCAAACGCGTTCGGGCTCAGCCTTGTCACTGAAGAGATGGTTTCGCATTACAAATTAATCGAAAATCTCAAGAAGCATTATCCGGAAATCCCGGTAATTGTCGGTGGCCCACATGTCACCCACATGCCTGAACATACGCTTGAAAATTTTCCGCTCATAGATTTTGTCGCGATTGGCGAAGGCGAGGAGACTCTTCACGAGTGGCTTCTAAAAACGCACGCAGGGCAGGGGAAATGGGAGATGAGCGATGTTGACGGCCTTGCGTTCAAGGATCAGTTGGGACGGATAGTATTAACCAAACCCCGGGAGCAGATTCCGAATATTAATTTCCTTCCCGATCCGGCGTACGATTTAGTACATGATCCGGAGGCGCCGAAAGATAATCGCGCTGCGTTTCCTCTGGTTTGTTCGTACGGTTGTTATTTCAACTGCACATTTTGTTCCGTTGAGCATGGAAATTATCGCTCGATATCGCCTGAGAAGCTTGCAGATCGTATCGAGTGGGCGAAGAAGGAGTACGGTGTCGATTATTTCGCGATCCGGGACAGTTTCTGGCCCCCAACACGAGAATGGCTGAACCGATTCTGCGATGAAATAGAAAAACGCAAAGTTAAAATCCAGTTTCATTTCCAGACCCGCGCAAATACGCTGACAAAGGAGAATTTGCTGAGGCTGAAAAAAATCGGCGTGAAGGCGATTGCAATAGGGGTCGAGGCTGGCGATCCCGATATTCTGAAAAGCATTAAAAAGTCCATCACGGTAAACATGGCACGGCGGGGTATAAAAGCTCTCAACGATGTCGGGGTGTTTTCCATCGCTTTTTTCATTTTTGGAAACAAGGGCGAGAATCGAAAGACAATTCAAGCTTCGATTGACCTCTCGCGAGAATTGAATCCATCCATAGCTTTCTACCATGTGCTTTATCCGCTGCCGGGAGCTGAGGCGTTCGACTCTGTTCCGGAAAATGAGAAGGAATGGTGGATGGGAAAATCACCGCTCCCGTCTATCTGCGATCTTCCAGTAAATGATCTTGAGAAGCTGGCGACTGAAGCGTTTATAAAATTTCCTCTGCGGTGGAATTATCTCGGGCAGCAAGTTCTTGGCGGCAAATTATCGCTGGAATTCAGAAAAATAACGACGAGAATTTTTTTCGTGCACCTGCGTAAATACATTCTGGGAAACCTGGAGAGGGTAGGGATTTTCAGGGCGATATTCCGGGGGATGAAACCAAAAAGATAAAAATCAATCGCTCTTTTTCTTTCTGCCGCGATGGGGCGCCTGGCTCACTTCGCGTTTTTTTACAAATTCCAATACCTGACTTAACTTAAACCGCCTCTGCGATCCGGGGGTCCTTAAGCATTCCAGTTCGCCTTTATTCGTGTATCGCCGCACCGTGGTTTTGCATACGCCAATGAGAGTAGACGCTTCCTCAAGACTGATTACCGGATCGAGCAATTTATCTATCAGTTCTTCGCGGTCGAGTTTGGATTTTCTGGTCAGGCGAAGCCGTGCGTTGGTGCCATGTTCGGAAACCGAATCGAAAAGCCCCGGTATGGCATCGTCCGAAGCTGCCTTTTTTCTGCCTTTTTTCTTCTTCTCTGATTCTTTCTTCGGAGCCTCGACTGTCGCAGAAGCTTTTTTCTCGCCTGAGAGTTTCTGGGAAATAACCTCTACCGTAGATCCGATCGGGATTTCCCTGGCAAGTTCAATCTCCTCGGTTGCGACAGGTGAAAGCACCGCTTCATCTGCTGCTACAGAATCGGTGTTTCCGCGAGTCGAAGCCTGGCTTGAGTCGAAAAGCTCATCGCCTGTCAACGGGCGAATGCCGCGATAATCCCTGTATGTGTACGGCTGGACGGTTTTGCCGATCTGGTCGTCAGAAACCTGGATCGCTTCTTCGCGCGAAACGCCCGGCACCGGAGCCTGACGCGCTTCGAACGCGTCGCCCGGCGTCCCGATCCTGGGATTCTCGGTCGAATTATCGGGAGGCGGCGGCGCAGATTCAGTCTCGACCAGTTTCAATTCTAGCACGCTGCCGGAGGATTTCTGCTTGATTCGCTGGGTCTCTTTTTTTAAATACCGTTGCCAGTCGTCCCACGCGTTGGATCGCGCGCCCGGTTTTCCCTTTTTGTTGCGAGATGACTTCATGTTAATCGCAGCAGCTTTAGCCTATGGACTAATAAATAAAATCAATAAATATCGGTCAGGACTTTGGTTTCGGTGAATTAAAAAGTATATCAAGATCGCGTTCCATCGGATCGATCGGCTTGGCAGGTATCGCGCATGTTTTTTCATCTTCAATGCGGTCCAGATCGATCTGATGCACCCGCCCGTCGCATTTTCCCAGGCGCTTGGATTCCTCGGCCATATATTTCCGTAGACGCTTGAGATGGTCGTCGGTTGTTTTTTCTTTCATAATGTTTTTACCTTCGACAGCGAAAATTTGCGATGCCGGGACATCATTGTAGCACACCCTGAAGAAATATCGCAATGTGCAACTTTAATACGCCAATCTTGTAACTATTATTTCGGTAATCCCGGTATGATTTACCGTTTTAAAAGCTTCTTCAGTTTGTCCTTCCCGGTGAATTTTTCGACCGGAAGTTGGACACCGTCAAGCCCAAGAAATCGTTGATGGTCGCATAACGCAAGAGCAAATTTGTGTAAAAACTCATCCGATAATTTGAATCCCTTCTCCCAGTGAATCGATATCGCATTCAACGAAGGTTCAACCTTATCCCTTGCGAGATCGACACGTCCGACAAGGTCGCACCCGTACAGAATCGGGAGGCAGTAGTATCCCCAGCGACGTTTGTGGGGGACATGATATATCTCGAACTTGGCCTCGAAATCGAAAATGTCTTGTACGAGAGACCGATCCCACATGATGGAATCGAGCGGGGCAAGGAACCTCACGGACTTTTCCGCCGAGGGTTTCCGGTTGAGGAGTTTTTTGTCTTCGCTTAGAATCCAGAAGTCGGATTTGCATCCTTCTACCAATATTTTAATGACCTTATTTTTCTCGTGCAGTTTGCTGAGCTGCTCGTCCCTGACTTCGCGAAGGCCGTGCCAGATTTCACCTGTCGGACCTTTTGTGCGCGTCATCCTCATCGCGCTCAGCCTGTCGATGATAATTTGGTGCCTGAACTCCTCCTCGGTGATTTTTTTATCGCTCCACGGGATACATCGTTCCGTGAGGTCGTAAAATCGCACACGACGCTTGCGGTGATGGATCATCAAATCCCCGGTATCCCAAAGCCATTGAAGAATCCATTTGATCAGGCGTTCATTTTCAAACCACCCGCCTCCGACTTTACGAGCATCATTGAAATCGGACGACCCCATCGGACCGTTATCGGTGATTTTTTTTATCATATCGCGGATTGTGTCTTTGTGCTCATCCAGGAATTTACTGTGCTGGTCGCGATATTTCCTCATACGAAATTCGTAAATTGGCTTGCTTTCTTTCGGGAGGATGCTGAGGCACTTCGACCAGTACTCGAATCCACCTCGATTTTTCCCGTACAGAAAATCGTAGAGTTTGTCGGGTGTGTGATTCTCAATCCGGCTTGCCAGCGCGATATCCTGGCTGGTCCCGCAGACATCGATACTGTCGACCTGTATGGTTTTGAACCTCTTGAAGACTTTTACGATGCTTGCCCTACCGGGCTTGAGCTTCGGCCCGTCGAGAAGGTGGGCTTGGACTAAAAAATCGCGCGCTTGTTGTTTGGATAATTCCAGGGTCATAAGTTGGATATTATTTCCAGATGCATGCCGATGTCAAATTTATGACATAAATTATGTAATGGGTTGCATTTCACAAAATTTTATGGCATATACCTTGTTATTAAGGACATCGACACAATGGCTTGCATCATCAGAATTAATGGCATAATCATTAGAACCCCGGTATAAAAGGGTTCCGTGGCGCGTGCATATTCAAACCCCCGGAACCTGCACGGGGGTTTTTGTTTGTTCCGATTGTGCAGGGGACACCTTTTTTTCAAACTTCGAAAAAGAAGGTGTCCCCGGAGTTGGCTGAAAAACGATAGTATTAATGTTGACCTCACCCCCCATCCCCCCTCTCCACTTGTGGAGAGGGGATGGGGGTGAGGTGAGGACCGAAAGATGTCATTCGAACAACCTATGTCAGACCCGATCCCTTTAAGGGAAGAAAAAATCCGGAAATTCTGGGAAGACAAAAAAATCTTCCAGAAAACGCTGGATGCAACAAAAGACAAACCGCGCTGGGTTTTCTATGAAGGTCCCCCGACTGCCAACGGAAAGCCGCATCCGGGCCATGTCCTTACAAGGGTCATTAAGGACATCTTTCCCCGATACAAAACAATGACCGGGCATTTTGTCGAGCGAAAGGCCGGATGGGACACGCACGGGCTTCCGGTGGAGATCGAGGTCGAGAAAGCACTCGGGCTTCACAACAAGCAGGATATCGAGAATTACGGAATCGAAAATTTTATCGTGAAATGCAAAGAATCCGTCTGGCGCTATCTTCACGAGTGGGAAAAACTCACCGACCTTCTCGGATTCTGGCTCGATATGGACCACCCTTACGTGACTTACTACAACCCGTACGTCGAATCGCTCTGGTGGATTTTCAAGCAGATCCATCGCGCTGGATTATTAATAAGGGGACATAAAGTCGTGCCGTTCTGCACCCGATGCGGGACGCCGCTCTCGTCGCATGAAGTCGCGCAGGGTTATAAGGACGTAAAGGAACCATCGATTTTTCTCGCCTTCCGGACCGAGGACGATCCGGGCACATATTTCCT
Organism: bacterium; assembly: GCA_026394215.1. Taxonomy (GTDB): domain Bacteria; phylum JAJVIF01; class JAJVIF01; order JAPKYR01; family JAPKYR01; genus JAPKYR01. Next base: position 9,073 of record JAPKYR010000222.1, read on the forward strand.
TGCATGGACGACCACCCCGTGGACGCTTTTGTCGAACCTCGCTCTCGCGTTGGGTCCGAATTACGCATATATCAAATATAATCACACCGACGGGAAAAATTACATACTCGCGAAAGCGCTTGCCCATTCGGTTTTCGGAGCATCGTACAATGAGTCGCGCATCGTGAGCGAGTATGACGGGTCGGAATTCGATGGGAAGCGATATGTGCCTCTCTATGCGCATGAAAAATCGCTAAAAAATAATTACCGTGTCATCATGGCCGATTTTGTCAGCCTCGAGGATGGTACCGGGATTGTCCATATCGCTCCGGGATATGGAGAGGACGACTTTATCGCGGGAAAGAAAGCGGGTCTGGATGTTCTTCAGCTTGCCGGCGAGGATGGGTTTATCGGTGAGGAAGGCCCTGAATTCGTTCGCAGGCTTCCGTTCAAAAAAGCCGATGAGCCGATCATGAACGATCTAAAAAATCGCGGATTGCTTTTCCGAACCGCGATGTATGAGCATGCGTATCCGCACTGCTGGCGATGCGAGTCGCCATTAATGTATTTCGCGCGCTCTAGCTGGTTTTTAAAGACGACAGATATTAAAGACATATTGGTTAGCGAAAATCAGAAAATCGACTGGCACCCCGAGACAATCCGCGACGGGCGGTTCGGGAATTTCCTCGATAACAATATCGACTGGGCAATCAGCCGCAACAGGTATTGGGGTACGCCGCTTCCGGTCTGGGTTTGCGAGAATAATGGCTGCGGCGAGATCGAAGTGATGGGAAGTATCGCGGAACTTAAAGAGAGAGCGAATGAGGATGTGCCCTCCGATGTCGAGCTGCACCGTCCGGGGATCGATCAATATACGCTCAAATGCCCGAAATGCGGTGGAGTGATGAAACGCATCCCGGAGGTCGCCGACACATGGTTCGATTCGGGTTCCATGCCGGTCGCGCAATGGGGCTACCCGCACAATAAGGAAGATAAACATCAGTTAGCCGAAAACTACCCTTGCGATTTCATCTCCGAAGCGCAGGATCAGACTCGCGGATGGTTTTACACACTCCACGCGGTCGCGGGGCTTCTCCACGCTGCGGCGAAAAAATTCCCCGACGATCCCGACCTTGCTCCGTTCAGGGACTGGGGGCTTTCGTTCAAGCGATGCATCCTTCTCGGGCTTATCATGGACGATACCGGGCAGAAGATGTCGAAATCGCGGGGCGGGTATGTCGAACCGAGCGACATTCTCGAGGATCAGGGCGCGGACGCACTCAGGTGGAATTTCATCGCGAATGTCGATCCGTGGGTGCCCGTGCGGTTTACTGTCGATTCTGTTCGCGAGGCGCAGCGACGTTTCCTTCTGACTCTGCGAAATGTCTACCAGTTTTTCGTAATTTACGCACGTATCGATAATTTCGAGCCTGAGAAAATGCCTTTCGATCCCGCGCGGTTGTCGCGTCTCGATAAATGGATCATGGCGCGTCTGCATCGGACAATCGGCGAAGTCCGCGACGCGTTTGAAAAATACGACGTATTGCGGACCGGCAAAACGCTGGAAGCGTTTGTCGACGATCTATCGAATTGGTATGTGCGGCGGAGTCGCGAACGTTTCTGGCGGTCGGAAAAAGACGATGACAAGTGGGCGGCATATACGACTCTCTACACGATTCTTGTCGAGCTGACTAAGCTCCTCGCGCCACTGACGCCGTACATCGCCGATGAAATCTACCAGAATCTCGTTGTCGGTCATGATGCCAATGCAAAAGAGAGCGTGCACCTTGAGGAATTTCCGACGCAGGACGCGAAATGGCTTGATCCGGAATTGGAAGCGGAAGTCAACCTTGCAAAGGAGATTGCAAACCTTGGACGATCTGCTCGGAAGGCGGAGAAAATCCGTGTCAGGCAGCCGTTGAGCGACGTCATTGTCGTGACCGCAAGCGAAGAGGATCGTAACCGGGCGAAACGTCAGGCGGACGTGATTCTCGATGAGTTGAATATCAAAAATATGGCCTTCGAGGAAGATCAGGCGAGGTTTGTTCAGTTCAAGGTCACGCCGGATTTTTCGCGCCTTGGTCCGAGATTCGGGAAGAATATGCCGGATGTCAAAAAGGCATTCGGAAACGCCAGTGTGGATGAGTTTAAAGCGATGCGCGATTCGCTTGAATCCGGCGGGACATGTAAATTAAAAGTGAACGGTGAGGAATTTACGTTTACAGACGATGAAGTTACGGTGAGTATGGCGTCGAAACCCGGTTACGCCGCCGCGTCGGGGCCGAAGCTTGCTGTTGTTTTGCACACTGAACTGACGCCGGAACTTGAGTCGGAAGGAATCGCGCGGGAGATAATTCATCACCTTCAGGGATTTCGTAAAACGGCCGATCTCGATTACCAGGCTCGGATTCAAGTATTTCTTGAGGTTGGCGATCAGAAGATCAGGCAGGCGATCGAGGAATATAAGGATTATATTATGTCGGAGACACTTGCTGACGAGTTGAATTTCGGGGCTGCCGATTCCAGCGTGATGAAAATCTGGGAATCCGTGAAGGTGAACGATTCTAAGGTTGACCTCGGAATTGTTGTTGTTGAATAAATTTTTGAAGATAGATTATATCGAATAATAGAAAATATTTTAAAATGTGACACTTATTACATAGCACGCGCCAGTAGCTCAGGGGATAGAGCAACGGCCTTCTAAGCCGTGGGTCGCAGGTTCGAGACCTGCCTGGCGCGCCAGTTTTTCCTCAATAATTTATCTCCCCCTATATCACCGACGAGCTATCCACATTCATCAAACACGTTTCATTGCGGCATTTTCCGTTGAGGGCCATTTTCCTGAACCGATTCTGGTTACCCCTGATTTTTTCAATCGGATCGGTGAACACATTGCCGAGGATCGCGTTGGAGTCGAATATACAACTCTTCACTGTCCCGTTGTGCTCGATCCAAATCGAAAAGTACGGAACCGAACAATGTGCTTTCACAGAGACCGATTTCGCCGATTCTATTCTATCCTTCTGAACAAGCGACTTTGGCAGTATGATCTGCTTTCCCTCTTTTGAAAGCCTTAGCGCATGAGATCTGATATTTTTCAGAATTGTATCAAGCTCATTTTTGTCGATATTTGTCGCGAGTTCTCTTGTGACTTCTTCCGGATCGTTCATGTCGTTTGTGAAAAGAAGTTCCCGAAACTGCGCCGCGACAACGTCGTACTTCCCGAATAATTTTAGGAACTCGTCGAATTTCTCGAGGTTGGACTTCATGAAGATCGTGTTGATTCTGATTTTCGGGAACTCCGAATTTTTCTGCTTTTTGTAATCGTGAAGGAAATCGATATTTTCGATGAGTTTGTCGTAGCTGGATCGATGCATGATACGGTTATAATCGTCGCGATTGTATCCGTTCCATGAAATGATAATCTCGTCGATCCGTTCGTCCACGAGCAATCTGCTTATCTCCGGATTAAGGAGAATCCCATTGGTTGGAAATGAAATAAACGGGACCTTTTTACTTTTTACGTACAGAATGTATTCCGCGAATCCGGGCGTGACAAGGGGTTCGAAAGCGCAGCCTAAATACATGAGCCGTGCTGAAGGCGCGAAAAGGTCGATAACTTTTTTGAAATTCTCAAGCGACATGAAATGATCGGCTTTGCCTTTCCGTGTGTGGGTTCCGCACATTATGCACTGGATATTGCAGAGGTCGTTTGTGTCGAGACGCACGAGGTCCTTGCGAATCCCCATCGATTCCATCGTACGTAGCGAGATAGCGCGAAGGTAATCGTTGCCAATCATATCGTACGCTTTCTTGAGTATGTTCAAATCCGATTTCATGCGATTTATTTCAACGGTCAAAATTTAATGACCAGTATCAGCATAGCATCATAGGGCGAAAAGAAAAACCCGGATGAAAATTACTAAAATACAACCTTGCATGATTATCCATCACAGGGCATACTATGTACTGGCGCATGCGCCCGTAGCTCAATTGGATAGAGCAACAGACTTCGGATCTGTCGGTTAGGGGTTCGAGTCCCTCCGGGCGCGCCATTTCAGTTTATCTTCCCCCGCAATAACGACGGGGGATTTATTTTAAATTTGTGGCAATAAGTCGCTCCATGCTGCTATTATTTAATCTATAAAAATCATGCAGGTTACTCGTCCAGATATACAAAAGCTCCCGCAGGAGATTGTCCGGCTTATCGCTGCCGGCGAGGTTATCGAGCGTCCGGCAAGCGTTGTGAAAGAGCTGATCGAAAATTCTCTCGACGCGGGCTCGAAAAATATCGAGATAAGGCTTGAAAGCGGCGGATGCGTAGAAGCCGACCTTGAATCGATTTTCACGCTCGGATTCAGAGGGGAAGCTCTCTATTCAATTGCCGCCGCGAGCGATGTGATCCTATCGACCCGGTATACCGATGAAGATGCCGGGACAAGGCTCACTTATGAGAGCGGGGAGAAAAAGGTCGAAACAATTCCGTGGCCGGGCGGGACGCAGGTCGAGTCGATAAAACTTTTTCATTCAACTCCTGCGCGACGGAAATTCCTTCGATCCGATTCCGCAGAATTCTCGCGGGTAGCGTCGCTTGTGTCATCGTACGCGCTCGCGTATCCGGATGTCTCGTGGAAATTGACCCACAACGGACGCGAGTCGCTCCGCACGCCGGGTACCGGAAATCTCGACGATGCTCTCGTTGCCGTTTACGGGGTCGACGCGGCGCGTAAGATGATCCGGGTCGATTTTCCATCGGGTCCCGTGAGAATTTCCGGCGCGATAAGTTCGTTTGAACTTACTAGGGCGCGACGAACCGACCAGTTATTTTTCCTGAACGGAAGATTAATCAAGGATCCGTCCATTACATCGGCGTTTGAGCGTCCGTATATGGATTTCCTCGCGCATGGACGTCGTCCGATGGCAATTCTGAAAATCGAATGCGACAGAACTGAGGTCGATGTGAATGTCCATCCGCACAAAAGCGAAGTCCGTCTGGCTAACCCGAGGATGATCACATCGGCGGTATATCATGCGGTCGACAATTCCCTGAAAAGGCAGCATCCGCTGCATGCCGATAATAGTCCGGCAAATGTTATCGATGAATCGGAAGTGCGGGTAGATGAACAAACCGGCGAAGTTTATCAGAAAGATTTTCAAACATTTTCCCAGCCATCAACAGTTCTTAATGACCGAGTAAATGAAAGAGAGTGGGCAATCAGGGAACCGAAAAACAGGCATACGTCCGACTGGCCGGTGCAGGAAGAAGAGGGTAAATACAGGCCGTTTATCAGGCGTCAGCGTGAGAATGTCCAGCACAAATACCCGTCATTCGACGAAATCGTTCTCGATAATAACCTTCCGCCCGAAGGAAACGCGATCCAGTTCGCGAATACCTATCTGATCTACAATCAGGGGAAGGCGGTTTACTTAATCGATCAGCACAATCTCCATGAGCGGATTCTCTACGAGGAATTCACGAGCCGCGAGAGAAAATCGGGGCAGGTTTGTCAGACATTGCTGTTTCCGCTTCAGGTGAAACTACCCGTATCTCTTGCCGGACTTGTGACAGAAAATAAAGAGATGATTTCCGAGTTGGGCTTCGAGGTTGAGGAATTTTCGGATGTCGCAAGCGGTGGAGAGCAGGCATTTGTTTTACGGTCAATCCCGCAGTCGTTAAAGGAAGCCGATCCTGTCAGGGCGTTTACAGATATTATCGAGAAAGCATCGGAAAATGAAGATATTACTGAGCCGGGCGGATTCAGACGGGCGTTCACGGTGAATCTCGCGTGCAAAAGCGCAATCAAGGCGGGTCAGAAATTGACGGAGCAGGAGATAAGTTACCTTATCGGACAAATAAAGGACGGGACGTATTACACCTGCCCGCATGGAAGGCCGACGATTATCCGTCTCGATGAGGACTGGTTCCAGCGAGTGTTTAAACGGTCGCAGCGTTGATCGGCAATCAATATGATTTCCCCTGAACTAATAGTTGAGACAGTGAAGGACCATGTCAGGTATGGGCGCGGGAAGTTTCATTTTTCCGACGATGAATTTCAAGCGGATAAGTACATAGAAATTCCACCATACGATATTCTATTGCCGTTTATTGGAATGGTCGATGAACACTGGCCGTTCGATATCGAACCCGATCCGCGAAATGTCGGGATGCTTATCGAACTTCTCAGGGGTTGCAGGTTCTTCAGCCAGAGCGAAAAAATAGAGAAGCTGGCTATTGTCAGTGATGTGAAAACGTCGCGAAATCTCGGCGCCTACGATACTCCCGAGCCCATTGTCAGGTATATCACCGAAGAAGTTATCGAGTCATTCTTGAAATCGAATAAATCTGAAAATCCGCCACTGATTCTGGATCCCGCATGCGGAGCGGGATATTTCTTAATTGCTGCTGTTGACGGAATTAAGAGTCAATTCCCCGATAATGAAATTACGGCAATCGTTTCCAAATCGATAATCGGATTCGATATCGATCCAGTCGCGGTCAGCCTGTCGAAACGAAATCTGATTTACCATTTAAAAGAAAAATACGGAATTGATTCCGGTAAGGATATCCTCGATAAAATTATCCTGAATCAGGATGCATTGGCCGATTTTCAGGACTTGCCGAACAAGAAATATTCAGTCGATTGCGTGATCGGGAATCCGCCTTACCAATTTTATAGCGGGAAAGGAAGTCCGGTTAAGGCACTTGAGAGGGCTGGAAAATTATCGGAATCCAATAAGCTTGCGGTAGAACTTAATATCTTGTCAAAGCGATTTCCGCAAAGCTCAATCGGTTGCCTGGATCGTTATAAATGGTTCATTAACAGGGCGATAGAATTAATCAAGCCCGACGGAGTGCTTGGATTTATCACGCCCAACACGTGGCTTCAGTATCCAAGATACAGGGATATCAGGACACTTCTCGCCACCAATGGAAATATTGAATCGATTATCGACTTCGGGCAACATGCGTTCAGCCGCGCGTATGTCCCGTCGTGCGTTGTCATCTGGAAAAAATGCGGTACCGGATTCGGGCAGAGATTTCCTATCTTGAAAATCACAAGGGAGCAATGGAATAAAGTGTCGATTGATGGTCCGGAGGTACTGAGAAGCGCATTGAAAAAATGTAATCAGTCCTGCAATAATCGGTCAGGCAATATCGAAAATCCGACAGTTTCCGGAAAATCGAAACGAATCGAATTTCCCGAATCGCCGCACCGGATCAGACTTGGCGAGATCGCTACGCTCAGGGAGGGTTCACACGCGATTTGCGCTGTTCCGGTTTTTGCTCCACGTACACCATCCGGAAAAAATATTTTCCCCGTTCTTATCGATAAGACCATGGGTAATCTTCAACCCCCGGAAATTGGATATATCCTGGAGCCGGAACTCCAGCCTTCGGTTGTGGAACATCATCAGGATGAGAGATTTTTAATACGTAAAACAGGCGACAATCTTGTCGTTGCGCCGATACTCGATGATAAATTCGCGCTCGGACATCAGAATGTATATGTCGGCAAGCTGAAAACAATGACAGTATCTATCCCATTCCTGGCATTGGTCGGGATACTTGGCTCCGACCTGATGACCGGAATTTACAGGTCGGGTCCGGGGGGGCAGGAAAATCGTCCTATGGCGCAGCTAAGGCTCCATTTTTTAAATCAACTCCCGATAGTTGTAATCCCCGCAGAATTTTCTAGACTTCCGGAACCTCGTGTTGTTGAAGTAAAAAAATTAATCAGTCTTGCCCGCTCTGATGAATATGAAAAAATCGAACCGGTTCCGTGCAATTTTCAATCTGAACATGAAAATGTCAGGAAGATTGCTGAAAGAATCCGGCTTTACCATGAGGCAATATCGACTCTCGTGCTTGAAATAGTCCGGGGAAGTGACAATAATTCACGTATAGCTATGAATCGCATAGTGGATAAGCTATATGATGTGGAAAATAGGAATGAATAAAATTTCAAGATATATAGATGGCTGGTTAGTGATTTTCATCGCCATTATCGGCGTATGGTGGCTCATCGCCGGTGGGACTCCGACCACCGCGTCGGAAATAGAGGCTCTTTCGAAAAGCACCGATCCCGCACAATGGATTGAAGCTCTCAAAAGCGACGACCGGACATTGCGGAATTATGCCAGAGAAAATATGGCCAATGTCCTCCCCCCGGAAGCGCTTGGAAATATTGCGACAGATATACTTGAAAGCGGCGATCTGGAAATGTCCGACGCCGGTCTTTGGATCCTGACACAGTCCGATGCTACGAACCGTGGAGAAATCGCGGCGACATTCCTCGACAATGAAAACGCCGATATCAGAAAAACGGCGCTTCAGGTACTTGTCGGATGCCCGTTTCCCGGTGTGCACGATAAAATCAGGGAACTGACCCAGAATCCCGACCGTGAGGTCCAGGCAGTCGCTCTTCAGGCGCTGGCTGCTCTTGGAAATTCCGACGACCTCAATGTTTTCATTTCTTTCCTTGGGAACACGAACGCTTCTGTGCGCGATGCGGCGCATGAAGCGATTCTCAAATTATCAAACTATACATCAGGGCCGGGTATTTTTTTCGCACTTTTCGATGTCGCGAATGGATCGGACCTTGCTGCGGCAAGGGAAGCGTTCGAGTTGTTCGGCGAGATTGGTGACACGGACGCCCTTGACTTTCTGTTTAATTTCCTTGAAAACGGCCCAATAGGGCTTTTATCGGATGCCGCGGGCGCGATCGCCGCTATCGGTGGGGAGGAAGCCCGCAATCGTGCTTACGAACTTTTTCTTAATGGCGACGATCATCAGCGTGCTCAGGCCGCGAAAGTTCTCGGGGTGATCGGAAATCACGATGCTTCCGCAGCCCTTTGGGCGGCAATTACCGACGAATCCGAGGATTTCTGGGTTCGCTATAATTCGATGGAAGCGCTCGCGACATGCGGCGATGAGTCGATGGTCGAGGAAATCCTCACGTTTCTTGCCATTCCGGACCACGATATGAGGCTTACTCGGGCAGGGATCGAGGCTCTTGGAGGACTCGATGGTGCGCGTGTCATTGAACTTTACGACCACATTATCGCGGGCGATATCGATTTCGATCTTAACAGCCACGGCGGCGATCTGTCTCTCCTATCGGTTATCGCCGGTCTTGGCAAAATGGACAATGACGAGTCTCGCGCGCGGTTAAGAGAGCTTGCGCTTGCTTCGGAGCAGGATAATTTCGAGCTTCTGATCGATATCACGAAGGCGATTGGCAATGTCGGGGTGCCCGATGATATCGATTTTTTAATCGAACTCGAGCAGGGAAAGCCGGTGCTGAGTGGATTTGTGGATAGTGCAATCGAAAATATTCATAAAAGATATCCCGAATGAATTTATTTACGAAGTATTAATTATTTTAACCTGCATGTTTCGCGATTATTACGAAATACTTGAAATCGATCCGGAGGCCACGAATGAAGAAATCAAAAAGGCCTACCGGAATCTTGCGCTTGAAGTGCATCCGGACTGTCATCAGGACAACCATGACGACCGCAACGTGGAGATGTCTCTGATAAATGAAGCCTACTCGGTGCTGAGCGACAGGAGTGAGAGATCGTCGTACGATGTCGAATGGCGGAGTTATTATAGGAAAAAAGGCCTTGTGAGGAGTATTAAAAATTCCGGTATTTCAAAAAATGGCGCGGAATCGAAAGACCTTACAAGGCCTGTGCATTTCGAAGCCGCTACCCCGTCCGAGAGAGAGTCATTCTGGAAATCAAACCGCTTTCTTATAATTGTCCTTGTAATTCTCATTATTATTCTCATGCTTACTACAGCAGGAAAGATTCGACATACGTGGCATCCGTGGCATGCGACTCCGGCGCATGATTTCCCTGTTCAATTAGCTCCGCCACGGTAGCACAAGAATCATGCGCCGGAGTCGCATGCCACGTTAGCTACGATTGCTACCTTTTTTCTATGTCCGGGAATTTGAGAAAAACCGCAAGGCCGATAAGGATAAAGATTGATGCTACCGGCCCGATTATCCTTACCCCTGTTTCTCCAACCGCATGGGTTCCTTCTGCGGATGAGGTTGCGCCGATTTTAAGAATAATATTCAACGCGGTTGCCGACAACGCGATTCCAACTTTGTTCAGAAGCGCCTGGCTCGCGAAATATAAACCCTCGCGATGTTTACCCGACTGCTCGCTGTCGCGATCGATGATATCTGCAAGAAGGCTGTTAGGGATTATAAATAAAAGCGACAGAGGTAATCCTATCAGCGCGAATAGAATGTAACCCATTGCCGGGTTTTTAAATGGCCCTATACCGATAAGGCCGATAAATGGTAACAATACAGCAAACATGATTGACATGACAATCATCGATTTTCGTTTTCCGAATTTTTTCCCTAGCCAATAAGAACCAACTCCCGCGACCGTGGCTACTGCAAGTGCTGTTCCAAGAATGAGAATAAACGCACCATTGTCTCCAAAAAGGTATGCAGCGATATATTTAGCGGATGTCTCCACCATCTTGAATCCAAACCAGAAACATATTGTTGCGATCAAATAAATCCTGAACGGTGTGAATGAAAGAGCCGATTTGACCTGGGAGAATGTTGACGGCCTTGTTATATTCTCTTCAACAGTGCTTTCGTTCGGTATTTTTACGAATGCGGCTACAAGAAGAAATGGAATCGTGGCAATTGATGCGATTATGATCGCCCCAGGGGTGAATGGGATTGTATCCGGTATGAACTGAATTACGGCAACGCCCCCGAATGTCCCAAGGATTAGAAATACTGACTGAAGCGTAGTTACAAGAAGCCGATCGGATGGAGTAGGCGTGATTTCGGGTAACATCGCGAGGTAGGGAGTTACTGCAGTTGTAAAGAAAATGAAAAAGAGAGGATAAATAAACGCAAGCCAGATTAAATTCATGATTGACGGATCATGCGTTGGCGGCATCGTGAAAAGGACAAGAAACAATCCCATTAATGGAGCACCAATTACTAGAAATGGTTTACGTCTTCCGAACCGCGATCTGAAATGATCGGAGATATTTCCAATCCATGGGTCATCAAATCCATCGACGATCCGCCCAAGCCCGTTTAGTAATCCGAAAAGATATCCGCCTGCTATGACCGCTCCAAATATGGTTATCGGCGCGATCAGCGAGACGCCTTCCACCGGGACATAATAAATTTGTGGAATCTGCCCGATCGAGAACGCGATCATCTGCACGCCGAAATACCCGGAGGCGTATAGAATAGCCTGATTCAGCGGGATCCGTCTCTTTTGATTCTCGTCAGACATTTTCTATTTTACAGACCGGGAATAATAACATGATTTCGTTAGCAATGTATCAGAACCACGCGCGTCAGCAAGTGGTCTACGAACTACAATATAGTATCTCTTGCATCAGTAACTCAAAGTCTGACATTGATCATTGCAGACCACTTGCTGACGCGCGTGGTTCTGATACATTCGATAATCTTTACAGGTTGTTGTCATATGACGGAGATGTTTCGAAACTTTTATAATGACTCTCAATATGTTAAATTAGCGGCATGACTGTCGGCTTTGATGAAAATGGACAACTATTAAGCCTTATCGATATCCGCCCGATGGACCTCGGCGATATCCTCGACGGTACTATTCGCGTATACCGGAAAAGGCCATGGGTATTTGTCGCCATCCTCGCGATTATTGTCAGCATCCCGATGTTCGTAACCCAGGTCGCGACAACTTACATGCAGAATCTGCTGCTGGAAATCATTAAATCGATCCAGATTTCAGGAAATACCGATTTAAGCGGCGTCATTAGGTCGCGTGAATATATCAACGCGTCGGCTGCCATGCTTGCAAGCGGAATTTTCCTCTTCTTTCTTGCCCCGATTGCCCAGGCCGCGATGGTTTATACCGTCAGCGAGACGATTCTTGGCAGGGATATCGATGTCGCACGGAGCCTGAATCACATCAAACCCGTATCGGGGGTAATTATTTTCGCCTATCTTCTTTACCTGTTTATTGCCCTTGGGGTTTTCGCCGTGGTTCTTGGAATTATGGCGTTGATTACAATGGCGGTCGGAGTTCAAAACACAGCAGCTGTTGTTTCCATCGCCATGTTTCTATTGTTAATATATTCCCTTTTCATAACTTTTCTGACGATCAAATACATGTTCATCCCGCAGTCGGTAGTTCTCGACAATACCGGCGCTTCCGGCGGATTGAAACGATCATATGGCTTGAGCACCGGCTACTGGTGGCGGACATTCGGTATCTACCTTGTCATCAGTCTCATAGTGGGGATTATTTCCGGACTCCTAGGCAGGGGAGTTCAATTGATTGAATTCGGCATTAACAATATCCCCGGGGTCACATCCGCGGTGGGACTTGCGCTGGGCGGCGTAATAATGACATGCATCACGCTTTTTCTTAATCCGGTTACATTTATTGCATCTACTTTGATGTATTATGATCTTAGAATAAGAAAAGAAGGATTCGACCTTGTCCTTCTTTCGGAATCCATTGCCGGAGGCAGCGGAGAATCGCGGGAGAATAATCGCAGCTGATTTTTTCCCTAAAGCTCCCTGCCACTAATAAATAGCAGGGTAGAAACATGCATAACCCCGACATAGCCTCGCAGACGGAAAGCCTGATCACCATGCGCCCGATGGACCTGGGCGAAATTCTCGACGGCACGATACGCGTTTATCGCCGGAGACCTTGGCTGTTCGTGAGCATCATCGCCGCAATCGCGGGGATTCCGATGACGATAACCCAAATCTCGGCATTGATGATGAGCGAGTACTTCAACCAGATGGTGCTGTCGAACATGTCAAACATTCAGAATTTCTCCCCTTTCAACTTACAATTTATGCTCGATAAGGCCGTCACTATTACATTAATCCTTATCTGCGGGGACGCGAACTTTTTCCTTCAGACAATCGCGACCGGCGCGGCGGTGCACGGTGTCAGCGAGACTATCCTCGGTCGCGATGTGCTGTTCAGCGACTGCATGATAGTCATCTGGCCGCTTTCCGGCGAGATTCTTGTCGCCAAGTTTCTTGCCGGCGCTATTACCGTAATCCCAATAGTAATCATAATTGCGTTAGTTATATCCTCGACTTATATGAATCCATATGCGGGCGCAGGAGCGTTTTTAGGGATAATAACGATATTGGTACTGGTAATGTATTTCTTAATATTTTATTTCCTTATAAGATTCCTATTCATCCCGCAGATCGTAGTCATTGAAAAAATTGACGCGTTCAAAACGATAAAACGCTCCTTGAAAATTACCAACGGTTTTGGGTGGCGCATTTTTTGGCTGATTTTCGTGATTGGATTTATTATAGGCGTCATCGGATTGCTGCTTCAGCAGGGTATCACCCTCTCAGTTAAGGGTATCGAAGCGATCCCCGGCGTGAATCACGCGATCGGTCTCGCGATCGAGGGCGTCCTTATGACCATCGTAAATTTCATGACATACCCGGTCATGTTCATCGCGACCACGCTTATCTACTACGATATTCTGATACGCAAGGAAGGATTCGACCTCGTGCATCTCGCGCGGTCGATGGGTATCGAGCCAAAAGAACCCGAAAGCCCGCTTGAATCGGTACCGCTGGGATAATATCATAAGCGCTTTTTTCTAAGATAAGTTCAATCGTTCTCTTGAGGTGTCTGGGATATGAATACAACAATATCTGAGAATGAGGATCGGGAGAGATTACTCGACCTGAGTCCGATGGACCTTAGTGATATCCTGGTCAGGACGTTCAGGATTTACTTGAAAAGGCCCCTGCTTTTTTTCGGGATTGTGGCGGTTATTGCGGGAATTCCCATGGCATTGTTCGAGACTTCGATCCTCCTATTTTCCAAATCAGGAATTCCTATATTTATGCTGAGTGGTGAATCAACTGAGATTATCAAGAACCTGGACATAATTGGGACATTGTTCTTGGTGTCCCTGCTATTTAATTACTTCCTTCAGGCGGTAGCGACAGGTGGGATAGTCCATGCGATTCGGATGATATTTCTTGGTCGTGAAACCGATTTAAGAGCCTGTCTTAAAGCAGCCTGGTCTAAATCTGCCGTAATTGTCAGGGCAAGGCTATTGGCAGGGATTATTTATGTGATAGCATTTTTTTGTATTTTGTTAATCATTTACATTAGTCAAACAGTTGGGTATGAAAATGGGAAACCTGGATTACTCCTTACCTTGGAGTTTACCGGGTTAATTTTATTTTATTGTTCTATTTTCTTTTTTGCGATTAAGTACATTCTTATCCCTCAGGCTGTGATAATCGAAAATCTTCAGACAGTAAATGCGTTGAAACGGTCGTGGGGCCTGATTTCCGGCCACTGGTGGGAGGGGATGGGCGTTGCGTTTGTCATTAACTTTATAATTTTTATCGTCAGTTCTTTATTCGACTTGGGAATTTCCTATCTTGGCGGGCTGGTCGAACTGATCCCTGGAATGTATCAATATGCCGGATTGGTGATATTGGTGATTTTCCATACACTCTTCTGTCTATTTTTATACCCGTTAAGCCTGATCGCGTACACGTTGCTCTATTTCAACATTCGCGTGGTCAGCGAGGGATTCGATCTTGAAAAACTTCAGGCAAGCGAGGGGAATATCGAAAAGGTTGGTGAAAATGTAGAGGGCTGTACTGTAGTAAAATGCTCTGGAAGTGCTAGCGTGTAAAACCGTTTACTTCACTCAAAAAATATCATTCACCCCTTCCCCCATCTATAGTCTTGTGGTATATATTTAACAAGGGTGAAGAAGATATAAGGATATTCTAAAATCCCTCCGATTCCCTTAACTCAACCGGGCGCTTCCTGATGCGATACTAATTCACAAGGCATTTAAACCGGCCTCGAAGCTTCCGTGTCTGATTATTTGAGCGCCATCTACCGGGTTTAATCGGTTTTATGGGCGGGAATCGGCGCGATACCTTGTACCTGACGCAATAAGGATAGTATGATTAAAGGATAGAGTTCCTTTTTCGCCAACGGGTGGAATGGTAAGGAGCGCAAGCCATGTGGGAAAAATTTACATCATCATCCAAACGCGTAATCAAGTACGCTCATGAGGAAGCGAAACACTTCCGGAATGACGTAGTCGATACCGAGCACCTTCTCCTGGGGCTTCTCAAGGACGAAAACTCGTTCGCGGTCAAAGCCCTTCTCCAGATGGAGGTCAATATCGAGAAGGTACGTTCCGCTGTCATACAGGAAATCCCGATAGGCAGCTACGATTTCGAGAACCTGAATTTCTCCAAGCAGAGCAAGGAAGTCCTCGAGCTTGCTTACAAGGAAGCTCGACAGCTCAGGCATACGTTTATCGGCTCCGAGCACCTTCTCTTAGGAATTCTGAAAGTCTCGGAATCAAAAGCGTGCGAGATTCTGAATCAGCACCATGTGACCTACCAGACCGCCAAAAAGGTTATCATCGGGATGATCCAGCAGCCTGCCGCGAAGAAAGCGAGGAGCAAAACTCCGACTCTGGATGAATTCGGGATCGACCTTAATCAGCTTGCGCGCGACGGTAAACTCGATCCGGTCGTGGGTCGAAAAATGGAAATCAAGCGCCTGATTCAGATTCTCTCGAAAAGGACAAAAAATAACCCGGTACTTATCGGGGAGCCGGGGGTCGGAAAGACCGCGATTGTCGAGGGTCTGGCGCAGTTGATTGTTAACGACCAGGTTCCCGGCACGTTAAGAAAGGCGCGCATGGTATCGCTCGATCTTGCGGGGCTTGTCGCGGGTACGAAATTCCGGGGCGAGTTCGAGGATCGTCTGAAACGTGTGATGAAGGAAATCACGACTGCCGACCAGGAAGAACCGATTATCCTTTTCATAGATGAATTGCATACAGTAATCGGCGCCGGGGCTGCGGAGGGCGCGATAGATGCGTCGAATATCCTGAAACCTGCATTGTCCCGCGGCGAATTAAGATGTATCGGGGCGACGACAAATAACGAATACAAGAAGTATATCGAACGAAACGGCGCGCTTGAGAGACGTTTCCAGCCGGTGACTGTCGAAGAACCTACAGTCGAGGAGACTATCGATATTCTGTACGGGCTGAAACCCCGATATGAGGATCATCACGGGGTCGAAATTACGGATGAATCGATACGTGCTGCTGCGTATTATTCTCAAAGATTCATAACCAGCCGTTCGCTTCCGGACAAGGCTATAGACCTTCTCGACGAGGCGTGCAGCAAGGTCGCGATTTTTGAAAGCCTTGAAGAGATAGAAAAGGAAGCGGCAAAAACCCCCGTTGGAATCGGGGTCAGTGCCGATAGCACGGTCGAGGTCCCGACGCGTGTCGAGGTTCCCGATGTCGGTCCATATGAAGAAGACGAGCAGGAGATAATAGAAGATGAAGAAACATCGGTAATGGAACGGCCTGTAAAGCGCGGAAAGAAAGTCCGCGTGAAAGTTACCGAAGAGGATATCGCGCAGGTTGTTCATGCATGGACTGGAATTCCTGTCTCCGCAATTGCCGAGGAAGAGACCAAGAAGCTTCTAAAAACAGAGGAAATTCTCGCGCAGAGGGTTAAGGGTCAAACAGCGGCGATTGAGATTCTTGGACGCGCTCTCAGGCGCGCAAGGGTAGGGCTTAAAGACCCGAAACGCCCGACCGGGGCATTCCTGTTTGCCGGCCCCACAGGCGTCGGTAAAACCGAGCTTGCGAAAGCACTCGCCGAATTCCTGTTTGGCGACGAGAAGGCGTTGATCCGTTTCGATATGTCGGAATATATGGAGCGGCACTCGGTATCGAGGCTTGTCGGCGCTCCTCCGGGATATGTCGGATTCGATGAGGGCGGCCAATTGACTGAAGCTGTAAAACGTCGTCCTTATTCGATAATCCTGATGGATGAAATTGCGAAGGCTCATTACGAAGTTTTCAATATTCTGCTCCAGATCATGGAGGATGGCGTAGTTACCGATTCGCATGGACGACATGTGGACCTGAAAAACTGCATTATCATCCTGACGTCGAACCTTGGTACGGATTCGATCGGCATGGAAGAACCGCTGGGTTTCAGATCCAAATCGGTCGATGATCTCTCGTCCGACCAGATCTACAAACAGATGGAGCCTAAGGTGCAGGAAGCTTTAAGGCGCGCATTCCGTCCGGAATTTCTTAACAGGCTCGATGAGGTAGTTCTGTTCAGGGCGTTAAACGAGGAAGATATTATCGAGATTGCCGAAAAATTCCTCAATCGTGTCGGCGATTCGGCAAGGGAGCATGAGTTAATTGTGGAGTATACGCCTGAGCTGAAACATTATCTGGCCAGGAAGGGATTCTCCAAGGCTCAGGGCGCCAGACCGTTACGCAGGCTGATTCAGAAAGAGATTGAGGACCCGTTGTCGGAGCAGTTATTGAGGGCGGAATACATGCCCGGCGAGACGGTAAGGGTGTCGATCGAAGGTGAAGGCGACGCTGAGCATATTGTCTTCAAGGGGATCGGAATAAAAGAACCGATCGAGAAAGGGGTTACGGCTGCTCTTCCTGAAAAAGCGGATAGTCCTGCCTGAAGTCCGAAATATAATATTTACCTGAACTGAAAATAGCCCTCCCGATTTCCGGGAGGGTTGATTTTATCGGTGCAGGGGTTGTACATTGAAGCCTGATTCTGATTTGTCGCTTATCAATGAGATTGTGGCTGGAAAGGGGCTGTTGAAAAAGCCTGAATTTCTTAAAATTATGTAGACAGGCTTTCCAGCCTGTTACTTAAAATTATGTAGGACAGGCTTTCCAGCCTGTTACTATTCATCATGGTTCAAGAAACAGACTGGAAAGCCTGTTCTACATAATTACGTTTTGTTTTTTCGACAGCCCTTGAAAAGCCTGCGCATCAGGTAAAACTTTTCGGATAACACATGTCATTTCCAGCGAAATGCCCCGTATGCGGGACTTTACTCGAGTTCCCTGAACACACTCCGGTCGATCCGGTACGATGTCCCGCGTGCGATTCAAGGTTCAAGTTGGAAGGACGCCGCGTCGCGCATCTGACATACACCGATTATTACAAGCTCCTGGAGGTTAATCCCGGCGCTTCCGGTAGCGAGCTTGGAAAAGCAATAAGGGCGAAAATTCTCGAGCATCATCCCGATCGCAATCCCGACGATCCTTCAGCCACTGAAAAATTAAGGGCGATTATCGAGGCCAAGGAGCTTCTCGCCGATCCTGCTAAAAGGGTAATCTATAATTCCGTCTATTATGCCAGACCCCTTAAGAAATGGTCTCAGGCCATGCCGGGAAGACCCGCGTATACATCCAGGGAACAACAATCCACTCATGCAGGTTACGAAAGGCAGGCTCCGACCGGGGCGGACCGGCGTTACGAGGAGATGGCTCGCAATGCGAGAATGCGTAGCAGGCACACGTCGCCGGAAGATATCGATCATTTGGTTGATGAAATCGAAATTATTTTCATGCAGGCAGGAGTCCCGATCAATCTGACACGCAAGCGAACTCAAAGGAAGTCGAACGAAGGGTTGTGGCGTTTAATCGGAACGTTATCGTTTGTTCTTGCCGGGATGATCTATGGCCTTTTAAATGGATCTTTAACAGGAATGGCCATAATGATGGTACTTGGAGGCATTGCAGGCTGGATATTGACATCATATCCGGGAGGGCTGGTGGTGCTCGCGTTTCTTGTAGCTCGGATTTTCGTCATGGGGATAATACTCGGATTTGTCGCGGAGCATACTGCAACCGGGTCGTGGTTCCCGCCAAATATTAAGTTGCTATTCTCGATTATCACGACCGGACCGATTGTCGGCGCTGTTGCCTTCGGGCTTTGGGGGATAACCATTAGCTGGCTGAATCCAATATCTCCTTTCACAGTAAGGCACGTGGTCCATCGTCAGGCGGTAGTAGGCTCATGGGTGGGTTCACTCTGGGCGATTCTGCTGGTGATGGCCAGATCGATGAACGATAATGCTTTTTTTGTGGCGATAGGCTGGTGGTTGCTTTTCTTCACTATTTACCTATTCCTCGATGTAAAGATTTTTGGAAGGCCGTGGATTTTTATCAGGGAGAGGACGTAGATACAGAAAGAAATCAACGATTCATCCGTAGCTGTTTCCACCCAATACCGTTCTGAATATTCTTGTTTGAACAATGGATTTTTTGTAGCACAGCACGGCAGTGCGTTATGCTGCCTGAAAAAACAGGAGGATGCACTGTCGTGCTGTGCTACGGGAAATGTTCTTTTTTACAGGGGAGAAAATCAATATTCAGCATAACCGTGCACGAATGGGGGAGTTTCATAAAAAATAAAAAAAAAGCAGCCCCGTGGGCTGCTTGTGCGTGTCCGATTATACACTGTGTGTCGCCTGGTATACTCCAGGAGTCAAGGCAGGATCACATTTTTTTATTATTGATAAAGCTGGTAAAGAACGACCAATATGTGATCGGTAAGCCCAAGATCCTTGATGTAGACAAAAAACTGGCTGTTTTGAGGATTCGATCCAATTCCGAAATCCTTCCCTGCTTCAGCCCATTCCTGATAAATGGGAATGCTCCTCAACCGAGCTTTTTCCATGAAAATCGATACCGGCGCTCCAACCCTTAGTCCGGCCGAATCATAAAAATAAACCGACATGCCCCTTGTAGTATCTTCCTCTAATGCCTGCTCTGCGACCATCGCGATGTAAGTCGAGATCGGATCCTCGCTGTCCGCATTGCTGAAATAGTGGATGAAGCCCAGCAGAGCAGAGGTCCCGGGATCGGGAAGGCCCATAAAATCCGCGGGATAAACTGCAATATTGCGGCCATCCTCATATTGAAATCCCTCGGCCTCTGAAATTTTTATAGTGCCGGTTATCCGGTCCCCGTGGACTGTCAATGCGTCGTAAACTCCGTCACCGTTCGTATCTTCAAACACATTGATGACATCCGATAATTCTGAACTGAGCGCAACAACGGCTTCGTCATTGTCGCGGATAAGAAAATCCTGGGAATTTGCTACACTGCATGTTAACAATATTATCAGGATTACTAATAAGGCTACGTGATTGGAACGATTCATGCTCGTTTCCTCCCGATTAATTTCAGACCTTGACCGGTATTCTATCACAGCCTGTCAAAGTCGGCAATTTCAAATACTCACATGGTATAATAATTTCTTCAATTACGAATATCGTCAGGAATCGCTATGTCCGAAGATAAAAAGCAGGAAATCGTGGTTTTAGTGGGAGCGACAGGGCTTGTAGGCACCGCAATAGTCCGGACTCTCGAGCGTTTTCCGCTCCCGGTAAATAATTTTATCCCCCTCGCAAGTTTACGTTCAAAAGGGAAAAATATCCAATTCAGGGGAAAGAATTATACGGTCAGGGAATTTGACCCCAAATATTTCAAGGACGCCAGATGGGTATTTTTTTCAGGAAAGGACGGGCTCAGCGAGGAGTTCTGCCCTGTCGCGGCATCCGAAGGCGCGTGGGTTATCGATAATTCCGCCAGTTTCAGGATGAATCCCGATTGCCCGCTGGTCGTTCCGGAAATAAATCTCGATTCTGTAGGAAGCGATCCCCGGATAATCGCGAATCCAAACTGTTCAAGCATTCAGCTTGCTGTGATCCTTGCGAAAATCAGAGACAATTACGGACTTGAAAGGGTTATCGTCAGCACCTACCAGTCGGCTTCCGGAGCAGGGGGAGACTATCTCGAAAAATTAATTAATGATAGTTATACCGTGCTGGATGGCGGTGGAAATTTGGTTCCCGGAACATCGCTCGCATTTAACTGTATTCCGGCGGTGGGGACGATTTCGGAAAATTACAGATTCAGCGAAGAGACGAAGCTTGAAAATGAAGTGAGAAAAATCCTTGAACTGGACGAATTGAAAATATCCGCGACCGCCGTACGGGTCCCGACATTAGTCGGGCATGGGGAAAGTGTCGTTGTAGAAACCAGCAAGCCTGTCGATCCGGATGATGTCAGAAAACTGCTTGCTGAATCCGATGGAGTGAAAGTATTGGACGATATCGAAAATCGAATTTTCCCGACGCCAAGACAGGCAGAGAACACGGATCCTGTATGGGTCGGACGCATACGAAAAGCGGGCGTTTTCGAAAACGATCTTGCGTTCTGGGTCGTCGCCGATAATCTTCTAAAAGGGGCAGCTTTGAATGCGGTCCAGATTGCTGTCGCGATTAACAAAAGGGACGGTAATTAAGTAAAAACCATGATCAACTACCTGCTCCGATGAATAATGGATGAAAAAAGTGAAAATAGTCCGGTTATACGGTTGCCGAAATACTGTAAGCATGATGCGGTGACCGTGATGGCGGAAATCAAATGCCAGATGGAAATCTGCACAAGGGCATGGCTTGGGCTGGGGAAGGGCAGGGTGATAATCCTGAAGGACGATAACAAAGGCATCTCGACATATTTCGTGTACGAGGAAGGAGTATTCACTTTTTACGACCACAGGGGAGGGTCGCAGAAAGTGCTGATCGAAGAGAGTACCGAAATAGCGGGATTTTAAAAAAACAGCCCTGTCCAGGCCGCTTTGTTTAAATAAATTTCCCTTTGTACAGAGATGTCGATTTCAAAGGCCCAGGGCCAGTCCGCTATTTTTCATTTTTGCTATATACCGCTTTGCCGTGTCCCATTTGCCAAGTTTCCCATAGGTCAGGATAAGCAATTCGATAATAGTCATATCGTCCGGGTTCTCCTCGTGAAGGGAGACAAGGATATCGAGAGCGCTATTTAACTCACCGGATGCAAGCTTTGTTATCGCGATATTTTCACGCACCATAATGCTGTTTGAATGGAGTTTCAGAGCCTGTTCGAATCGTTCCAGCGCCAGACCTAGCTCTCCACACTCGTAATATGCCAAACCAAGATTGATTAAAGCTTCCAAAGAATTCGGAGCTGACTTCAGGTGTTCGAAAAAAGCATCTATTGCATGATCGTATTTTTTCTCATGGATATAAGCGCGCCCAAGCATCAGATTGGCCAGAGGATGACTCGGATAGGATTGGGCAATCAGGGTGAATTGATCGGCTGCCTCCAGGAAGTTCCCGCTTTCGAAATGGTCGATAGCATCGAGAAGGTAATTTTCCAGAGTCTTTTCATCCTGCTTGCTTTTTTTTCTTTTGAATAAATTGTTGAACAATATCGGTCACCATTAGTTATTGATTTAAAAGTACCAATATCCTGACCACCGGGATCTCGCTATATTATTGTCCCTTTCATATCGAGGTTTATCTTAATATACTTCAAAATTGAAGGAAATTTCAGCCGGAGTTTGGGCGTGAGGCCATGCAGGATTTTAAAATGGGCAAAGGAGTTTCAAAAAGTTACAAATATAGCGATTCTCGTACAGAAACAAGCTTGACACTTGTAAATTTATGTGGTATATCCTACATAGGCTGTCACTTATTGTATCTTATTGTTAAGCCTTACTAAACGAGGTGTGTCTTGAATAGAGTTCGAGAAGCAAGGTTACGAGCACATATGAGCCAGGATGAACTCGCTCTGAAATCCGGACTTGCGCGTCCGACAATCTCAAAAATTGAACGAGGGGAAACAATTCCCAGCGGCCTGAGCCGTCAGAAAATAGCAGATGCGCTCAACTGTTCGCTTGCGGAAGTATTTCCGGAACAGGCATATGATCCGGTCATCAATCAAGTATCTGCGCACAGGTCGAATATTATGGGCATTGCCGTTATTAACGGCGCTATGGCCGCCGAGGGGGTCAGGGGCGCGGTCAGCGGTGAAGTAGCGGTTCGCGAGGCCAGAATCGAGGGTTTCCTTATCGATCACACCGGCAAAAAATGCGCGAATACGCTTGTGCATCTTGTGCATGATGGCGAGAAAATCGACTCGACCGTCTCAAGTAAACAGGGCAGATTTGTGTTCAAGGATCTTGAAGAGGGCGAATATGTTCTGCTGTCTGAAGACAAATTCCAGCCTGTGAATGTATCTCTGACAGATGAGACATTTGAGTTCGAAATATAACTTACAGAAATCAGGTATGAAGTTTATAAAAATCCCGATGGTCATGCATCGGGAATTTTTTTTACATTTATCAGGAGCATAGCTGGTTGAATCAGTGTTATTATTAAAACCGTAGATGGTCGATCGCTTTAAAAAATGGTTCCAGTCCGGGATGGAACCGGAAAATTTTCCGCCGATTCCAGATTCTCCATCCGGTCAGAAAGTTTTTTTATCCCGGCTTGTGGATTATCTTTGCGATTTGAGCGAATCTGAGATTGAAAGTGCAATCGGTAAAGTAACTGGAGCGCTGGCAGGCAAAGTCGAGGGTCGGGTTTTTAACGACATTTTAAATGACAAAATCTCCGGGGCACTTACTCCAAAGAAAAAAATCCTGCTTGGAGAGATGGCCGTCGATTTTCTGATAAAGGATGAAAACTGGCTCCGAACAATCGACCTCCTGGGGCAGTTGATCCAAATCGCGCAGGAAATCTCCGACGATGAAGAGCTCTCGATTCTTTTTAATTACAGGGGAGTTAGCCTTTATCGGCTTGTTAAATATCCTGATGCTCTGAGGGACCTTGAAGAGAGCCTTAAGTTCGCCGATAAAATTAATTCCGACCGCCGTCGCGCAAGGGCGCGGATAAACCTTGGCCTTGTGTATAAGGAGATGGGGCGTCTCGAAGATGCCGCGTCCAATTATAAAATTGCACTGAAACTCGCAAGGGAAAATTCCGATGAACGGACAGTGCTCTCGTGCTATCTGAATATCGGGAATATTTACAAGGAACTGAAGCGCTGGGACGATGGACGTAACGCGCTTCTGAAAGGTATCGACTTTGCAAAAGAGATTGGCGACTCTACCGAGGAAATCCGCGGCAGGCTTAACCTTGGCGTTTTATATCTTGATGAGGGGGCGCAATTTAACGTCGCGAGAGAATTGTTTGAGGGAGTTATAAAAGATGCTGAGGATGCGGTTCTGGGAGATATCGCGCGTGCCAACCTGGCCTTGACACTGATCCGGCTTGGAACTCCGGAAGAATCGCTTAAATATTCCGAACGGAGCCTTGAGGATGCGTTACGAAACGCAGATCATGAGGGAATCTGGCGGTCGCGTGCCCATATCGCGCGCGCATATTCCGAAATGGGGGACACAGATACCGCGTCCGATTATTATGAACTTGCGCTGAAAGATTTCGATGTGCTCCGTAAATCGCTTGTATCTGATCGGGATCGTGCGGAAATCCAACGGACTCAGAGAAACCTGCATGGCGAGTATATTGAATTCTGTCTTAATAAAATTGGAACTGAAAAAGCATTTTCTATTCTTGCCGAAAGCAAGCAGCGCGCGTTGAAGGAGCTGGTCGATCGCAGAAAAGGGATTTCCGGTTCATCCGGCGATGATGTCTACAAAAAAATTCTTGGTAAACTTGGACGGAATCCTGACGATGTGATTGTCGATTATTTTATCTGGAAAGATTCCCTGGCGATTTTTACATGCGACGAATCGGGTGTGACTGTCCACGAATCGCATAATGTCCTGGATTCGATCAATAAGCTGATTCGGGAATTCACATCACAGATCGGGCTTTTTATTGCGAGCAGGGAGTACAGGGAATCGGAATGGAAAAATGATGTCGATCCGCCCGATCCGCTGATAAAACTCGGGGAGATTCTGATATCCCCGATAATGGGTAGAATCGCCGGTAAAAAGCACCTCGCGGTCGTCCCGCACGGAATCCTCCATAATTTACCCTTCTCCGCGCTTGTCGATCGCGACCGGAAATACCTTATCGAATCTCATACGGTCACCCAGATTCCATCCTCGGATTTTTATCTTTATGAAAATGACTCCGATGGAAAACGGGTTCACGAAATTAACGTTATTCGGGGAAAGTTCGATGACCTTCCGGGTACCGACAGGGAAATTAAATCGCTTGGGGAGATTTTCGGAAATCGGATGCATCTGTCGGATACTAATATTCTAAAAGCAGGAAAATTGTCCGGAATCCTCCATTTCGCGGGACATGCTGAGTTCGATATTTCCGATCCATTTTCATCCGCCCTCTTATTACCCGGAGGCGACCGTCTCACAGTTCAGGAATTGATAGACGGGGGGATTGATCTGAAAGATGTCAGTCTTGTGGTCCTGTCCGCATGCGAGACGGGTGTCGGGAAAGTGTTGGAGGGGGACGAAGTGATCGGGATCGCGCGCGCGTTTCTTGGATCGGGAGCCGGGTCTGTGATTATGAGCCTTTGGAAGGTGTCGGATGATATTACATCGATCCTGATTCCTTTATTTTACGGAGATCTGGAAACTGGAATTCCTTCAAGCGAAGCATTATGTAACATGATGGTCACATTATTAAAAGAACGTCGCGTACCCCCATATTTCTTCGCGCCGTTTATCATGACCAGTCTGGGGTAGATTACTGTGAATCGCGACAAATCATTTTTTTCGATTATTTTTGATCCTACATCTTGATTTTTGAACCAAAACGTTACATAATATATCCAATAGTTACAAAAACAATCGACCCGCTCCCAATCTGGATTCATTGGTGGTGTATAATTAAATCATGAAAACGACGTGGAGATATTCGGAAACAGTACCGTTACTCAGAAATATTTCGATCATCCTGTTTGTCCTTACATTCAGCGTTGCACTCCTAATAGGATTTGCAGGATGCAAGGCGAGTTCCCGCGATTCAGGCTCAACAGTCACCGGACGGGCACTTTCAACTCCGGGTGGAATTGCAGTGCCGTTTATCAGGGTTCAGTTGGATGGCGATACGGCACACCGTCTGCTGATCACCGATTCCAACGGGTCGTACACAATGCCCAAAGTGCCGACAGGGAATTACACGGTGACATTCGCAAGGTTCGGACTGAAATTGTTTTCCACACCGGTCGAAGTGTTCGCGAATAATGACACCTATATCGTGAATTTCCCCGACCTTCAGACAGGATCGACCGATCTCCCCGGCAATGTAAGGGATTTCCAGGGTCCGATCGACAATGCCGATATCTGGATAATTTATGACAGTGGCGGGCTTGCTCATGCTGTTTCAGATACAGAGGGTAATTTTACGTTGCCCACATTACCTGATGGAAATGTCAAAGTGCTGGCACTGGCTGAGGATCACGAGATGGAATTAATGGAAGGTCAGAGGGTTGGTTTTGAGGGAATTTACAGGCTGGATGTCGTCATGAATCCGACCACATTTGTCGACGGTGGGACTGTCCATGGATTGATTCACAATTCAGATGGCGTCAGTCTTGACGATGCCTATATAGGGCTGTTCCCGAATGACTCTCTGCCGTCGGTCTATATGATCGCAACCGGAGAAGCTCTGACCGCGAACGGCGGTTTGTTTGAAATGAAGGATGTGCCGCCCGGAACATATCAGGCGATTGTGATCATGTCCGGTTACCAACTGTCCTCCACTCTGGTAATCGTCGAAGGCCAGAATACTTACGATCTGGATATCAACCTGACCGAAGAAATATACTGACATTATTCCAATCAGAGCATTATTACCTGATCCAGTGCGACATTCTCAGAACCATTCGGATATGCGATCAGCGGATTCAAATCGACCTCCGATATTTCCGGGATTTCATTTGCCATTTGTGCCAGTCGGAGGATATTTTCCACCAGGGCGTCTACATCGACCGGTGGACGTCCACGCACGCCTTTCAGAATCGGCCATGCGGGACCGTTCATTACAAGCTCCCTTGCGTCGGTATCTGTAAGCGGGACCATTCTGAATTCGACAGCCTTAAGGATTTCCACGAAAATCCCGCCGATTCCGAACATGATCATCGGGCCGTATTTTTTCAGGTTTCTTAAACCCAGGACGCATTCGACCGCCCCATCCTTTACGCGAATCATCGGCTGTACAAGGATTTTAGACCCGTCCCTTAGACTATGTTTTGTAAGGCTTAAAGTGATTCTTTCAAAGGCGGCGGTTAATTCCTCCGGTGAGTCGATATCAAGCTC
>JAPKYR010000095.1 GCA_026394215.1 bacterium
CGGTCAATATAATGATGCCGATGAATATGCCCCCCGACGAAGCGCCCGGATCAACCGTTTTATCAGGACTTGGCGTCCCCGACGCGGCAAAAACGATGGGGACTTATATTTATTATGTGGACGATATCGATGTCGCACGGCAAAAAACCGGGTCGACCGGCGGTACGGAAATGGGGGGACAGGTAATCGAAGTCGAACGGGATGGAGATACCGCGACAACAACGCTTCCCGGTCCGTTCGATCCGCTTCATCCCGGCTCAGGGGAAAAATTATCCGTGCCGGTAACAATACAAATACATCCGGATGCTGACACAGTCGATTTCAGCCTTGAAAATAGGACTCCGTTCCAGTTTTTGATATTTTTCCCGGGCATGCTCGGAATACTTATTGTGTCCCTTATATTATGGCCGATTCTTTTCAAAATTGTTAAAAGCAGAAGGAAGGGACCATCGTTTTTATTAGGGCTTTTAACAGGTTTAATAATCGGAATACTTTTTATGATCTCTCGCCCGACTGTAAAAACCGATACTTACACCCTTCATCAAGGGCAATGGGAAGACTGGGTACAAGTTAAATTTATGATTACCGACTGGCTCGGGATGGAAGGATTCTGCCGCGCATATCTGATCGAAACCGATCCGGAGTTTCAGCTGTATGTCACGCCGGTGAATATCGATCCCAGGAAAACTATGGTGGCGCTTTCATATCCCGCAAGTTATGCCCCCGACCTTCTCAATACATACGGCAATTTCAAAACCTACGGCTGGGACTCTGAAACATGGGCAATGAATGAAAATGTCATCAGTGAGCAGGTCTACGGCAATTATTCTCGACCGTGTTCCAGGGAACGGACCATGTCTCGCATATGTTCTGGCGTCTGATCGATCCTGAACATCCGATGTACGATCCGGTTCTTGCGGAACAGTACGGGGACTCGATATTGAAAGTCTATCAACGTGCCGACGATCTTGTTGGAAGGGTAATGAATGAGATTATGCGCGATGGCGATAATCTTATTGTCATGAGCGACCATGGATTCCAGACGTGGCGGAAATGCGTAAATTTGAACAGATGGCTTGAGGATAACGGGTATCTTGCAAGGAATAGAAACCTCCTGGGATCTATCATGCCGAGCGCTGTCGGCGAACTGTTCGATCCGAGCAGCCAGTTTTTCCAATGGGTTGACTGGTCGGGAACCCAGGCGTACGCGCTGGGTCTCGGGCAGATATATCTTAATCTTGACGGACGTGAAGCTCAGGGAATTGTGACAGATGCGGAAAAAAGCGCTTTGATCGATGAGATTATCGCCGGGCTTCTTACAATGACCGACCCCGAGACTGGCGAAAGGGTAATCCTGAACGCATATAGAGGCGATGTAATTTATCATGGGGATAGTATGGAGTACGCCCCGGATATTGTTGTCGGTTTCATGCCAGGATACCGTGTAAGCTGGCAGACCACCCTTGGGGTTTCCGCGACCGATCTGATCGAAGTCAATAATAAAAAATGGTCGGGGGATCATTGTTCGACAGACAGATCCACATGTATCGGTGTCTTATTCAGCACGATCCCGATAACTGTGGAAGACCCGGAGCTTATCGACCTGACGCCCAGTATGCTGAGCACGTTCGGAATAGAGAAACCGTCACGATGCGACGGTCGGGTCATTTTTTAAATTTATAAAAATAATTTGATGCTCTTGCCGGGTATATTTAGTATACTACTCTCTGTCCCGGGCGGTTAGCTCAGCTGGTTAGAGCGCCTGCCTTACAAGCAGGAGGTCGTGGGTTCGATCCCCGCACTGCCCACCAGCTTATAAACATCGCGCCCTACGTGTCACCGCAGGGCTTTTTTATGGAGCAAGGTTTCATTTTATCCGGGTGGCGAAATTTTAAGACCAATTCCACCAGGAAAATTATTATTATTGACCAGAAATTGTTGGTCTGAACCGTGGCATGCGACTCCGGCGCATGAACAGTCAGGCAAGAATTCAATGCGCCAGAGTCGCATGCCACGGCTTCTCTGTGCAATAATATTCTTCTAAGTGGAATCGGAATAAGTGAATATATGACAGGCAGACGAAAAAAATTTATCCCATCGATCCCCGCTATCCCGGACAATGCACGTAATATCGTCGGGCTTGGGATTGACATTGTCGCGCGACATCGGGTCGAGAGGATGCTTGAATCGCATGGGAAAAGGTTTCTGAAACGATGCTTTACTAAAGAGGAGGCCGATTATTGCATGACCAGGCCCGATCCGATTCCCGATCTCGCCGTTCGTCTTGCGGCGAAGGAGGCCGGTTTCAAGGCGATCGGAGCGAGACGGGGTATGGGTATCGGGTGGAAGGACTTCGAAACCGTCCTCGATAATGAATCGGTTCCCTTTTTAACGCTTCATGGGAAGGCAAAAGACAGAGGGAATATAGAGGGGGTTGAAACAATCTGGATGAGTCTGACCCATGAAGATGACTGGGCTGTCGCGGTCGTAATTCTCACAAAAAATCCCTGAATTCTTCCACGGAATATCAAATTGAGATGAAACGCGCACTCCTCACAATTCCGCAACTTTTCCGCTTTAATAAATAATATCCTGCAAGCCCTATGAATAAAGAGGTTTATGGAGTATCGGCATATTAAAACCTCTCCATCCTACTCTGGAACGGACATTGCATTAATCAAAAAGACGTTCTTTCAGACCCGGGAAATATCGGGGCGATCCGCTATTTTCAGCCGGGCTGGATTGGTATTGAGGGTGTTTAGTATGATTAGTGTATATCTACTGTTTCATTCAGATTAATTCTGATATAATTTTGCTGCGGGTTAGAGTGTAAATCTATTAATACTGTGTGCAGTATGACTTTCTTAAACTGCTGATGGAAATATTATAAGATTTTTTATGTTAAACCGACAATGCCGGAAGAATTGTCTGACCGGTTTGTGAGAGTATGCATTCAAATGGCTACATGCATCGGAGGAATTTATCAATGTATCCGTTCACTGGAAAATTGAGAAAATTGATTCTAGCAGGGATCAGCCTGGCTTTGTTCATATTGCTGGGTACTTCTGTCAATGCCGCTCCAAATATAATCTCGATTGACCCGAATTTCGGCACGCAGGGTGATATAGGTCTTCAGATCGATATCTTCGGATCGGGTTTCGAACTTGGCCCTGGCAATATACCACCTGTTGTTCAGTTTGGATCCGGCGCGGACGGCATCACAATCATACCTCCCGTCATATTTATCGATCAGTTCAACCTGACCGTTTTTATCGACATCAATATCGCGACAATCCCCCAGTTCTATACTGTCTGGGTAATTAACCAGAGCGATTTACAGCAGGACAGCCTTCTCGACGCTTTTAATGTCCTGCCAAAACCACTTATCTTCTACGTAAATCCCGATCAGGGTTACACGGGCGATACCGCTTTCCAGGTAATAATAACCGGACAATATCTGGAAACAACATTCGGAGCAACTTTCGGCGCAGGCGTTACTGTTGATTCGATCGATTATGTCACACCATCTGAGGTTCAATGCACAATTTCCATAGACTGGACGGCCACGCCGGGATTCAGGGATGTTACTTTGCTGGGTGAAATCCCAATTGCTACCCTCCCTGACGGATTCGAAGTCCTCGGATATCCTGCACCGGTAATAAATAGTGTAGATCCACCTGACCCATGCTATGGAGATGATGTGCAAAGCCTGACGGTATATGGAACTGGTTTTCTACAGGGAATCGGTTTCAATTTCGATCCAATTGGAATAATAATCGCTAATACAAATTATATTTCCCCTACCGAAGTCCAGTTGGATGTGTTTTTAGGTGGCGCTGCCATAGGCACTTACTCGTTGACCGGAACCAACCCGGATGAGCAGATCGATATCCTTGATCCGGCTTTCGTGATCAAGGATTGTACGCCAATTATTGAAAACGTAGTCCCTGATACGGGATTCCCCGGCGATACAGGGCTTGCTGTCTCAATATTTGGCGCATATTTTTCCGATACAACCGGCGTTGATTTCAGCGCGGACATCACCGTGACCGATTTCAATATAATTTCAGATACGCAGATCGATGCGACTCTGGACATCGATCCATTAGCTACGCTCGGTTTCAGGGACGTTGAGGTAACCTCGAATTACGGCACAGGCACATTGCCCAATGGTTTTGAAGTCGTAGAGAAACCCTTGCCCCCTGAAATATTGGAAATTAATCCGGCATTCGGTAATCAAGGCGACACGAACCTGCCCGTCTCGATTACCGGAAATTATCTTGAAAATGTCACAACCGTGGATTTCGGTCCCGGCATAATCGTTACATTCATCGATGCGGCAGCCAATGTAGTCAATGTAACGCTCGATATCGACCTTGCCGCCGCTCCGGGTTTCAGGGACGTAACGGTGTCGGGGAGTAACGGGAATGACACACTGGTTGATGGTTTCGAGGTAATTGAAACTATCTTTCCTCCTGAAATCATCGGGGTAAATCCAGGTACCGGCTATCAGGGCGATACAACTCTGCCTGTCTCGATAACCGGAAATTATCTTGCCGATGTTACAAGCGTGGATTTTGGCCCCGGTATAATCGTTACATTTATCGATGCGACAGCCAATACCGTCAATGTTACGCTCGATATCGATATTGCAGCCACACCCGGATTCAGGGATGTAACAGTATCGGGAAGTACCGGTGATGACACATTGGTCAATGGTTTCGAGGTTATTGAAACTATCATCCCTCCCGAAATCACTGGGGTAAATCCAAATACCGGATATCAGGGTGACGTCGCGCTACCAGTGGCTATTTCGGGAAATAATTTCGCCGATATAACAAGCGTGGATTTCGGAGCAGGAATCACGGTCACTTTCGTTGCCGTTTCCATGAATCTGGTAAATGTCGAACTGGATATCGATGTCGCGGCAACTCCCGGATTCAGAGATGTAACTGTCTTTGGAAATAATGGCGATGATATCCTGACCGACGGATTTGAGGTCCTTTCTTCTTCACCAATAATTGACTCAGTAGTTCCGAATCTTGGTCAGAGAGGTACAGTTGACCTGAATGCCACAATCACAGGGCAGAATCTCCTTGGCGTCGATACTGTGGACTTCGGAAGCGATATCACAGTCACACTTGGCACGGTCACCGACACATCGGTCGATGTGCTTCTCACAATCGATCTGGCTGCGACGCCTGGGGTGAGAGATGTCACTGTAACGAACAACCTCCTTCTCAGCGATACACTTCCGGGCGGATTTACAGTTACCGACATTCCAATCAGCCAACCCAATATTTCTGATATCGACCCGAATTTCGGTTACCCCGGAGATCAGAATCTGGATGTTGCGATAACGGGCACCGATTTCATGGATGGGATTACAGTCGATTTCGGTACATCGGACATTGTCGTCTCAAATGTCCAGTTCAACGATTCCACCAGTATTACAGCAACGATTAATATCGGAGCCGGATCGACGCCGGGTCAATATAATGTGACTGTTGAAAATCCCGATGGCGGATCCGATGTCCTGGTTAACGGTTTTGAAATTATCGCGCTGCCGACCATTGAATATATCGATCCTAACCAGGGTTATCCGGGAGATTACCTGCCCTTCCAGCTTCACGGCGGAGGGTTCCAGTCAGGCGCGACATTTTATGTCGACCCACCCGACCCATTCATTGATATCACTTACCAGGTGGATTCGGCGACATTGATTTCCGGGACGATTGAGATAGATCCCCTTGCGTCTCCGGGATTAATAGATTTGTTTGTGGAAAATCCTGATGGAAAAATCGCCACTGCGCCCGATGCTTTCGAGATATTACCCCTTCAACCTGAAGAACCGTTTATCGAGTCGATAGCTCCCTCAAACGCGTATCAGGGCGATACGATCAACTTCCAGGTTATCGGCGGAAATTTCCAGACCGGAGCGATGCTTGAGTTCCCCGGCCTCGAAGGTTTTATCGACCTTACTTACGATGTGGATTCATCCGAAATAATCAACGGTTCGATGGAGATAAGTTCCGATGCGCCTCCGGGAGTGTATGACGTCAAAGTAACTAATCCGGACGAACTATCGGCGACTCTCCAGAGTGGATTTACTATTCTGGAGAAAGTAATTGAAGTACTTTCAATAGATTCCGTAACGCCCGACCAATTATGCCGTGATGTCACGACGGAAGTCGTAATTCGTGGTAATGCCTTTGAGATCGAATCGTATTTTTCATTTGAATATAACGGAGCCCCATTCAATTTTATTTCGGTACAGAACATTTCTTTTATAAGCCCGAATGAATACAGACTGCTTCTGGACGTCGATCCTGCAGCGCCCATCGGATTAATCGATATCAAGGTTGAGAATCCGGATGAGGCATTCGCCTATGGTCCCCAGATAGAAATTATCGAATGCGGTTACGCGCGAATGTTATGGCAGGAAACGCTACTCGATATAGTAATTAATCAGGACGGAATCGCTGGCGGCACAGTAGAAGGAAACGGTTCCGCAACAATCCAGAATGTCGGCGATGTTGCATTTGATGATGTGATTATCGGCATGACCGATCTGGTTTCGTACGATGGCCGTAAAATAACGCCTGAAAATGTTGAAATTTTCCCATCCGTCGTCGGTGAACTTGGCCCGGGTTTTCGTGAACTGATCGAGGTCAGATTTACGATTCCGGTTTCCGAAGATCTTATAACAAATGGCGGCGGAGTTTTTATGGGAAGCATGGTTGCAAGAGATCGTGTCACAGGAGATTATGCTGCCCTGCCCGTAAGCGTGACAATTCTAAGCGCCGGAAGGCAAGTTATCGAGATCGATCCGTTGTGCCTTCAGGTCGATCTTTACAATCCCGGCGTACCGGCAAGCCAGGTCCCCGATTTATTCAACTGGTCGGCTGAAGATGGCGACTTCCCTTCAGAAATTGTCGATAACATCGGAGGCTGTGTCGACCCGTTCCCGGTTTTCGAGTGGTCGGTATATGCAGACGGTTGCCCTGGGTATAATGTGACATGGATTCCGACATATACATTAACAATTTACCCGCTTTATCCGAGCCAGTCACCGGAATCGGCTATGTCGAACGCTCCGGTGTGGAGAGTCGAAGGGATTGACCAGGATTACATCCAGTACTCTTATCCGGGCGAGCAGTTGTCCGGGCTCTATTTGTGGCAGCTTGAAGTAGTCCCTGAACCGCTTCCGGGGCTTGCCGTGGATGTCATCCCCGGTAATCCGGTTCTGTCCGATATCTGGGTTTTTTGTGTTGAAACTGGTAAATTCCAGGAGCCACCGTCACCCGAAGTTTTGGGCGAGATTTTATGGGAACCCGATCAACAGACTATTAACGGAGCAGGGATGGTAAGGGAGGACCTGGTTTTATCTGACTCGATGGTGTCTAATCTCGGCGCCGATCCGATCTCAATTTCAATCCTCGACGAGGCGGGAAATAAGCTGGTTACATGGGAAGGAAACCTCTCCGTGCTCCAGTTGTCGTATGACAGCCCCATACCCGATTATGGCCCGGTGACAATTCCATTCGGGGTTAATCTCACCCCGATTGGCGATGTCGGTCCGGATATGGATCCAAGCGATTTCGCACTCCAGTTCTATAACGGCGGAAATTTAATTTGCGAGACAAATTTCCGAAGCGGTATGTCGGGCAGGCTTCAGGGATATGCATACATAGGCGGTTCGGAGGACAGTTTCGAGATCGATATAACATGGCCGTGGGAAAATCCATGCTGGGATGTCTGGGTACAATGGTGGGATGCAAATGCGGAGCTTGATCAGGACTGTGCCGGGGAATGGGACGCACTCGAATCTGCTGAATCAGCGCTTGAAGCGGCGAAGGCTGATTACGATGCTGCCGAGGAGGCAGCCAACATTGCGGGCGGAAATTACTTATATAAATTTATTGAGAGTCTAAGCACACAGAATGAATTAAATTCGGCAATTCAGTCGTGCGAAAATTTCTTCTCGGTGCATGTTTTATCAGACCTAGTTAATTTTTCATTACCTGGTCCCGGGTGGAGTTATTTCGAAGCTTTCGGGGGACAGATTGGGGTCTGGTATAACGGTGATGCAGGTGCGGAAATTATTAACAACCTCATGGATGAAAATAGGGATGAGTATACCGGGCTTTGGGATCGTCTACGTTGGGTGCAGGAAGCGAATGACAACGCTGAAGCAGGGTTGCAGGATTCCGCTAGCATTGTGAATGATGCGAAAGCTGCACGTGATGAAGCTAGTAGTGCGTTTAACGCTGCAAACGAAGCATATAATGAAGCCCTCGCCAACCTGAATTCCTGTCTTGAGCGCATGAACAGCCTCAGGGAAAATATCGCAGCCCTGGAAACAGATAATGCTGATTGTTTCTGGTGGTTTGAGGGAGGGAATGCAACGGGAGTCGGGATTCCCGGATTCAATGGCGGCCCCCTTGGACCTCCAATGGGCGGCGATAGTACAAATCCGGACGGGACACTGCCAAATGGAGAACAACCCGGATCAACGACCGGGTTCGGCACAAGCGAAGGTCCCTGCCCGTGTGAAATCTGTGACCATGAATTGGCCGCAATGCTCGATTCGGATATATTTCACAGTACAGCCCAAACCAATGTCGATGATCTGAATAATCAGCTTAATGCTGCTATGAGCACACTTGATGAGGCACATACTGCTTTAAACTCCGCTCAAGGCGCGTACGATCTGGCGAAGGAAACTGCCGACGAAGCCCAGAAGGAACTCGATGATTATCTGCAGACCAATGTTTATTCCGATACAGTCGGCGGAACTCCGGACTATGGTCCCGGTCATGTCAGGATTTATGGTATTGATATTTATTTCAGCGATTTCGAAACATTCCAGCCAATGTATGATTTAAATATTGACGGAATTTTCCAGCTTTGGGATCGATTGGATAATGCCCAAATTGAGTGGGATACTGCTAACGAGGCATTATTACGCGCCATGCTGAATAACATGGACGCATCGAATAAAGTTGCGGATTTAAAGAACGAAATGGGCGGTGCACAAAACGATCTTGTTCATACAAAGCAGGTTTACCTAGACGCGCTGATGACCTGGATTGAATGCGGGGAAGATTCAAAGCTTTGCCAAGAACTATATGGATGCCCACCGTACGATGTGCCGGGTGAAACAGGTGGGGACCAACAATCGGGTGCTGGAATTCCCGCTGGACAGGGAACCGGAACCGGCGAAGGTGCTGGTGAATCACCATGTCCCTGCGAAGATTGCTCCGTTTATTATGATGCATTGGTTGAAGCCCTTGTCTCATTGTCGGATGCAGGCGACACTCTTACAGCAGCGGAAAATACATTGAATGAGGCTAAGGCCGTTGTAGATGAACTCGGAACCGAACTTGATGATGCACAGATTGCATTCGATTCCGCCCAGGACTCATACAATCAGGCTCTTAAGGAGGTCTCTGAAAGCTCGGGTCCATCGGTCTGGGATATAATACTTGAATCCAGTAAAGCTTTGATGGATGAAGCGGAAGTCAGACTTGCTATGGCGCAGGAAGCATACGACAACGGGATTGTTCAAGCCGAGATAGCGTTAGAAAATTTCACGACAGCGCAAAACCAGTATGATGAAGCCGTAGCGCAGGCGGTTGCAGCGCAATATGCATATGAAGGTTGCCTTAGACGGCTCGACGATTGCAGAGAGCAGAATGGGTGCGGACCAGATGAAGGGACCAGCCCCGATCCGTTCGGGTTACCGGGTTCTCCATTGCCGGAAGTGCCTGGCTCGACATCTCCGCAAAATCCCGGTGATGATTCGGGAGGGACTACTCCTCCGCCAAAGTAAGGTTTGATGAAACAGGAATTATATAAATCGTTGTCAACGCTTTTGTTTTACCGATATATATACCGTAAGGTTTTCAAATCCAAACGAAAACCTTACGGGAGGCATAAAGATAAATAAACATATGGATTGTATTTCCAGAAAATCATGACGGGAGACGCCATGTTACCTATCGCCGGGACTTTAAGAAAAATAATACTCCTCGCCATTATTTTCGGGCTTACGATACTGCCCTCGGCATCGCTTGCCCAGGATCAGAGCCCTGACGCTCCGTTGGTAATTGCGGAAATACTGCATCCGTCGCTTAATGAAACGGTTCCTCCTCTCGA
>JAPKYR010000127.1 GCA_026394215.1 bacterium
GTTACTCGGATCACATGCCATGATAGTACGATTTTACCATTATAATGTAATAGACTGCACTATTGTCCGGATTTTAGAGGCTTTGAAATGGTCGGAAGTTCAAATTCATAAAGATTCGAATTCGCCTTGAATTTTACGCGAATTCTCATTTTTTCAATTTCGACATCACCCTGTGCATAAGCGACCCAAAGTCCTTTGGACGCTGCCTTGGGGATGCCTGCCCGACTGTGCCTTCAAAAAATTCAGAGCCGGGACCATGCGTAGTCTTCGGAGATTTCGCCCACTCAATTAGCGGAGCAGCCATCTTTGGCCATGCTAGATCGGCTCGTGCATTTATAAAACCGTCCCGGAAGTGTTCCTTTCCTTTTTCCAATACTTCGATTATAGAGATTGAAAAATCCGCTACGGAAGAAGAATCGGATGGTGCAACCAATTTCCCGATAGAATATTTTTCCATGTAATGCGAATACTCGTCTCCGCCGGAAACTACCATCGGAAGCCCCATCCAGATCGCGTCCATAAATCGCGTACGAACGGCATAGCGGGCTTCCAGACCGGGTTTATGCGCGCTGACCCCGACATCGGCACGAGCCAAAAGGCCAAGGTACTCGTCCCGCGAGAGCCAATCTGAAAAAATAATTGAGTCGACAATTCCGAGATCAGCCGCAATTTTTTTGATTCTGCCGACAGAATCCATCTCAGGCACGTGGGGGTTCGGGTGTTTAGTGCCGGGGAACGCGAGGCACGCATCGGGGAATTTTTTGAGGACCTCCGGCCAGGCATTGACGATTATCTGTGGATCCAGCCAGTCCCACATCCCGCCGCCCCATACGACAAGTTTCCCATCGGTTTTGAATATTTCGGGTAGTAATAATCTATCAGGCGATGGTGGAAGGGAGTCGGAAAGTCCGAACGGTACAAGCCCGATGAAATCGTCGATTGTAAAACCTTCCGACCATGTTGACGGATTCACACGGTTCAACGAAGTCAGCATGCCCATGAAAAGGTCGCGCTGACGGTCGCCGGCCACAAGAAAATAATCTCCGCGGATAAGCCCTGCCATCAGTGCCGCGAGATGCCTTTCGTGCTGGAAATGACGGTCGGAGATCGGGGAATTTTTATAGAGGTCGAGGTTTTCCCAGATTACCGGGTCGAATAGGTCGATTACAATCGGAATTTCGTTATCGAGGAGTTCAGGGAAAGTCATCGCGACCAGCGGAGGGGCAAGCGCAGCCCTGTATTTTGAAAAAAAATCAGAATCCGGGTTTATCGAATCCCGATTTATAAAATTCAAATGGCTGTAATTCTCCGGAGGGTCGCTTTCATAGAGGACATCGACCGGGCAGATTTTCGCAAGCTCCGTCGCGAGCGCGAGTGTGCGTATCGCCGGTCCGGCCTGAAGCTTGCCGATACGGTCGTATGCGATCACCAAAAATGGCTGCGAATTTCCCATCGGGACTCATTATACAGCATCGGATGGAATTAACCGATTTTTACCGAAAATTCCTGTATTATCTCTTGACATGCATGTACCTCTATGATACTATTGTACTATAACAATAGTTCACTAGTATTAAGTAACGCTAGGGACTGAGGAGAGAGTATGATGGCTACAAAGAAAAAGACAGGCCAAAAAGAGATCGGGAGGAAAGTCCTGGAACTCAGGAAACTCGCTGACCCCGAGCTTGTCACGCTCGTTATTAACAACGACATGCCGGAGGCGTACCAGGAGCTTGTGACTCGATACGACGCTCTGGTTCGCTCGATTGTCGCAAGGTTTCTCGGGCGCGATCCTATGGCGACCGAGGATGCCTGCCAGGAAACATTTCTCAAAGCCCTCGTTCGAATTCGGGACTTGAGGAATCCGGAGAGATTTAAAAGCTGGATTTGCGCGATTGCCAGAAATCAGGCGCTCGACGCGATCCGTAAGCAGAAGCTGGTCGTCTCGTGGGACTCGACCGGCGGCGATGAATCGACTCCATCGTGGGACTTAGCGGACCAGAAAGCGAGCCCCGAAGCCGATCACGACCGCGATGTGGTCATAGGAGTCATGCGGGACGTGCTCGGAAGCATCCCGCAGTTGTATCGCGACCCGATATCGCTTCGGTATGAGGAAGATATGGATTACGGGGAAATCGCGATCCGGCTGGACAAACCTCTGGGCACTGTAAAAAGCCTGATCCACCGCGGAAAAGAAATTATTCGTGATGAGGTGGAACGCCGGGCGGGTGGATATGATGCGGCGCTTGTACTTGCAAATTAATAACCTCACCCCCCTTCCCCCCTCTCCATTTATGGAGAGGGGGCT
>JAPKYR010000308.1 GCA_026394215.1 bacterium
TCACATAAGCATACCCAGCGGATATGGCTATCCCTTGAGCATAATCAGGTGTATCTACACTCTTCACAATATATGCGGACTCTAGAGGATCTATGTCGATTATTTGCACCCCTCTCCAACTATCTGCAACATAGGCGTACCCGCCGGACAGTGCGATGTCCCATGCCTGCCCCGGCGTATCGATTGTCTTCACGATGTGTGCGGATTCGGGGGGTTGTATGTCGATTACCTGGATGCCTGGTCCCCAGTCCGCCACGAAGGCGTACTCTCCGGATACTGTCACACTATACGCTGCCCCCGGGGTATCAACAGACTTCACAATGTAAGCAGAACCTGGAGGGTCAATGTCGATAATATGAAGGCTGGCATTATTTGTACTATAAAAATCCGAATAATCCGTCACATACGCGTACCCGCCGGATACTGTAACGCATCGAGCCTCCCCCGGCGTATCGACCCAATTTACCCATGTCGGATTTTCAGGATCAGAGATATCAAAAATATGAAGCCCATTAATCCCGCCTGCTATATATGCATAATTACCATCAAGGCAGATACCTTCCGGGGAGAAATTCAGCCAGGGAGGGGTCACATCGACAAGATTGAATGGACTTTCATCGTGCACAGAAATACAGAAAATCTCATAACCCGTCAAATCAAGCCTCGGTGTTCCAATCGGATCATTCTCGTTCGCCTCGACACTGACTAAACACGAATAGTATCCGCCAGATGCGAGATTTGTGTTTGAAATATCGGCTTCATATCTGGAGTAGCCATCGCCATCGCTTGCCCATATTGCAGAACAAATGCCATTGAAAATTTCGGGGCATTCGACGACGGGAGCGTGATGAGTCGATTTTCCCTGCCAGTCGTAAACATCGATCTGGAGCTTTGTAGT
Source organism: bacterium (assembly GCA_026394215.1). Lineage (GTDB taxonomy): Bacteria > JAJVIF01 > JAJVIF01 > JAPKYR01 > JAPKYR01 > JAPKYR01. The sequence continues at coordinate 899 of JAPKYR010000308.1, forward strand.
CCCGCCTTCCCATGTGAGCCCGGGACCAATATCCTGAACTTCGATTTTCCAAGGCTCAGTGCAATTCGCGGTAGTATCGAAATCGGTGAGAGGGTCGTCAACCGGCGTTTCTATCGGTGGTGCCCAACTAGCATCGACCGCGTAGCCGATGACAAAAACGTCAGTCGGGAGCTTCATTGAGAAGGTCTTAATGTCGAACGAATTGGCGTAGAAGGCGTTGCGGTCGTTCGCAGGATCGTCTGTACGGAAATATATGTAACCGTTGATGTCGGAATTCGGCATTGTTGCGGTCGATAATTTGCCCGGAAAATATTTCTGCAAATCGCCGACAGGGGCGGTAAGTGTCGAGCTGTTGTACAAAGCTGTGTAGCCGTCGGCATTGGTAAGCGCACCTTCGCCGATGGATGGATCGGAGGTAGTTTTCCCGATTGCAGGAAACTCATGGTTTCCATCGAACATGATAATGCCGCGGACATCGAAGACCGAGTACAAAAGATCGGTAAACGGGTGATCGATACGAATGTCGATATTCAGATACTGGTACCCCGGACCGGAAAAATTGAATCCGACAATTCTGAAGCAATCAAAACACGGGGCACCCTCGAGGAATTTCAGGATGTTGAGGTGTATCTCCCCTTCCCTGGCAGGAATAATTTCGATAATAGGATCATCCGGATTTTCGGTATTGACGTAAATCAGTCCGGAAGACAGCAGATAGTGGGTGTTTATGTCCGAAATATCGGGAACATCTGCATTGCCCGTTAAATTTTGCGGGGATAATGTCTCATCGGGCGCAATTGGCTGTGAGTTATGTGAAGCGCAGCCCGCGATGATCAATCCTATGATAGCAATGATGAGGGTAAAACGGAAAGGTGAATGCATTACCTGAACCTCCCTGGTTCCTGTTCAGTACGAAATATATTATACCATTAAATAACTTTCGGAAAAGGGATCAATTTGAATGATAATTTAAGGTACCAGTGTGCAGGAAACAGGTGGTTAATCCGCAAATCCCGGAGTTGCCAATGATGATGCACTCAAAATGCGCGGATTAGTAATTACCTGAACTTGAGCGCGAAATAATATTTGCTCAATCGCAGCCGTCGGATAATTTCGAGAGGAAGCAGTCGATATTGCCCGCAGCCGCATGCCATTCCTCGCCTGCGCCGGGGTCGAAATCGGCGTTACCGCGGAAGATTCCCGAGATCCAGACCTTCGAGGATTCATGATGGATTACATTGATCGGCTGGTCGATGGACGCGCCGCCCCAGGCTTTCACGCAGGTGTAATCGCCGTTTGAGTTATAGCGGGTGATAAACGAGTCTGTCTGGCCGTTTGACGTCCTGTAATCGGTGGCGCCGGTGGGATCGAAATCAGCCGTTTCCGAAAAAGTCCCGACTGTATATATATATCCGGTCGGCGCGGCCCAGACTCCGTAACCCGCGTCGGCTCCAAGGCCTCCCCACGATCGTACCCAGAGAAAATTGGCGCTTTCGTCGAACACGCTCAGGTATGCGTCGGATTCGGTTCCGTCGGCTGCGCGGAAACTGGTGCCGTCGCCGGGATCGAAATCCACATTGCCCTCGAAATTCCCCGTAACGAATGCGTAATCTGCGATATTGACATAAATATCATTGGCGATTTCATTCCCGACGCCGCCCCATGTCAGGGTTTCAAGATACTCGCCGCCGGATGAGTATTTCGCGAGATATATATCATTCCCGCCGTGCGATGTGTGATTTTCAGTCATGTTGCCGGGATCGAAATCGACCGTTTTTTCAAACTGGCCCAGAACATAAATCAGTTCGGAGGAGGTCACCGCGATTGCCGTCGTGTTGATGGAATCGAAAGTCCCCCAGTTAGTTCCCCAGATATAATTTCCGGCGGAGTCGAACTGAATAAGGAAAATATCGACGTTTACCGATGTATGGTTATCGGTCCCATCTCCCGGATTGAAATCGACCTTCCCCGCAAACGAACCTGTGACATCGATCCGGCCTTGTCCGTCGACCGCCATCTTATTCGCCCAGTCGGCGGCTCCGCCCCCCCATGTTACTACCCATGTGAAATTTCCGGATGGATCGAATCGTACGATATACGCGTCGGAGTAGCCGACAGAGGTTTTATATGCGTGTTCAATTCCCGGGTCGAAATCGGCTTTACCGGTGAATGACCCGCAAACCAGAACGCCGCCCAATACATCGATCTGCACGCATGTTCCTTTCTCAGTTCCGGTACCGCCGATGGTTTTCGTCCATTGCCATATGCCGTCTGAGTTGAATTTGCTGAGGAAAACATCTTCCGAGCCGACAGGCGATAATTCAAATATGTCCGGTCCGGGATCGAAATCGGCGGTGAAGTTGAATTCCCCGACGACGTAAATATTGCCGGAGCCATCAATCGCCATATCTTCGACTACGTCCACACCGATGCCGCCCCATGTCTGCGCGATCGCGTCGCCGGGATTTTCATATATTGTGATTTTCAGCGGCGCGTCGAGAGTATCGATCTGTCCGTCATCATCGGTAACACGCAACTGCACGTCGAAAGTCCCGGGATTGGTGTATGTGTAAGCCTGGGATGCGGCTCCTTCGAGAAATTCCGCTCCGGATTCCCACTGCCATTCATATTTGACAATGCTGCCGCCATCGGGATCGTACGAAGCGCTCCCGTCGAAAGTCACGGGATTGCCGAGATATTGCGGATTCGGATTCGCGTCGGCAATCGCGATCGGATCGAAGTCTCCGGGTTGTCCGCCGGTAACCTCGACAGTCAGCAACTGGTATGCGGTGAGGTCAAGCCAGGATTTGTTGTCCGGATCATTTTCGTTTGCCTCGACCCGTATCAGCATTCGGTATTTGCCTGCCGGAGCCTTATTGGAGTTGGTAATCTGCGCCTCGAATGTGGAATAATCAGGGCCGTCGATAATCCATGACGCGAAAACCGGGGTATTGAAAAGCTCCGGACATTCGATTCGCGGGCTTCCGTAGGTGGACTTCCCTTCCCAGTCGAAAACATCAACCGCGATTGTCGTCTGACCGCCGCCCGATGTAAGTCCGCCGCCGCTTCCAGGGATTTCGCTGACATCAAGTTTCCACGGTTCCGGACAATTCGCGTTTGTGCCGAAATCCTCCGTCGGATTATCGACAGGCGATTGGAGGGGAGGCGCCCAATTCGCATCGACAGCGTAACCCAGCACGAAAGGTCCGGTCGGGATTTTCATCTGATAGGAAGATAATACTGATTCGCCAGCATATAATGCGTTACGCATATTAGTCGGGTCGATACAAATGTGACGTTTGTAGCCGTTGACCGTGGCGTTTGGCATTGTCGGTGTCGCGAAATTGCCTTCGTAATAGCCGGTAAATGGTCCCGGCGCAGATCCCAGAGTCGATGCGTTGTAGAGCGATGTATATCCGTCGGCGTTGAGAAGCTCCCCATCGCCAATTGTCGAATCGGAAACGGTCACGCCTGTCACAGGATATACATGGCTTCCGTTGAACATGATAATTCCGCGCACGTCGAAAACTGTCAGGTCGGGATCGGTGAAAGGATGCGTGATTTCGATGTCGACATTGAGGAAGCCGGGTTCGGGGATATTCAGCCCGACAATCTGGAAGCAGTCTGTACACGGGGATTCTTCGAGGAGTTTTAGAATATTCACATGAATGTTGGAGATTCTGAGCGGGATGATTTCATACCGGATATTTTCAGGATCGGTCGGGTCGATTCGTATCAGGTTGTCATAGAGAAGATAATGGTTGGAGCTTCCGGATTTGTCCGATTCGAAATTTGTATTATCGGGAATGACGGGAGGATTGATCGGATTATTCGATTCTAAATTACCAGAGCACGAAACAATTCCGGCAAGTAAAAAAATCAGTATAATTATTGAGAATTTTTTATCAAACATGATGCAGCTCCTCTCGAAAAATGAAGACAGCCCCTTGTAACTTTTGGTTCTTTCTTGTAACCTGTCACGATATAATTATACCGCATGAATGTGTATGGGGGAGGGAATTTATTGGAATAGTGGGGGGAAATTTATTTTTCTACATACTCGGGTAAATCCCCTTCTCTGCTGTCTTCATCCTCTTTTTCATTCTCTTTTTCGTCCTCTTCTTGATCAATGACTTCCTCTTCCAGTTCAAGCTCGTCATCAAGCTCTACATCGTCCATTAAATCCAGCGGCAATTCATCGTCCGACAATTCCATCGATTTTTCCTTGCGCAGTTTGTTAATTAAAATCCGCCTCCTTCGCCCCGATGGCGGTATATGTCCCTTCTTGCGGTACTTGGTAATAACCCGCCTTGATAGATCGTGGCCTTTCTCCGCCATTTTTTCGCATATTTCAATGTCTGAAAAAACATGGGTTGGGGTTTCATCCGCAAGAATCTGCCTGATCATCTCGATATAGCAGGCAGATGGATCGAAGAACACGTTGAAGGAGAGGATCGAATTGTCGGGGAGCCAGCAGAACCTTACCGCGAGCGCGCGGCTGACTGTCGATGGATGGACGCCGATTCTTTCCGCGATCTGTTTCCGGGTAAGTTTTTTCAGATAGAGCGGGCCTTTTCTGAGAAAATCCTCCTGGTTGCGCACGATTTCCTCCGCGATCTCAAGCATCGTGCGGCGCCGCGAATTTACATTTTCGAGATATGAGGTTGCGCGTTCGAAATATTCCTTTATATGCTTACGTTCTTCGGCGCTGAAAGCATTGCGGTCCTTTTTTAATTTCTGATAGCTCTCCATGTAGTACTTGTTGATTTTCAGTACCGGAAGGCCGGAATCCTGCACCTCGACCACAAACTTCCCGTCTATATCGCGAATTCGCACGTCGGCGGTTACATAGGGATTTTCCCACTCAGCGTTGGCCTCTATTTCCTCGAACTGGCGTCTCGGATGGATGTGGAAATTCCTGCTTGTGAACTCGATCAATTCCTTCACGCGTTTTGCGGAAATATCGAACATTTTCCCGACGCGGAGGTAGTGTTCCTTATCGATGTCCTTGAGGTGGTGGCGGATGATGTCGGCAAGGGCGGTTCGTTCTTCTTCGCTTAGTTCCCCGGTAAGTTCCGCTTGTAACGCGAGAACTTCGATTGACGATTCCAGCCCGCTACCTATCGGGTCGATCTCGGCAAGGCGTCGCCGGACTCGTTTCAACTGATCCAGCGGAACTCCGAGCTCCTCCGCGAGTTCCTGGTCCGACGCTTTGATCAAGCCGGGATTGTCGACATGATTCTGTGCGATCGCGGATTTTTCGACATTGAATTCAGCATTCACGTCGGTTTCAGAACCGGCATCGATACGGTCGATCAGGATATCCGCGAGAAGCCGGTCTTCCTTTGAAAGGTCGGAACAGTCGATTGCAAGGCGATTTTTCAGATGCTCCTCAAGAGTGATCGCCCTGACCATCATCGCGAATGAGTCGGGAAGCTCATCCTCCGGAATCGATTCGTAAGTGCTTGCTTCGTAGGTTCCTTCTGAGGAGGAATATATTTCCTCCATCATGTCGATTTTTTCGGTCAGGATTTTTTCCCTGTCCTGATCCTCGATTTTGCGGGACATGCATGTGCTGCACGGCTGACCGTCGAGAATGATCTCGCCGCATGTCGGGCATTTCCTGACCTCCTCGATTTCCAGCGCAGGATTCTGGGAGACCTCCTCCAGCATATCGAGTTCCAGTTCGAGATTGGTCTGTTGAAGCAGGCGGTAGTACTGAAGCTGCTGAAGCGTGGGTTTCAGAGTCTGAATCTGCTTTGGGACTATTTTCATTCCGAGCTGCATAGCTGCTATTGAAAAGTGTCGAACGCCTCCTCGACTAATCTAATTATAAATTCCACTTGCCGGGCTAACAATAGCAAAACCGGGAAGGCCTTTATTTATCCGGGATGTGATTTCATGAATAATATCGGGAAAATTCCGTCGCGGTGATTTATTCGGGTTGAAACCGGGGGAGAAAAATTGGATTGTAAAATGCGACTCCGGCACATGGACAAGTGGTTTAATCATGCGCTGGAATCGCATGCCACGATATGGGTTGGAAAATTATTATGGACAAGTGCGAGAATTAATCAAAAAATCAAATTACAGTGTTGACACTTATTGAATCATATGGTATCGTTTCGTAGCTTGTTATTTTGGAAAAGGGCAGAAGACCGGTAGCAGTACATACGGGAATAAGAAGATAGAATTGGTTGACTTTCATACAAGCCCCCGGTATACTCACTTTCCTGCTATTGGCCTTGCTCAGGTGGCCGGAATCGGCATACCTAGAAGTATGTTATGCCGTGTCGCCATTGAGTCAGTTTTTGGTCGGTAGTATGGAAGGATTCTGGTGGGGTTTTATTTATCAAAATATATTAACGTTGATGGAGGCCAGGCCTTGATCTCACGTTTATACGTATTACTTTTAACAATCCTGATCGGCGTAATGCTGCTGGCCGGATGTACAGCAGGTGGACCCGCGTCGCCTGACCGCAGCATGGATACACTGGTTGGGACTGCTATTTCCGCTCAACAAGTGGAAGCAGTGGTCACGGACCTTTTGGCCGATGACTCGGTGCTGCCCGGCGAAATTTCGCTGAAACTCGCCGAGGGCCAGGAGATCGATCCGATAGTTGAACAGTGGAATCTTACACTGCTCGACTACATGGAATTTATCGACTTCTACCATTTCGCATTAGCCCCTGACGCCAATCTGGCGAAAACCATTGCGGAGATGCGGGGCGATCCGAGGATAGAGGTCGCTGAGCCGGTTTATCGCACGCACATGTGCGCGCTCCGTGTGGACCCGAACGATACGAGGTTCACTTCCGGCGAGCAGTGGTACCTCGAGAATCTGGACGTTCCGGAAGCCTGGGTTCTTCAACCCGGCGATCCCGCAGCTAGTCCCGACCCGCTTCCGACAGAAAGCGATGTCGCGGTTGCGATTCTCGATACCGGTTTCGATTACCACCACCCGGATCTGAATCCTACGGGCGTTATCGATCCACAGGATAATGCAAGGATATTCGCCGGACGGGATTTCGTGAATGGCGACGCCAATCCTCAGGATGACAACGGTCATGGGACCATGGTTACCGGCATGATAGCCGGGCAGACCAACAACGGCGAGGGACTCGCGTCGATCAGTTGGAACGCGCGAATCATACCGGTGAAGGTCCTCGACCAGAATGGTGTCGGAAACAGCGTGCTGACCGCAGACGGTATCTGGTTTGCTGTCAACACTTTTATGGATAAAAAGAATGCTCTCGATCCATTCGATCCTGAGGGCAGCCTTTTCTACAACCCGTACAACGCCAGGCTCGTTATTAATATGAGTTATACATATGAAACTCCAAACTCACTTGGACCGAGCCAGATGGAACTGAACGCGGTTAAATACGCAATTGACCATGGCGCGCTGATCGTCGCGGCTGCGGGCGATGGAGCAAGGCCTCTCGATAACGGCATTACTTCGATTTACCCGGCAAGTTATCCGGGCGTTGTCGCAGTCGGAGCCACCGATCAGGCGAACCAGTTGGTCCCCGATACAAACACACTTCCGTTATCGGCGAATCCGGCGACGGCGGCATTTTTTGTGGCTCCCGGCAAGGATATTCTTTCGACGATGCCGATGGACTTCTCTCAGGGTTACGGCGTCGGATCAGGGACGTCATTCTCGGCGGCATGCGTGTCCGGAATCGCGGCTCTGATCTGGGCGCAATTCCCCTTCCTCTCGCCGTCGGAAGTAATCGACACTCTTGCCGAAGGTGCGGATGCAAACGTAGTTGGGTCGCTGGGCGCCGACTACGTAAGCGGTCGCGGCCTTGTCAATGCGCTTGCAAGCCTCCAGAGGAACTTCGAGCCGAACCCGACGGAAAATCCGATCATTGTCAGAGCATTCACAAACCCGATCCTTCACGGCGACATCATCTTCGTTATCAAGAGCCATTACAGGCTGATGAGCGCGACGACCCAGGTTCAGGCTAATCTTCACACAGATTGACAGCGCGACATATATCGGGCGCGTCCATTTCCCGCAGGATTTATCGGCTGCTTTAACCGATGATACGCATCCGATGGGACAACTGGTAATCGAATTCAGCGCTGTTCCGTTCAATTCACAATGGAACTCGAGCCTTCCGCAGATTGTTGCGGGATCGACCGTAATACAAATTGATGAATTTAATTATGATATTCCCGGCTGAGCTCCGGCATAAATCCTTATGGAGGAAACACTAAAATGAAATTACGATACTTACCAATGGCAATTCTTATCATCCTCCTTATCGCCGGGGCAATAGCCTGTGGCGGTGGGAAGAGCGACCCGGTTGGCGGCGACCCGCAAGGTCAGGGACCAACAGATGGGACTTCCCTTTCAGGGAGGATTCTGGACCGTGAGGGCAACCCTGTCGGGACTCCATGGGCGACTGTGCAACTGACAGAAGAAAACGGCGGAGTTTTCGCGCCTTCCCTGCAGCCAGAAGCGACAGGCCCCGCGGCCGGCATGTTCAAGTTCAGCAATCTACCCCTGGGTGTGCCGCTGACGCTTGAAATCGGGTTGTACCAGATATCGATGGGGCGCAACCTCGGTTACATTCACACCTTGACTTTGACTTCATCCGCAGCATTCGATCTTGGCGACGTCGTTCTCGAAAACGATTTCCTTGATAACGGCTGGAACGCGTATGTCACGAAGGACTACACTCTCGCGATTCAGAATTTCCAGCGGGCGATGACCGATCGTTTTATCCAGGCGGATCTGAGCTATTCATCCTCGGCTTATACCGGGCTCGGATGGGTCTACGCAAAGCGCGGCAAGGATACCCAAAGCGGTATTGTCTATACGGACGCTGATGGAAACTGGGTCGATACGATTAATTCCTATGAATGGGATCAGGCTCTTATTGAATTCAGCCATGCTACCAATAACCTGAATGACGCGGACGCATGGGTCGGAATCGGCGGAACCTATCTGACAATGATAGGCGATGCGAACAAGGACCCGGTACAGCTCGGACCATGGCTTCCATTCTATGCCGTTCTGACTTATTACTTCAACGATTCTGAGACGGCAATCGAGAAGGCTCTTTCCGTAGATCCGAACTACATTTGCGCGCATGACGAGATCACGGCGGATGATTTAAGGGCAACTCTCATGTTCCTTAGTGTAATCCAGGGCGGCGCGGTCACCGAGACCGAAGTTGCATTCCTTAAAACAAATGGGGACTTGAATGAAGGTTCCCTCCAGCTTCTGGAAATCCTGCCCGACCTTATCAAATACAACCCGTATCCTCAGCTTTAACAGTTTTTATTATTGATCTGAAATAAATATTGATCTTAACCTAATATCGATCTGAACTAATCCCGCGATTTTCGCGGGAATTTTTTTTAACAATAACAGATACATTTGAAATTGAAATTGAAATTTTTCTTTATTATATTTGACAATATTATTGAATTTACATTAAACTATAATAACCAAGTACCGAATCCACTTGTGAAGTGGAAATCCTTAAGGTGCCGGAGAGTATAGAATATGTTCAAACAAACAAAACAGAAAGCAAAAGACCTGGCGAAGGAACTGAAGCGCGAGATTCAGATTATTGAGTCCGAGTTGAATCATAAGAAGCAGCTTCTGGCTTCGCTCGATATGTTCGAAGCAAAACCCGGGTTGAGGGGCCGTTACGCGATTGCTTCGAAACAACCCGCAGGCATTGGTGTCGGACGCGGGCGCAGGGCGATGCCGAAAAGACGCAGATCGAAAAACCGCGATGCTATTCTCGCAGCGGCGTCGAAATTAGAAGGGAAATTCTCCCTGGCAGAACTTATCGCTGAAATCCACAAGAAAGATCCCAAGTTCGGCGGTAAATATCCGTCGGGAACCATCCTCGCCGCTTTCAGAACAACTCCTGAAATCAAAAAATTGAAGCGGGGCACATACAGCTACAAAGGTTAATAAACCTGCTGGAATTCAATCTGAACCATAAGCCGCTGCAAGCGGCTTTTTTTTTAATGACATGGAATCTCGGTAGTTAAAATAACATTACATGTCAGCCATTACAGCGTTAATCCTGACCGTGGACAGTCACACGGTTTTCGGAATTAACAATATCAGGAATCATCAATATAATAACGCCGGAAGCCGGATGACAGTCCCCTTTTCTCTCATTGATGGGTGAGGCGTTACAAATTTTCTTTATGGGAAGAAGCTGTCGATTCCTGTCTCGCGGGTTTCGAATCGCCTGAAGACATGATGAAGCCCGACCTGCCTGAGAGTGTCCCTGATATGATTATTAATGTTGGTGAGACGGATATCGCCGCCATGTTTCCGGGCGGCCTGCAGAAGCAATAACAGCGCGCTGATACCGGATGAGTCGATATAGGTCACCAGGCTGAAATCGATTAAAAGATGATCCATTCCATCATTTATACGATGAAGAAGAAAATCCTTGAATTTATCGCAGTCAGGAGCACTCAAGTCGCCGTCAGGAATAACGACCGTGCAATTTGATTCCTTCTCGCAGAAAACATTCATCGGGAATCCTCCGGGGCTGGATTCCCGACCAGAGCCTCCAATGCTTTATCGACCGAATCGTATACATTAAAAACCTGGTGAAGGCGGGTAAGCTCGATAACCATTTTAACCTGAGCAGTCAAACCGGCGAGCCATACATTACCGCCCATTTCCTTGGCGGTTTTAAGTGCGCTTACTAATGTACCGAGGCCTGCCGAATCTATGTACATAACGTTTTCAAGATTAATAATGACGTTGTATTTCCCCCCAAGTATAACCTTCCGGATCTCCTCCTTGGCGTCGCCAGCAGTGCGGCTGTCAAAATCGCCATCCAGGTCGAATATTGTAAAGCCCTCGTGCTCGCGGCTTTCTATTTTCATAGTTGTTTCCATTCACAAACCTCGGATCCGAGATAAAATTTACCCTAACTATAATTTACTCTAAATTAGTATCCGCGCAAGCCCTTTTTTTTTAATCTATATTAGAAACTCTAACGAAAAGGAAAAAGGATACAGGCACGAATTTTTGGTGCATCATTATTGGCAAATCCCGGTAGCAGCTAGCCCGACGCGTTAGCGGAGGGTACCTGCTATCCGGGATTTGTTAAAAATGCTTTGACGATGCGCGCTTTGAGTTGTTACTATTCACCTCTAATGGACGATTCAGTACGAAAAATCGACAGGGTGGGGATCGATTCGGGCGGGACTTTCACCGACCTCGCATGGGTCGAGGACGGAGTGCTTAAAACCGCCAAAGTGCCCTCAAATCGCTACTCGCCGGAAGAAGGCGTTTTTTCAGGTTTAATAAAAGTTGGAGGATTCCCGAAAATTGTCTGCCATGGGACTACGGTGGGCACAAACGCGATTCTCGCGCGTCACGGCGGCCCATCGGCTATGATCGTGACATCGGGATTTCGCGATGTGTTATTCATCGGCAGAGGCGAACGGAAAAATTTATATTCACGATCCCCGGAGCGTCATAATCCGCTTTTAAGAAGGGAAGAAATTTTCGAAATCGGCCTGCGCTCGGATGCCGACGGAAATCTTCTCCAAAGCCCCGATAAAAACGAAATTGAAATAATTGCCGCCATAATAAAAAAATCGGGGGCAAAAGCTGTTTCGGTCGGAATACTCCATTCCGCCGCGAATCCGGCACATGAACAAAATCTTGCTAAGACAATAAGGAAAATTACAGGGCTTCCGGTTTTCGCTTCATCATCCCTTGCCGCCTACCCTCGCGAGTATGAGCGATGGAGCCTTGCCGCGATGTCCGGATACCTGTCGCCGGTTCTTGGACGTTATCTCGATTCGCTGAACGAAAGATGTCCGTCGCAGCTTGTTTATATGGCGTCGTCGGGCGGACTTACTCCTCCCGGCAAGGTTCTTGAAAATCCATCAATCTGTGTCCTATCCGGGCCGGCAGGAGGCGCGCTCGCGGTTAAATCGCTTGGAATCGACCGTGCGCTTGCTCTCGACATGGGAGGCACATCGACCGATGTCACGCTTCTAGCCGGAAAACTTCCTCGTACGCGCGAAGCGGAGATAGACGGGCTTCCGCTGCCGCTTCCGACAATCGATATCCACACTATCGGGGCCGGCGGCGGTTCTATTGTCAGGTTTGACGATGGCGGAATGTTGTCCCTTGGACCTGAAAGCGCTGGCGCGTCGCCCGGTCCTGCATGTTATGGCGATGGCGGTCCCGCGACCCTTACCGACATTATGCTTCTCGCCGGTCGGATCGTGCCCGAATGGTTCCTTGGCGGTGAAATGAAGCTCAACCGGGCTGAATCGGAAAAGGCTATCGGGGAATTATGTTCCCGCGGCATGTCGATGGAAAAAATTCTCGATGGCGTGATCGAACTCGCCATCGTGAGCCTGACAGGGGCTTTGAGGAAAATCTCTGTCGCGCGCGGGATCGATCCGTCGCTTCCGGATGCGATGTTCACGCTGGTTCCGTTCGGAGGCGCTGGAGCGTTTTTCGCTGTCGAATGCGCGAGGATGATGGGTTTGAAACAAGTAATTCACCCCAGGGCTGCGGGAGTATTCTCTGCGATTGGCCTTCAGCAGGCTCCGATTGCGGGAGAATGTGAAAGGACCATATTGAGGTCGGTCGAAAAATCGATTGAATCGATTCCTGCTGCAAGGGATGAGTTGATAGTGGAGATTGGGAAGTCGCTTGATAAATGGCGCGGTGAATCGGAAGTGAATTACACAACCAGTCTTGAATGCAGATATCGCGGTCAGACTCACACCCTTGAAATTATTGTCGGAAATGAAATCAATGAGATATTGATTACCGAAAGCTTTGAAAAGGCATATCGAGATAGATATACATACCTTCATTCCGGATGTGAGATCGAAATTGTCAGCGTGCGCATCCGCGGTGAGATTACAGCGCCGAAGATTGAATTTGAGGATATTTTATCGTCGGGACGAAATATGCTGGAATCGAGAATCGGAGAGACAGGATTAAGGCTGGACAAATCATGGGTTCAGGCGCCGGTTTATTCGCGCGATTTAATCCCTGTGGATGTTCCGATCAAGGGTCCGGCTTTGATTGTGGAGGATTTCGCGACGCTTTATCTTCCGAATGAATCGGTTATGCATCTTGATCGAAAAGGAAACGCGGTTGTGGAGATTACCTCACCCCCTAACCCCCTCTCCATAAATGGAGAAGGGGAATTTGGTTGAGGAAATATTATGAATTACAGTGCTGAAAATAAAACAAATGGACATGTCGATCAGGCGCAGCTCGCGATTTTCCGGGCGCTGGTTGAGGCTTTCCTATCATTCCGACGTCGGCGGAATAGCTCCCGGAAGCCTGCCGCTGTCATCAAGGCTTGAGGATGAAGGAATTGTGATTCCTCCTATGCTGGTTGTGAGTGGGGGAAAAGTTGTCGATAACGTTGTGGAGCGTCTGGCGGATGCGTCGCGCCAGCCGGATGAGCGTCGCGGCGATTTACTTGCGCAGATTTCATCGGGAATGGTCGGCCTGAAACGTCTGGATGAACTCGCACGGAATCGCGGGCTTGACAGGATTAAACGGGAATCATCTGGTTTGATCGAGCATTCGGAAAGGATTCTGCTTTCGTTTCTTGAGAAGCAGGCGAATGGAACCGGTTCTGGGATAACGTTCATGGAGGCGATACCAGACGAACCGGGGGCGGAAATTCATTGCCGCGTTACATTGACCCATAATCCGACCCATCTTGTTTTTAATTTTACGAATTCATCCGACCAGCATCCGGGATGTCTCAACGCGGTGCCGTCGATTGTTAATTCAGCTGTGCTTTACACATTAAGGCTTTTCCTGCCTCCGGATACGCCGATTACGTCGGGATTGCTGAATCCGGTGACGATCAAGTTGCGCGAGGGGAGCGTGTTGAATCCCGGAAAGGGCGCGGCGGTCGCGGGGGGAAATGTCGAAACGAGCCAGGCGATCACAGAAACGCTGCTTATCGCGCTTGGTGAACTTGGATGGGACGTGCCGGCGTCGAGCCAGGGCACGATGAACAACATTCTACTTGGAAATTTGCCGGATTCGGAATTCAGTTACAGTTTCTACGAAACTATCGGGGGCGGGGCGGGGGCATGTTCCGATAGACCGGGCGCGGCAGGAATCCAGACTCACATGACAAACACGAGGAACACGCCGGTCGAGGCGATCGAGCGTACGATGCCACTTCGGATAAGGTCGTACGGATTCCGAACGGGATCGGGGGGGTCGGGAAAAATGCCCGGCGGAGACGGGATAATAAGGGAATTTGAGATTCTGTACCCGACAAGGTTGACCATTCTCAGCCACCATCGCATAAAAGGTCCGGATGGGATCGCGGGCGGAAATCCAGGCGCTCCGGGCAGGAATATTATCATCAGGGATGGGTTAGAGACAGAGCTTCCATCTCGAGTGATGATTGATCTTCAGATCGGTGACATACTGAGGATCGAAACTCCGGGCGGAGGTGGATACGGAGTAAGGTATTAATGGAATTCACATATTGATGTAGTATAATGGATAATAGGATATGGGAAAGCCCGATAATAAAGACCCTAATCTCGAGCCGCCGAATCCGAAATATGCGGCGAATGTTTCAGCACGGTCGGGCTACTACGATCATTCATCCTCAAACAAATGGGTGAGACCTCTGGGAGAGGCGAAGGTAGCGAAAATCAATCAGACTCTTTTCGATCCCAAAGCGCACAAGGTTCCATTCACCGACAATCGCTATAATCGCGCGAAAGAAAGGGTATTGAAAAGCGCGCTGTTCAGCAAATTTGAGGGTGACTGGGGAAATACACCGTGGGGATGGGTGTTGAATTTCGCGATCTGGGTCGTGTTGTTTTCCCCGATCATTGTTTTCGGTTTATTTATCCTCGGCGCTGCCCTGAGCGTATTGATGTTTATGCATAACAGGTAGGGGTAAAAACGTATCAGAACCGCGAACGTCAGTGAGCGGTCTGCAAAGCAACACTTTATCATAGAGTGGGCATGGTAGACCGCTCACTGACGTTCGCGGTTCTGTCTCTCCTCCGCGACCCCTCTAGCCATATAGTAGTAATCCAGAATTCGCATCGGGTTGAGGTGTTTTGTCCTTATCGGCGCGACCGCATCTATCTCCCCAACCCCTTCACCATCCGCGATAATTTCGATCTCGTATTTTTCAGGATGGTCGCCGTACTCGCTTCCAGGTAACGGGTGAAAAATATGAAATCCGAGCGACGATGACGGCAGATTTACCGCATATTCAATGGTCATCTGAATGTCGTCATCGGTTTCATCGGGAAGTCCGATCATAAATGATGCATGTACTTCGACGCCAAGGTTTTGGGCGAGTATAACGAGGTCGCGCGTCTTATCAAGGTTGTGGTTGCGATTGATTTTTTTCAGGATTGCGGGCGATCCCGATTCAAGTCCAAGAAAAAGCCCGGTCAGACCGGATTTGATGTAAAGCCTGAGGTCATCTTCAGTCAATAATTCGGGACGCATGCTCGCTCCCCACTTCATTTCAAGCCCTGAATCGATCAATAACTCGGCGATTTTTGCCGATCGCGACGAAACAAGATTGAAAGTATCGTCGGAGAAACTGACACGTTTTATTCCCCATTTATTTTTCAGACCATGCATTTCCTCGACTACACGTTCAGGCGAATGAGCGCGGAATCGATGTCCCCAGTATGCGGCAGACGCGCAATAGGGACATCGGAATTTACATCCCCTCGATGTCAGAAGCCTCGGATTGTATTTTTGAGGAAATCCGGGCAGCAGCGTAAAATCCGGCATGGGGAGAGAGTCAAGGTTATCGATAAATTCCGACTGGCGCTGGATTTGCCCGATTGAAATTTCGTTTAACATTAGATTCGGAATTCGGGACGAGCTTACATTCTCCCAACCGCCAGAATTAAAAGCCGCGATAATTTTCTGAAATCCGATATCGAATTCACCCATCGCGATCGCATCGACAAATGGGCTGCAAATTAGACTTTTCGATCTTGCAGTAGCCTGTATTCCGCCGAAAATCATCGGAATTTCCGGATTGGAAATCTTGATACCTTTTGCAATTTCAAGAGCGGCGGGTTCGGAGAAAGAAAATTGAAGGCTGATTCCGACCATGTCGGGGCTGGACTTAGTAACACGGTCTATCGTTTCCGAAACTGGAAGCGCAAGCGAGTATGAATCGATTATTTCAACATCGGCGATCTCTCTCGCCATAGTCGCGAGCATGACAAGCCCAAGTGGCAGGCCGTTAGGATCGGGCGTGTCCCGATACAATCCCGGCGGAGATATAAGGATAATTCGAGTCATGGAAACAAATTATAGTATTAACGGGGACACCTTTTTTTGCCAAGCGAGGGGTTAGAATAGTCCAAGAATTTCACAGGCAAAAATAAGGTGTCCCCATTCATGAAGTTTTGATTTAAACGGAGAAAATAATTAACTCGCGCTAACCGGCGTCATGATTCCGATGTACTCTCTTGACGCCCCGGTCTTTCCTGCGAGGTGGCATGATGATCCCGCTTTCCGGTTTGGGATGTTCGATAAAAAGCATATTCAATTGCCGGACATGCACAAGCTTCACCGACAAATCGCCGAAAGAATCCCTGAATTCAGACTTTACTTTTCCAAGAAGATTGTCTTTCATCTTCGAATTACCATCGATATCGCTAAGAACGAGCACAGCTTTTCCCGACAGCCGCAGTAATTTCAGGAGTATTTGAATCTCGTTTCTATGATTTTCAATATGGTCGGTTTGAATCTCGACAATGATTGCGTCCATGGATTCGGGACGCAGAAAAGCCAGATCCAGCGGTCCTCGAAGATAATGAACGGTGCCTCTCGCTTCAGCGCATGATTTCGCGCGATTTTCCGCAAGCATTTCCTCGGAAAGCTCGACCTGCAGCCTCTCCACATTTTCGGAACCCCATTTGTCGGTAAGCGAATCGGGAGCGGTTAAAAAATTCAGGATTATCTCGCCAGGTTGAAGGGCCAGAAATTTATCGATCTTCAAGGCGGCAGGCCTGATGTCGACAGGCTCCTTCTGAAATTCTTCCTGAATTTCCAATTGTTCCGGTTGGAGCACCCCGTCCACGACATCGAGCGACCATCCGCATACGGGACATTTTATGGTCGCGCTGTCGATTTCCATCCCCATACATCGCCGGCAATCGAAACGGTGCGGCGACGGAAGCGACGCGGGAATGTCGATGAACCAGTTGGACAAGTACCCGCATC
>JAPKYR010000092.1 GCA_026394215.1 bacterium
AGAAATATAAATAGAAGAGCACGCAAATAACTCCGACTAAGAAGATCCATAGGCTGATTGAGACCCAACACCACAAGCCGGTATTGGCGGAAACAGGTGTGATCAAGAGCTGCTTGATTGTGGCATTGAGCTGCTCAAGGATGCTGGCGTTCATTACCGCGGGAATAGCCAGCCCGGACCCCATTCCGATAACAAACGCCATCGGCGTCCGGCTCAGCCATGAAACCTGGCGGACAAAACGCATCAGCATCATTAT
Organism: bacterium; assembly: GCA_026394215.1. Classification (GTDB taxonomy): domain Bacteria; phylum JAJVIF01; class JAJVIF01; order JAPKYR01; family JAPKYR01; genus JAPKYR01. The sequence goes on from JAPKYR010000092.1 coordinate 257, forward strand.
ACCGAGTATGGTCGGGAAAATAAGAATGAAGTTGCGCTGGTAGAAGAAGGGAACTATGAACATCGGATTGATTACGTTAAACCATTCGATGTTGACCAGGTAGCCGACCGAAACCCCGACATACAGGTGCTCGCCAAACTTATAAAAGATGTTGTCCTTGTACAGAAACGAGTACATCATCAGTGTAAGTAGGGCTGCGAAAATAACTCCTATAGACTGTGCGGTTGTAATTGTATTTATCATGTCAGCTCACCTGCCCTTCTTTCTTGTCAGAAAATAGAAGATATTGGATATAACGACGAGTACGATAATAAGGGCGTGTACGCTCGACTGTGCGGTCATACCGGCAAGCGCTCTGTCGGGATGGCCTGCAAGCTGCTCATACTCCGCAGCACCTTTAAGACCGCCGATCAAACCGTTGATCTGTCCTGTTTGCAGGTAAGGATAATATTGCGTAGCGGAAACCGCCGTAACGCCTGCGCCAAGCACGAAGTGATATCTCTGAACACCGTAAGCTACCCACCAGTCGATTGTGGATCCTGCCGCGAGGTCGATAACATAATTAATATCCGAGAGGGTCGAAACACCCTCCATAATTGGCATACTTCCTGTTGAATTGCCACGGTAGTCCATCGAAAATGCTGTGCCCATATCCTGACCGGCGGCAATAATAACGAGCGCGCCTCCGACTCCATATCCGAGGTTCACATAATTAACGCCTGATTGGAGACCGTTGGGGTACATGGGATTAGTAGCGTACTCCATCTTCATCGTGTTGAACGCCTTTTCAATCAATGCCGCGCCGTTAGGCCAGAGAGTAAACGAGAATACTCTTAAGCCCTTGTCGAAACAATGGCGGAATAACGCGAGAGTCATCGGATAAAGCTCGGCTTCACTCGCCGGGTCATAGTCGCAGACTATCATTACGGTTGAATTCGGTGGAAGGTTGTTAATGTAATCATAAGACGATTGAACCGAAGGGCTGATATTCACGGGGAAAGTCTTCCCAAGTATAATCGGAACAATAACGGCTACCGCAACCATAATAAATATCCACCGGCGGTCGAGCTTCGTGATTTTATCCATCCAATTGGTTTTCTCTTCCATTAGTCGCCACCTCCCATATAGGTTCTTTCAATACCGAAGATAATGCGAAGCGAGGTGGAAATCACGCCAAGGCCGATGCCAATCATGATTCCGCGCTGAGCCGCCATAGACGGGTTGTTGAGAATCCACTCAGTAAACCAGGGCAGGAGGGGGTCCGCTCCGCCGAATGGATGATATGTTATCATGAATGCGCCCAAAGGCACGCGTCCGAGCATGACGATTATAGCCGTGATGAGAAGCACCGTAGCTTCCTTGTTGCGGGCTCTGAACGCCCTGTATGCCGCCGATGCAATATAGAACGCCAGGATCGAGAACATGGTCGCCTGCATTGGAAGTAGGACATAATCGTACATCCACATGAATGGGAGGTATACCTCAACCTGCCCGGTTACCGCACCCGCAGAATTCAATACGGGTGTAGGAGGCGGGTTTATAATTCCCCAGGCAAGTCCGGCAATAAGCATTGCAAAGAACCCCACATAGATCACAACGCTGAATCCCCATCCCTCAACTTTCCTTCGGAGTTTATGGTAATGGTGATTCAGAAGCGAATAGATGCCGAGAAGCAAAGCGAATCCCGAAATGATCCTGTCCCACTGGGTTACATTCTGGAGAAAATCGTTCGAAGCCCTGGTGGGGATATAAAACTGAAGGAACATCAGGACGCCCATTACAAAGGCGATGGCGATTGGAATATGTTTTTTAACTAGTTGCATTTGTCGTAGTCTCCTAAAACGCCTGGAAGAGCTGTTGAATAAATTCCAGTTTGAAGAATATAAAAAGCGTACCGACAAAGGTCAGGATCATGAAGATCATCTTCGCGAGATCCTGGCCCTTAAGAGAACCGACCAATAGGGGTTCCCTGCTCAGGTAAGCGCTTGCGGCGTACAGCTCCTCTCCGATTAATGTGTAATCGCATGCCGTAATGAAGAACGGCAATTGCGCGAGAGCGTCGGTACCAGCGATCTGAATCGCCCCAGTCGAAGCACCTGTTTCGGCAAGCAGAAGGCTCTCAGCGTAAAACAATCCCATCATCATAATCGTCGCCGGTTTTTCGCGAACCATGATACCGTTGACCGCCGCTGTATACGCAAACTGGTCGTCGGTAAGAAAGAAAACATCGTCCTTGTTGTACGAATTCGGGCGTCCGGCATCGATATACGCCTCTTGAATTACTTCTTCGCAGACCGCCATAATGATCGGGTCGCGAGACGGAACTATCAGGCGGCTTTCGTAATCGGCAACTTTTCGGGCGACCTGTCCGAGAATATTTATACTCGCGATTGTCGCGATATCGGAGACATAGCCAAGTCCGCATGTATAAAGAATCGGTCGCCCCATCTCTGTGGCGCGGCCAATTGCTTCCTCTACATGGTCAAGACCCGCTATACGGCGAAGGAAGAGGCTGGCCCCGCGCCGAGCATGCAATATATAGAACATAACCGCGCAACATATCAGTACCGACCAGAGAGCGCTGTTGGTTCTTGCTGTGTTCCACCAGTTCGATCTGGCTTTCACCGGTCCGGTCTGGTTTCCGATCATCCATTCGTCCGGAGGCAAATCGCTGCCTTCGGGAAGCACGTACCCCGCAGGCACTGCATATAGACGGAAGAAATGGTCGTAGCGGTTATCCGGAACCGGGGACACATTGCCCGAACCGACGATCATAGTAATATTGGTCAACTTGTCGAGAGTCGGCTGAATCTCAATAACCGATTTCGCTTTACCATGGACCGGAGCGGTGAGTAGAATCCAGTACGGCTTTGTAATGCTCACTTTTTCAGGGAGGACGGTTCCGGTTCCCGTGAAAATATTATCCCACGGTGCAGGTTCAGAACCGGGTTCCGGCGGTTGGTAAGTCAAAGCCACTTTTTGTCCGCCAAACGGCCTGAGATCGCAATAAACCTGGATCGATGAGTAATCCGTTAAGGAAAGATCGAATACTTTTGCGGTTATCACAACTTCGTTTGTGCGGGCAGGATCGACGATCATTTCCTCCGGTTTTTCGGGATTCGGGATTCTCATCATATCGATGGAATACTCGTATATTCCGGTCGCGGGATAGAGAATCTCGTAAATTGAATAATGGCTGTTATTGCCATGGTTATTGGCCGACAGGAAGAACCCGAAATACTGCGGGGCTTCCCATGTATACTGTGAGTTCGCCGCGAATTGATCCGACTGTCCCCATGTCCCGGGTTCACCGGTCTGGGACTGAAAAACCCAGTATTCATATGCCGGCGATTCAGTCGTTTCGCCAGTGTCGGGATTTACTACCTGGGTCATCTGTTCATCGGTCGATGACGGAAGCCATGTGAGCGCGAACGCACCGCCCTCATCGCTGATGCGGTCCTTCACATTGTAGCTCTGAGGTTTCTGAAAATTCCATACATAAACGGGTTCCGGTGTAACAACTGAAATCTCCTGCAGTTCAAGTTGAACCGGCTCGTCTTCAGTATTTACTGTACTAGCGGAGACAGCCAGAATATCAGACGCTTCCCCTTCAGCGGCGCTGACATCGACGGCTTCAGTGTCTCCGGCGGCTCCGCCTGACACAGTCTTGTCGCCTGTCCCGGTTCCGGTATCCTGGGCGAAAGCCGCGGGAAGAAGGAACAGGAACATGGCAAGAATCAAGCAGACGGGCCACCATGTGCCTACAATCCTGGGAATTTTTTTCATTGGCACTCCTTTTTTTTATCGCCGTGCAATCCAGGCGATAAAGTGGGTACTCATTATGGTTAACAGACCCGGGTCACGTCCCCGGTCCGATTTTAATCCTCGATAATCTCCACGTTCGCGCGTGGGACTATAAAATCAGTTCCATCCGCAAGCGTTACTTCCATAACACGCACCTTCGTCTCCGATTCCATGACCATCAAGTCAGGGATCAATCCCTTAACTTTCCCGAGTTTGCCGAAATTCGGTTCGCGGATGATCCTGACCGGGTCGCCGCCCTTAACGCCATCTTTCGCATCGACCTTCGCTTCATTTTCTCCCGCAAGCTCTTCCTTTGATAGCGGGATAATAATCTCCGGACGGATGACGCCGGCGCGGATCTGGGTCGCTCCCGATATGGAAGCCCTGAATCCCTCTCTCTCTTTTAATAAGTTGAACGTGCGGTTCGCCATGTCGATACGGCCGAATCCCTCTGTGATGATGATTGCCAATCCGAGGTCCTCGTGACCGGTAATGGCAACGCCAAGGTCGTATCCAAGCAGCTCTTTGAGGTCATGGTCCGACATCCCGGCGGATATTATCCCGACAACTCCAAGTTCAATTGCCTTCCTTATCGCACCGATCCCGACATACGATCCTCCGACCAGAATTTTCCCTTTATGCTCAGGCTTGATGAATTCCGGTTTCAATTCTATCGATGGGCTGACAACCGCCATCGTAATTATGCCGTTTGTCTCGCCGCCGACTCCGAAAATCCCCTGTATGAAAGTCGCATTGGTTTTTACCTTTACCCCTTCCAGCGGGATTACTTCTGTCACAACACCCTCGATATATGCCCTGACAATTACCGGCTGAGGCGGTTCCCTGAGATATACCTGCCCTGTAATATCGTTTACCTTCTCAACAGTCCCGTCAATAGGTGATTTTACCTTCCCCGACATGAATTTAAGAAACGGGAGAAGGGGTTTTGCTTCAGCAAGTATCTCGTCCTTTACGATCTTCTCACCAGGCTTTTTAATCATGTATTCAGCGACTTCGTTCGCTTCTATTCCCAAAAGCCCCATGACATTCACAATTGTCACATCTCCGGGAAGTTCTGTTTTGGCGACAATTGTATCCGCTTTTACCTTATCTCCGACCTTAACCTCGACATTTCCCTTGAGCGGGAGGATTCGTTCTTTCTCAATTGCAGCTTGTCTGGTTACCCTGAGTCCGGGAGTATATGCGTGCGCCATGACTATTTTCCTCCCTTCCGTGCAGGATACGCATCGAAAGCGCTGCACCAGTTATCGAGCTGTTTAACCCTTTCCTGCCTGTCCTTCTGAAACTTCAAAGGTCTGCCTCTTGCATCAAGTGCGATCCCGACAACTCCGCCGAAAATCTCCCCCTTGACCGCTCTGCCCTTTCCGGATCCCATGTCCAGGTTTCTGGAAGGGTTTATTGTCCCGGTTCCTCTGAGTGGAAGTCCCTTATCATTAAAGCCGTAAGGTATCAATTTGATCTCGCCGAATTTCATTTCCCCTTCATGTACTTCCCCTGTTTCCATCTCTAATTTGTAAGTAAAAGCCCTGTCGCCGAATCTCATTTCTCCCTTCGGAGCGAAACATGTGCCAAGGTAGATTATGCAGTCCTTGTTGAATACTTCAGTTGCGGCTTTATCGTGAACTGTAGTTAAAACGCCCAGATGCGGCATCATGAAGATTGAATCCACAGCGAGACGGGTTGTCCCCTCAGGCTGGAAAGCGTCGATCAGCATCATCATCGACTGCGAACGCCTTGGTGCGTGACTCATCACGCCGCCAGAGCCAACCAGGAGATCAAGTTCCATCATTTTTATAAGTGTTGTGCCGGAATCATCCTGCTCGAAAGCATCCCCGATATCTCTCTGCTGCTGGATTCCCTTCAACCCGACCGCGAGCGATTTATGCTGCTCGAACGCAAGCCTCAGCGCTTCTCTCGCAAGCCCCTGCTCGATAATCAGTTCGTCCAGAAGTTGCGGGATCGTGGTCGGGCGGATCATTTTGTTCTTGATCCTGTTCCTGATATCCTCTTCCTCGATATCGAATGACGCCCACCGCATGACATTTTCAAGCCCCGCCTCAGCCATAACGTTCGACACCGAGTAACTCATGCCAAGGTTGGCGGAAACCGACCGGTTGAATATCCCCTCGTTTTCGACGCGGAAATACGAAAATACGTCCGTCGTCGCGCCGCCGATATCAACTCCGATTACGTTGATGCCTTCCTTCTCCGCGATAGTTCTGATAATAAGCCCGACCGCTGCCGGCGTCGGCATAATCGGCGCCGACGTCCATTCAATCAGCTTGTTATAGCCTGGAGCCTGCGCCATTACATGCTCTTCAAATAAATCCTGTATTTTCTGCCGCGCTTCCCATGGATTTTCCTCTTCGAGCGTAGGACGGATGTTCGACGTCATTGTAAGCGCGAATTTTTCACCCAGGTTTTTCTGAATTATCGGTCTTGCTTCCTTATTCCCGGCGAAAATAATCGGAAGCTGGTAGGAAATACCAAGGCGTGGACGCGGGTCGGCAGCGACGATCTGGTCGCCCATATCGACTACTTTTATCATGTCGCCGCCGTCAGTCCCGCCTGCCAGAAGGATCATGTCCGGCCTGAGTTGCCTGATTCTCTCGATTCTTTCATGCGGAAGACGTTTGTCGTTGATAGCCAGCACGTCCATGACGATCGCGCCTGCTCCCAAAGCTGCGCGTTCAGCGGACTCCGCGGTCATCTGCTTGACTACCCCCGCGACCATCATCTGCAAACCACCGCCTGCCGATGAGGTCGAAATATAGATGTCGCATCCGGTATCACCGTTTGCGGGATGGATTATTTGCTCCCCTTCAAGGAACTTCCGTCCCGACAGGTCCTCGATTTCGCTGATGGAGTTAAGCACGCCCTTGGTTACATCCTCAAATGGAGCTTCAACCGTCGTAGGAGCCTCTCCACGGTAGGTCTGGCGATACTCATCGCCGATTTTCTCAATTAAAATGGCTTTGGTTGTCGTTGAGCCGCAGTCTGTGGCCAGGATAACTCTTAAATTCGGATCGTTTTTCTTAAACATTTAAAAACTTACCTTTCATCAGCCCTGATTTTCATGGGCTTCGAGAAACTCGATCAGCTTTTCGATCGAGCAGCGTTTTTCAATTGTTCTGACAAGTCGCTCATGGGTGGCTTTCGGACCCATGAATCGCATAAGGAATGCCTCAACAGGTTTGAGTGTCAGGAAAAATTCACCCATCTGTAGCGTATTCGCCCCCACCATATTTAAAGGCCTGTTAAAAAGCAGGAATGGAATCGCCGCGGCAGTCAGTCCCCTCTTCTGGATATTGCCCGCGATATCTCTCAGAAGCTCAACCTCATCGTCGAGAAGTTTATCGTTTTCTCCTCCGATAGCAAACGCATGACCCAGTTTTTCTCTGAAAGTCATACCCGATTTCGCCGTATTTTCATCGCCTGCTGTCATTTTCTCTCTTCTGACTCGCCCTGTTTTGCCTTATCTCCGCGCTCACCATCGGCTTTCCCGGCTCTCTTGATATGCCGGTCCAGGAAGCCGATTACTTCGCCACGATTCCCGGGTGAAAACCTTATAAAATTCCCCCTGAAAGGATCGAGTCTGGTCAGTTCCTTGAAAGGCGACAGGTGTACTCCCACATCGTGCGGGTAAAAATTTCTATATTCTTCCCAGCCCCGGAAATTGCGTATTCCGAGAAAAATAATTTCAAGTCCCTCGCTGTTCATATGGTAGCGTGTCGGAAAAATGAACGGCGCTATGGACACGACCAGCAAAATGAAAGCGAGAAGAACAAATCCACCCAATTCAGTCCAGGACCAGACGCCGTAACACGCAGCAATAATTATTACTACCAGAAGTAATGAACGCCACGCATTTTCGGCAAGCGGTAGAACCCGCCACCGTATCTCCCCAGGCGTGGCTTCAGTATCCTTTGGATCATCCGAAGCCATAACGGGTATCACCTTTAATGATATGCAACAAAAATTCCAACTGCCGAAGGCTGTGGAAAGCGCAAACTTATCATTTTTGGATTAACCGGGCAAGTGCTAACGGTGTATATCTTATCTTTAGATAAAAGCAGCCCGTAAAATCCGACTATGGTCTTCCGCTTATCCCTGTCCAACGGCTTTATTCAATCCTGAATCTAATCCTCAAGGGACATTGGAAACCCTTATCCCGTCTATATTTTTTTGATATTCCCTTATTTTCAGGAAACAACAGGTCTATAATCCCCTCTCATTCAGTACACTATTTGTAGTTACCATGCGCATAGCAAGACCCGTAGCAAACGCACTCAGGCTCTCAATTCTTGAAGGTTCCCTGTTCGGAGTCTACTGGAATATCATTACCGTCATCGTCGTGAACGGCCTCGCGGTAGTACTCCATGCCGATCCTTTCCAGTTTGCAGTCCTCAACAGCATTCCTCTTCTATGCCAGATTTTCGGCCTTCCCGCCGCGAATATTATTCAATCCAGGGACGTCCGGAAGCCCCTGACACTCTGGGCGGAAGGGTTCAGCCGCAATATGTGGCTCCTCCTCCTGCTATTATTTTTCTTTCCAATGAGCAACAACCAGAAAATCTGGTTCATCATTGCCGTTACCGCTCTAAGCAATATTACCCATTCCTGGGGGGTCCTTGGCTGGTTAAGCTGGGTGTCCGACCTCGTCCCGGAGCAGATAAGGGGGATGTACTTCGGCGTCAGAGGCGCAATCTGCGGATTTATCGGCCTGATCGGACTGACAATCGCAAGCACATACGCAGATAAATTCAAAACGCTTTTCGAAGGCTGGTCCGGTCTTCAACAGTCAACTAATATCGTCATCCCCATCACCGATGTCATCCGTAATTTGATAAGCTCAGAAGCCGATTACATGAATGTGATCATAGTGCTTATCCTGATTTCGGTGTTTTTCGCGATGGCGTCGCAGACCGGGCTTTTTTTCCAGCCTGTGCGCCGAATGAAAAATCTCGCCACCACCGGCTGGTTAAATATATGGGAAACTCTTAATGAACCCAATGCCCGGAAGATCGCGATAACATGGGTAGGGATTTACATCGCCGCCGGGATTACGTCCGGAATGTATATGCAGTTTTTTATCAATAAGCTACATATGTCCTGGATGGGCATTACCGCCTATATCTGGGTTGTCAACGCGATGTCGACCGCGATAACACCCGTCATGGGACGCTTATCCGATAAATTCGGCAACCGGAATGTCCTGATGTATGCGTGGCTGGGCGTATTCTGGCAGCCGCTTCTTTCGGTATTTACCCCAAACGATATGCCGCACATTTTCGGATGGATGCCGATTACTATCTTCATCGACGCCCTCGCATGCGGGATTTTCTGGCCTGCGGTCAACCTCACTCTGACAAATCTGGTCATCGCCCAGGCTCCAAGCGAAAAACGCGCCGGGCTATTCGGAGTATTGACCGGCATGGGCGGCCTGGCTGGATTTATTTTCGCCGCCAGCGCCGGAAAAATTTCAGAACTTATCGGTGACGCCGCTACATTTTCATGGGTCGGGATAAGGCTTGACGACATTCGAGTGATGCTTTTGGCGGGAGCTATAGCAAGGGTTTTCGCGGGGATGCTTATACTGGCTATCAAGGAACCTCCAAGGCAGAAGGATCCCGTCGCCGAATCGGAAGCAATCCTGTTTATTACAAGATTGTTAATTGGTAAACCGATTGATAGATTGAGGTTTTAGAGCCAAATCCCTCTGATTACTTTTTTGAGCTTCACTCCTCCATCCATCGTTCCAGAACATCTATCAACTCGCCAAGCGACCCGATCTTCGCGTCCGCATCCGGTTCAAGATGCTTGAATTTATCAGTTTCGAGAAAAACCGTCCTGCATCCCGCATTTTTCCCGGCTTCGATATCAAACAGGTAATCCCCAACCATTACGCAATCGACAGGATCGACTTCGAGGATTCTGCACGCTGCCAAAACAGAACCGGGATCGGGTTTCGGAGGAGCATCTTCCCTTGCGATTATTACTCCGAAATCCACGCAATGATTTCCGGCAATTAAATTCACCGCTTCGCGGCAGTTCCGTGTGATGATCCCCTTTTTTAACGATCTTGACTCAATCCATGAAAATAATTCATCCACATCAGGGTCGATATTCGCATCGGCGGCGGCCTCAAGTTCTCTTTGAAGAAGAATCCTATTTTTCTCCTCCCGCTCATGTGGCGGCAGGGCTTCTATTCCCTCGATAATAAATACCGACGCATCGCCGAACAGCTCGCGCTTGATCGCTGGAAGATCGAGCGGGGAATGTACGAGCACCCCGTCGAGATCGAATAGAACTGCTTTAAGATTGAAAGACATAGAGGGGTATTTTAGCAGAAAATCGGGGGGAAATATTATCCGAGTTTGCAGCAATTCGCTCAACCAAACATCGTTGTGAATCGTCCCTAAATTGGGTACTATCGTACCCGTATTGGGGACGTTATATTGTCAATCGTGCGTTGAGAGGGTAAAAAATCATGGAAGCCTTGGGTATCTTACTATTGGTCTTGGGCATCATCATTGTTGGGCTTCTTTTGGCTTATTTACGCACGGTGATGTTTACCGAAAATGAACGAAAAAGATTCAGGGAATATACACTAAAGGACTGGATCGTGAGATTTGCTATCTACATTCTGGTTATCGCAATTCTTGTGGCTATTAATTTGTGGTCACAACACAGGTGAAGGTCCGACTAGCAGGACGTCCTACTCATACCTGTCCAGTGTCATTATCGCGTCCTCAAGATAATTCTTCGTCTCGAACCAGTTGAAGCCCACGAGAAGGTCGCTCGATACAAATACCCCGTACCATCCCGACATATCGAGCACGCGATTGACCCGGATATTTCCCACAGGATTGTCATCGATATAGAAAAATACCGCGTACCGGTGGGTGAGTTCCGGCTCGTTCAATGTCTGATAATCCCCCGCGACCCGTAACGTGTGCGTGTCGCCATCGAGAAATTGCGATTCTGTCCACGGGACTAGCTGTTCGACAACCCCGTTGCGCTCCTCGATCGCGAGCCATTGACCGGACTGCGTGACAAGAAAAGCGAAATAGTTGTCGTCGTCGCGATATCCGAACACGATGCCGTATCCCGCAGTCTCATCGCCGTCAATAAAAGTTACATCCCCAAGGCACTCGAAATCGAACGCGATCTGCCCCATTCCGGTGTTTCTGACCGTGAACGGAAATCCCTTTGTGCTGTCGAGAATGTATTGCCCGTCGGCGACCCTTGAATCGTCGCTTACCGGCCATCCGTTCCTGTTATTGTCGAACTCCTCAAGAATCTGAACGCGGCCAATGTCGGAGCTGACCGGATTTTCAGTATCTTCGCCGGGTTTGAATGCTCCCCAGTCGAGACTCGGGTCGAGCGATCCGGTTTCATTCGCCATAACCCTGAACGACTGTATTGCCTGATTTAACTGGTCGACATCTACGTCGCTCAGCTCACTGACATGCGCGGTTTCTACAAGCATATATGCCTTGGATGTGCTTGCCGTAAGATAGTAAGTGATGCGGATATCATCGCTCCAGCCTTCTATATCCACATTTCGCCGATATACGAACGTGTGGCTCTCGCCAAGATAAGTTTCCTCAAGTAAAAATGTTCCGGACTCCCTATTCCTGTCGAAATCGGAAGCTACCGCCTGGACAGCCGATTCGCTGTCGTTGTATCGTGCAGTCCCGTTTGCATTGAGAGAGTGAACAAGCACCGCGATATTCGATACATAGTCGGGATTTCCCGACACATGCACGAGCACCTTGTATGCCGCGCGTTCGGCGTCGGTCAGATTCTCCTCATGGATCAAGTCGATATCGCCGTCCTGGATCGAGAGGATTTCATCGATATCGGTCGTGATCTCCCAGTAGACCGGGTAACTCAGCGTGAATCCCGCCGATGTATCGGTGTAGTCCGATGAAACCCTCGGGGTCGGCGCGTCATATTGAAACAGGCCGATAAATATAACGTATATTAACAAAATAATTTTTATAAACATTTAACCATCACCCCCCGCACTCCTCCGCCTTTAATTTCAGTATATTCTACATCGAATTGTCAAGAAATGCCGCACCTAAAATACCCGCATCGCCGCCAAGAGTCGATTTTTTCACCCTCAGGACTTCCTTGTGCGGAGTTATCAGGTGTTCTTTTATAGAGTGCATCAGCGATTCATAAAAATTATCCCACCCGCCGATAAGTCCGCCTGTCAATACAACAAGATCGAGATCGAGGAGGTTTCCCACCGACGCGAGCATGATTCCGAGACGTTCTCCGTATCTCTCCCACGCCTGGATCGCGGCTTTTTCGCCCGAATTCGCCCGTTCGTTGATTTCTTTCGGCTCTACTGATAAATTCGATCCGGAAAGAATCCTGTAGTCATTTATCAATCCAGCTTTCCCGGTGTAATGCTCGAAACATCCCTTCGCGCCGCCGGGGCAATCGTGCCCCCACGGCTCATAGACCATCTGGCCGATTTCGCCGGCAAGTCCATGCGCGCCTCGGAATAATTTCCCGTTCAAAACAAGCCCGCCGCCGTTGCCGGTCCCGAGTGTCAGGACCAGCATATTGTCCGGGCTTTCATGGTTTCCGAATTTGTATTCCCCCCATGCCGCCGCGTTCGCGTCGTTTTCGATCCATGTCGGAATCCCGATTTCGGCTGAAACTATTTTTTTCAATTCCAGATTATGTATCCCTGGAATATTAGGGCTTTCATAAACAATCCCCCTGATTCCGTCGATAAATCCCGCCATTCCGACCCCGACATAGGAAAATTCCCCGCCCTGGGTGGTCATTGTCTCACGGCCAATTTTTATTACCTGCTCCGCGAATTTTTCGTTTGGGAGGGACGGGTCGGTCGGGAATTTCATTGAGTGCACGATTTCGCCGGTGTCGGTTAAACACGCGGATTTGATAAAAGTACCGCCGATATCAAGGGCAAGTCTCATGGACGGGATTATACATCTTAAAGGGAAAAAAGGAATGTGTCATTCGCATCCTGCGAATGTTCAAACCGTGTCATGTGCCTCCGGCACATGAAAATTCGTAACCTTATGTGCTGGAATCACATAAAACGGTTTTTCATGCGCCGGAGTCGCATGCCACGGTTTGAGGGTATCACATTAAACACCCCCGACCTGTCTGGCCGGGGGTGGCGGGTTCTTCCGACCCGCTTCCCAATCTGGCAATTTTGGAGGTTCAGATGGACAGTGTATTAATTAGTAAATCTTCAGGCTTGCTTACTTTTAAAGAGTCGAGAGCGGGAATTCAGGTTCAGTGTTTTTGGGGAAATTAATAGAGGTTAAAAATATTTTGCGCGGTGGACGGCACGCGGGCTGATTCAACGTTTTAACGCTTCCAGAGCAACCGAGCGATGGACTTGAATTTATTTACACCCAAGGCACCCCTTTCATTCCTGGCTTTAGAACCTGGAGCACACAATTCCATCTCTATGTCCAATCTATCCGCTTCGTAGATACTTAAGACTTCGAAACACTCATCCATCAAGACTAGCACGACAACATCCCAGTTCTTCTCCAGTCGAATAGCCCCTATACGCTGACCTGGTTTCGCATCTGCTGGGAAGCATCTCCCTTTAATCTGAATCCTTATTTCCTTTCCATTCTCCCGCCGTACCGCATCGTATCCAGGCTGCCTTGCCGCGGTCAGTTCGAGACCAAGAAGATCAGCAGCATAAAATTCTGCGATCTCGCTCGTGATTCCCAAAGGTTTGCCTGTAAGCTCCTTGTACTCTTGTGCCAGCTCTTTGGCTCGGTCAAGAAGTTCTTTGATTCTGGACGGTTGGTTTGTCATGTTGCACTTCGCATTCCGCACCATTCTCCCCTTTTCGTCCTTCACCTTGAATTCCGTAATTGGCTCAACTTCTCCAATTACTTTTCCCACTCCAACGTATCCATAGCCCGGAGAGTTGACCCAAATCCTGGATCCTACTTCCAGAAGATTTAGGGTCCTGCTGTACCATTCACCAAAACCGGCCGAGATATACCCATGCTTTCTGGCATCTTCCCAATGTCGATCTTCATTTTCCCCAAAAGATACATAATACTCGCCATTCCAGCTTTCTTCGATTTGCCTTTGCGGTGCATTTTTTTCAGTTTCTGTTGGGTCCTGAAGCCAAACACGGCTCAGGTATTCTCTTTCGTCGTCTTGAATGAACCTGAAAAACACCGCATTGATTGCTACACCGTAATTTTCATAGAGGTAGTGGATAATTCGTTCAGAACTGTTGTCAAGTCCGGAGCTTACAATAACCAATTCATGATTTTCATTGATTGAATCGGGCATACTATTGAATCCGAACTGCCTGCAAAACACCTGGTTCAAAGATGACTTTTCTAATTTAGGCTGCCATTTGTGTACGTACTCCTCGAAAATATCAGCTATGTCGATACTGCTTAGGTTCTTTATCCATGAGCCATAATCAAGAATCTGGGCTACTGAGTCCCTGGGAGTCATATCCCGTTTCAACTCAATGACAACCAAAGTACCATCTGCTTTAATGGCAAGCATGTCAATGATTTTCTTATAGGATGTTACAACCTGCCGTCCTATAAGCATCAAGCTCGGATCAAGGATGGAAATATCCTCTGCTAGAATGGACTCAAGCCTTTTCTCAGATGGAAATACGGAGAACTCAATTCTCTCGGCTTTGTCATCGTTGACCTTCCAGAATTCTGCTTCAACAGGCATTGTAGCCCTCCAATCTCAAAGTAGTCCGAGATTATATTTCAACGCATAAAGCAACATTCGGTAATCGAGATAGCCTCCAAAATATCCAGCACCCGTCCTCAGAATTCCCTCTCAGTTGATTCATCGATGATTATAACAAAAAAACAGGATGCGGGGACTTCTTGCACTTTCTATTAATCTTCCCCTTCACGTTCCAAAAATATACCAAAGCCCAGCATATGTGTAAACTGCTGTTCTTCTATTATTCAGAACCCTGATCCGCTGGGGGATTCTCTTCCGAACCACCGTCGCTTCGATGTCCTCGGCCCATTCCACCGCCGAATGGACGGTCGGAAGGTGGACCGCCGAATCCCGGATTCGGGAAACCCTGGTCCGATCCTGGAGGAAAAAGATTATCAGGATTAAGTTGGTCGGGAGGAACAATCGGATCAACCGGTATGCTGTCAGCGATTTGGCGCGCGACATCGGGAGATACTTCGCCAAAAACCAGAACAACTGCATTGGGGATAAACACTCCGGCCATGCCCGTATGGAAAAGCCGCCAGACTTCGTCGGCTTTGGAATCCAATATGCCTTCCGCACGACTCGGATCTCTTAAACCTTCTCCCAGTCTGCCGGGAGGAAGTTGGACGATTGATATAGTATTCAGACCGTCAGAATAAACTGTCTGGAAATGTCCGCCCTGATCCCTGAACTGCCCGGGATCGAATCGCCCGCCGCCCGGACCTTCTACATCTGGTCCCCCGACCCCGGGAGGACCTCCTCCACCCGGTCCCATTTCAGGCATCTGGCCTAATCCCATACCCGGCATGTAGTCCCCACCGATAGCGGGTTGATCGAAATTCATCAGACGCCGTCCGCCGACCATTTTGAATCCTGACGGCAGCCATTCGGGAAGCGCGATCTCATGCCTTTCAACAATCGC